>NZ_AEJC01000247.1 GCF_000317595.1 Streptomyces ipomoeae 91-03 | reverse complement strand
ACTGCGTGACCAGCCACGACGCACCCGCACCCGCGCGACAACCCCGCCCCCGAGCTCTCACGCGCGCCTGGACGACGCCCGGTGTCAGGCCGAGGCGGCGTCCGACGATGCGTCGGCGTCGTCGGCCTGGACGGCGTCGGCCTGAGCGGCGGCAGCCTCCGCTGCGGCCTTGGCCGCGGCCTTGGCTCGCTCGTCCGCCGCTGCGCGGATCGCGCGCCAGGCGGACTCGGCCGCCTGCTGCTCCGCTTCCTTCTTGCTGCGGCCGGTGCCGGTGCCGTACGAGACGCCTCCGACGCGGGCGGCAGCTGTGAAGGTCTTCTCGTGGTCGGGGCCGGTCTCCGTGACCAGGTACTCGGGCACGCCGAGCCCCTCGGTCGCGGTGAGCTCCTGGAGGCTGGTCTTCCAGTCCAGGCCGGCTCCGAGGTTGGAGGACTTCTCGATCAGGGGGTCGAACAGGCGGTGCACCAGCTCCGCCGCCGAGTCCAGTCCCTGGTCGAGATAGACCGCGCCGATCACCGCTTCGAGGGTGTCGGCGAGGATGGATGCCTTGTCCCGGCCGCCCGTGCCCTCTTCACCGCGGCCGAGCCGAATGAAGGAGCCCAGGTCGAGCCCACGGCCCACCTCCGCCAGCGCACGAGAGTTGACCACCGCGGCCCGCAGCTTGGCCAGCTGGCCTTCGGGCAGGTCGGGGTGGGTGCGGTACAGCGTGTCCGTGACCACGAGGCCGAGAACGGAGTCCCCGAGGAACTCCAGACGCTCGTTGGTGGGCAGACCGCCGTTCTCGTACGCGTACGAACGGTGGGTCAGGGCACGCACCAGAAGGGCGGACTCGAGCTTGTAGCCGAGCCGCCCTTCCAGAAGCGTGTGGGACGAGGCCTGGTGGTCCGCAGAGTTCTTCTTCGGCGTGGACACAGTGCCTCTCACCAGCCGCTCAGACCTCGAGGACCTGGCGCTTGTTGTAGGTGCCGCAAGACGGGCACGCGATGTGCTGCTGCTTGGGCTCGTGGCAGCGCTCGCACGCAACCAGGGTGGGGACCGCAGCCTTCCACTGCGACCGGCGGTGGCGCGTGTTGCTGCGCGACATCTTCCGCTTCGGAACAGCCACGGCTACTTCTCCTGCTTCTCGTCGACGCGTGCTGATCGAGTCGCGTCGCCGCTCATCTCGTCCTTCTCGCCGTCCGTCATGGTCTCGGCGAGTCCCTGCAATGCCGCCCAACGGATGTCGACGGCGTCGTGATGGTGGTCCGGGTCGTCCGCGAGCCTCGCTCCGCACTCGGAGCACAGGCCGGGGCAGTCGTCCTGGCACACCGGCTGCATCGGCAGTGCGAGCACCACCGCGTCCCGCAGCACGGGTTCGAGGTCGAACAGGCCGTCCTCGACGAAGAGCCTGTCCTCGTCGTCCTCGGCGTCGCTGTCGGGTTCCGCGATCACACGGCCCCGCTCATCGGCGTCGGGGTACGAGAACATCTCCTGGAAGTCCGCTTCGAGCTCCAGCTCCAGCGACTCCAGACACCTTACGCACTCCCCTTCGGCCGTGGCACGGGCGGTGCCTGTGACGAGCACACCTTCCATGACCGACTCCAGGCGGAGTTCGAGTTCCACCGGGGAGCCTTCCGGCACTCCGATGACTCCCTTGATCCCGAGATCCTTGGGAGCGTCGACCGAACGCGTCAGGCGCTGCAGCGCACCGGGCCGCCGACCCAGCTCGTGCGTGTCGAACACGAGAGGGTTGCGGTGGTCGAGGCGGGCGTTCAGAGCCATTTCAGCTTTCAGTCTTCGGAACTCGTCAGGGGCGCCGCACCTGATGTTCCGGGCAGCGCTCGATCGCGGGCGTCTTCCGCAGACAGCGTGAACGCACGCACGACCGAAGAGCCAGGATACTGGACCTTTCGCTGTCGGCCCAATCCGCTGTCAGCGGCCCTGCTCGTAACGGCGCAACTGCTCCGCCGTGATCATGGTCGTGTCGAAGAGACTGGTCTCGTCGAGCACGTTCGCCTGCGGCTGCGTGTACCCCTGCCGGCCCTGATGTCCGTGCGGGTCCTGATGCCCCTGGTTCGGGTCGTACGACGGCTGCTGCGGGTAGCCGACGGCGTACGGGTCGGCCTGCTGGTAACCGTAGGGGTCGGCCGACTGCTGGGGCTGGGCGTACTGCTGCTGGTAGCCGCCGTACTGGTCCTGCTGGTACGCCGTCGCCGCGTAGGAGTCCTGCTGCCCGCCGTACGACTGCTGGTCCGCCGACGTCCGTGACGTCCCGGCGGGGGTCTCGGAGAGGGCGACGAGTTCGGCCAGGTAGTCGGCGTCGGTGGTGGGCCGCGGGGAGGTGCCGTCGTCGTCCAGGGCGAGGGCGCCGAGGTCGTCGGTGGCGATCCGGCCGTGGAGCTTCTGCCGGCCCCGGCCGACGGCCTCCAGGGTCTTGGCGAGGACCGCCTCGAAGGCGCCCAGCTTGGCGTCCACGTACGCGTCGGCGTCGCGGCGCAGGGTCTCGGGGTCGTGGCTGCGCTCGGGGGCGTCGTCCTCTTCGGGGTCCACGTAGCCCTGCTCGTCGAGGCCGGGACCGGTGCCGAGGAGCTTCTCGCGGCCGCGGCCCACGGAGCCGAGGGTCTTGGTGAGGACGACCTCGAAGTTGGCGAGCTTGGAGTCGACGTAGTCGTCGGCCTCCGCGCGGACCTCCTCGGCCTCCCGGCGGGCCTCGGCGAGGATGCGGTCGGCCTCGTTCTGGGAGCGGCGGGCGACCTCGGTGTCGGAGATCAGGGAGCCGCGCTCGGCGTGCGCGTTCTCGATGATCCGCTCGGCCTCCTGCCGGGCCCGCTCGACCAGGTGCTCGCGGTCGCCGATCAGCTCCTGCGCCTGGGCGAGGGAGTCGGGCAGGGCCGCGCGCAGCTCTTCCAGCAGCGAGAGCAGTTCGGCGCGGTTGACCACGCACGAGGCCGACATGGGCATGGCCCGGGCGCCGGAGACCACCGAGACGATCTCGTCGAGCTTCTTCTGCACGTCCACCGTGTGGTCCACCGAGTGCTCGCCCACTCTCTACAGCTGTGTTGGAGACGGTCGGGTCGACTGTAGCCCCAACGGTCCCTGCTCAGGCGCGCAGCACCATCAGTCCTTGCGCAGGCGCTCGTTCAGCGCCTCCAGGACGAGCGGGGGCACCAGGTGGGAGACGTCGCCGCCCCAGGTGGCGACCTCCTTGACCAGGGAGGAGGAGAGGAAGCTGTAGGTGGGGTTGGTGGGGACGAAGAGGGTCTCGACGCCGGAGAGGCCGTTGTTCATCTGGGCCATCTGCAGCTCGTAGTCGAAGTCGCTGACCGCGCGCAGGCCCTTGACGATGGCCGGGATGTCGCGCTGCTTGCAGAAGTCGACGAGGAGGCCGTGGAAGGCCTCGACCCGGACGTTCGCGTACTCGGCGGTGACCTCGCGGATCAGTTCGATCCGCTCCTCGACCTCGAACAGGCCCTTCTTCGACTTGTTGATCATCACCGCGACGTAGACCTCGTCGTACAGCTTGGAGGCGCGGCCAATGATGTCGAGGTGTCCGTTGGTGATGGGGTCGAAAGACCCGGGACAGACGGCTCGGCGCACTTGGGATCCCTCGCTCTTCGGTCCGGTCATCGGGCGTCTTCGGTCGTGGAGGCGGCGCGACCGTACCAAAACGTTCCCTCGCCGTAGCGACGGGCCCTGATCGCGTCAAAGCCGGTGGGCCACCGGAATTCACCGCCCCTGGTGCTGCGCTCCACGGTGACGAGGGCTTCCTCGCCGAGCCAGCCCCCCGAACGGAGTGTGAGCAGAATCTCCCGAAGATCGTCGTCCGAGACGGCGTACGGGGGGTCGAGGAAGACGAGGTCGTACGGCTCGGCCGGCGGCGGGCCCTGGATGATCTGTTCCGCCTTGCCCGACCTGACCTCGGCGCCCGGGAGGCCCAGCGTTCTGATGTTGTCGCGGACCGTTCGGGCGGCGCGGGCGTCGGCCTCGACGAGGAGGGCGTGACCGGCGCCGCGGGACAGGGCCTCCAGGCCTACGGCTCCGGAACCGGCGTAGAGGTCGAGGACCCGTTCGCCTTCCAGGGGGCCGCCGAGGAGGGATTGCCAGGTGGAGAAGAGGCCCTCGCGTGCGCGATCGGAAGTGGGCCGGGTGCCAGTGCCGGGCGGCACGGAGAGGCGCCGTCCGCCGGCTGCGCCGGCGATCACGCGGGTCATCTCGGGTCCTTGGTCGAGGGGCGGCTATGGGTCCAGTTTGGCAGGCGGCGGTGGGTTCGCCTATCGGGATGCCTCTTGATCGTCGTGGGCGACTGCGGGTCTGTTGTGGCTTGTCGCTCCCCCACTCCCGACTTCTCCCCCACTCTCGACTTCGCTCGAGCGGGAGGGGCCCCATGAGCGGGAGGGACCCCCATCGCGGCGGAGCCGCATATCGGCACAGCCTCGCGCCCCTTTGAGGCGCTGGTCCTCGGCCCCGGTTGGAAAGCACTCTGGCTCAGCCCTTGTCCAGGTACTGCTCCCGCTCCTCGTCCAACAGCGCGTCCAGGGCCGTTCGCAACCCCGGCAGGTGCTCCAGGTTCGGATCGGTCGCCACCACCGCCGCCGCTTCCTCCCTCACCTGCGCGATGATCTCCTCGTCCTCGATGACCGCCAGCATGCGCAGGCTGGTGCGGGCGCCGGACTGGGCCTGGCCGAGGACGTCGCCCTCGCGGCGTTGTTCCAGGTCGATGCGGGAGAGTTCGAAGCCGTCGAGGGTGGAGGCGACGGCGTTCAACCGCTGGCGGGCCGCGCTCGCTTCAGCCATCTCGGTGACCAGGAGGCAGAGACCGGGGGCGGAGCCTCGGCCCACGCGTCCGCGGAGCTGGTGGAGCTGGGAGACGCCGAAGCGGTCGGCGTCCATGATCACCATGACGGTCGCGTTGGGGACGTTGACGCCGACCTCGATGACCGTGGTGGCGACCAGGACATGGGTCTCGCCGGCGGCGAAGCGGCGCATCACCGCGTCCTTGTCGTCGGGGTGCATCCGGCCGTGCAGGACCTCGACCTCGAGGCCGTTGAGGGGGCCCTTGGCGAGGTGGTCGGCGACGTCCAGCACGGCGAGGGGCGGGCGCTTCTCGGCGTCGTCCTCGGGGGACTTCTTGGTGGACTTCTTCGACTCGGCGGATTCGTCGACGTCGTCGCCGATGCGGGGGCAGACCACGTAGGCCTGGTGGCCCTTGCCCACCTCCTCGCGGACGCGTTCCCAGGCGCGGGCGAGGAAGTGGGGTTTGTCGGCGGCCGGGACGACATGGCTGGCGATGGGCGAGCGACCGGCGGGGAGTTGGTCGAGGACCGAGGTCTCCAGGTCGCCGAAGACGGTCATGGCGACCGTGCGCGGGATGGGGGTGGCCGTCATGACGAGGAGGTGGGGCGGCTGCTTGCCCTTGCCGCGGAGGGCGTCGCGCTGTTCGACGCCGAAGCGGTGCTGTTCGTCCACGACGACCAGGCCCAGGTCGTGGAACTGCACCTTGTCCTCGATCAGGGCGTGGGTGCCGATGACGATGCCGGCCTCGCCGGTGACCAGGTCGAGCAGCGCCTGGCGGCGGGCGGCGGCGCCCATCGAGCCGGTGAGCAGCACCACCTTGGTGGCGTGCTCGGCGCCGCCGAGCATCCCTCCCTCGGCCAACTCGCCCATCATCTCGGTGACCGACCGGTGGTGCTGCTGGGCGAGCACCTCGGTGGGCGCCAGCATCGCGGCCTGACCGCCGGCGTCGACGACGGCGAGCATGGCGCGCAGGGCCACCAGTGTCTTGCCGCTGCCGACCTCGCCCTGGAGCAGCCGGTGCATCGGATGCTCGGTGGCGAGGTCGTCGAAGATTTCTTTGGAGACCTTCCGCTGGCCTTCGGTGAGCGTGAAGGGGAGGCGGGCGTCGAAGGCGGTGAGGAGGCCGTCGGGGGTGGGTTTGCGGGGTGCCGCGGGCAGTTGGGCGTCGGCGTGACGGCGGCGGGCGAGGGCGACCTGGAGGACGAAGGCCTCATCCCATTTGAGACGGTCGCGGGCGCTTTCGATGTCGGCCCTGGTGTGGGGACGGTGGATCTTCAGCAGGGCTTCGGGAAGGGGGACGAGGCCTCGGCCGGCGCGGAGGGAGTCGGGGAGCGGGTCAATGGCTTCCTGAGCGCCGGGCAGGACTGTCTGGACGGCCTTGGCGATCTTCCAGGACTCCAGCTTGGCGGTGGCCGGGTAGATCGGGATGAGGGCGCCCGCCCAGGTGTCGACCGTCTCCGACACGTCTTCGCCGCGCAGCAGTTCGTACGCCGGGTGGGCCAGCTGGAGGCGGCGGTTGAAGACGGAGACCTTGCCGGCGAAGAGGGCGCGGGTGCCGGGCAGGAGCTCCTTGTGGGGTTTGTGCACGCCGTTGCCGAAGAAGACGAGCTGGAGGCGACCGCTGCCGTCGGTGATGGTCACTTCGAGGCGCTGCCCCTTGCCCCGGGGCGCCTTGGCGGAGGCGAAGGTGTGCAGACGGGCGTCGGCGACCTGGGCGACCACCGTGACGTGCTCGTCCATGGGCAGGTCGGCGAGGTGGGTGAGCTGCCCGCGCTCCTCGTACCTGCGGGGATAGTGGTGCAGCAGGTCGCCGACGGTGTGCAGGCCGAGGTGCTCGGCCATCACCTTCGCGGTGGCGGCGCCGAGCGTGTTCTTGAGCGGTTCTTCGAGCGCGGGCACGAGATCCATTGCACACCACGGCACTGACAATCCCGTATACGTCCTTGAAATCCGCTGGTCAGACGGGTCGTTCAGGCCTAGGATGGCGCACTCCCGGACCCGGCCCCAGCGGGGTCCGTACCGCCTACCGTCCGCGGTCACCGTCTCGCGGGACCGCCCGACCCCGCCGCCGTCGCCAGAATCCCACCCCACCGGCGCTGCGACGATGGATTCAATGACCTCACAGTCGTCCCAGGCACCCCGGACACCTCAGTCATCCCCGTCGCCTCATACGTTCCAGGTCGATCTGCGTGGCCTGGTGGATCTGCTCTCGCACCACCTCTACTCCAGTCCCAAGGTCTACCTGCGCGAGTTGCTGCAGAACGCTGTGGACGCCATCACCGCGCGGCGGGCCGAGGAGCCCGAGGCGCCCGCCCGGGTGCGGCTGTTCGCCGAGGGCGGCGCGCTGCGGGTGGAGGATTCCGGCGTGGGGCTCACCGAGTCCGACGTGCACAACCTGCTGGCCACGATCGGCCGCAGCTCCAAGCGGGCCGGCGGGATCGCGGACGGGCTCCAGGAGGTCCGCTCGGACTTCCTGGGACAGTTCGGGATCGGGCTGCTGGCGTGCTTCGTGGTCGCCGAACGCATCCGCGTCGTGAGCCGCAGCGCACGTACGCCCGGGGCGCCGCCCGTGGAGTGGACGGCCACCGACGACGGGTCGTACACCGTGCGGACGCTGCCCGACGAGGCGCGCCCGGAGCCGGGCACGACCGTCCACCTGGTCGCGCGGCCCGGGGCGGTCGAATGGCTCTCCCACGCGCGCGTGCTGTCGCTGGCCCGGGACTTCGGGTCGCTGCTGCCGTACGACGTCCGGGTGGGCGACGAGGCGGTCACCGATCTGCCGGCGCCCTGGGACCGCGCCTACCCCTCCCCCGCCGCCCGGAGGGTGGCTCTCGCACGGCACTGCCACGAGCTGTTCGGGTTCACGCCGTTGGACGCGATCGAGCTGGACGTTCCGCTGGCCGGGATCCGCGGGGTGGCGTACGTCCTGCCGTCGGCCGTCAGCCCGGCCCAGCGGGCGAGCCACCGGGTGCATCTGAAGGGCATGCTGCTCACCGAGCGGGCCGAACAGCTGTTGCCCGACTGGGCGTTCTTCGTGCGCTGTGTGCTCGACACGGACAGCCTGCGGCCCACGGCGTCGCGGGAGTCACTGTACGAGGACGAGACCCTGTCGGCCGTGCGGGAGGCGCTCGGGGAGAGGATCCGTGGCTGGCTGACCGGGCTCGCGGCCGGTGATCCGGAGCGGCTGGCGGCCTTCCTGTCGGTGCACTACCTGGGCGTGAAGTCCCTGGCGCGGCACGACAAGGAGATGCTGCGCACGATGCTGCCGTGGCTCCCCTTCGAGACGACGGACGGGCGTCTGTCCCTGGAGGAGTTCGCGCAGCGGCACCCGGTGGTGCACTTCACGCGGACGGTCGAGGAGTACCGCCAGGTCGCGCCGATCGCGTCCGCGCAGGGCGTCGGCGTGGTCAACGGCGGCTACACGTACGACAGCGAGCTGGTCGAGGCGCTGCCGTCGGTGCGCCCGGGGACGGTGGTCGCCGAGCTGGACGCCGACACGGTGACCGCGCATCTGGACGCGCCGGACCCGGACGAGGAGCTGGCGCTGGCGGGCTTCCTGACGGCCGCGCGGGCCAAACTGGACCCCCTGGGGTGCGATGTCGTGCTCCGGGCGTTCCATCCGCTGTCGGTGCCCGCGCTGCACCTGGACGACCGGTCGTCCCGCCATGAGCAGGCCCGCGCGGAGGCCGAGGAGCAGGCCGACGACCTGTGGGCGGGCATCCTCGGCTCACTGCGGGGCAGTGCCCCGCGCGCGCGGTTGGTGCTCAACCACCTCAACCCGCTGATCCGGCGGATCAGTTCCCTGAAGGACCCGGAGCTGATCGGCACCGCCACGGAGTCCCTGTACGGGCAGGCCCTGCTGATGGCGCAGCGCCCGCTCAGGCCCGCGGACTCGGCGCTGTTGAACCGCGCGTTCATCGGCCTGCTGGAGTGGGCCACGCACACCGGGACCGGAGCTGAGGAGGACGGCCGCAAGTGACTGAGTTCACCGAGGACACGGCCTTCGACGAGTTGCGCCGGGCCATGGCGGAGAACTACGAGCAGCCGGAGGGTCCCGCTCGCAACGCGCGCGCGGAACGGCTGCTCGCGGAGGCGGAGAAGCTGAACATTCCGCTGGCCGTGATCGAGGCGCTCGGGCACCAGCTGAAGGTCTACAACTACAGCTCCGAGAAGGACAAGATGTTCGTCCCCTTCGCGCGTCTGCTGCGCATGTGGGACGAGCGCCCCGAGGACTTCGACGAGTACGAGATCCACTCCCTGCACTGGGTCTTCAAGTGGATGTCGGCCGGCATGCTCAACCAGCCGCACATCCCGCTGGCCTCCATCGAGAAGTGGCTCGGCGAGATGGAGCACCGCTACCGGCTCGCCGGGCACTCCGAACGGGCCGTGCGCAGCGCCGAGTTCAGTGTGGCCGCGCACATCGGGGACCTGGCGCGGGCCGAGCGGGCGTACGCGGCGTGGCTGGCCGCCGACCGGGACACCATGGCCGACTGTCACGCGTGCGAGCTGCACGGCCAGGGCTGGTGGCTTGCACGGCGGCGCCGGGACGCCGAGGCCCTTGAGCTGTGGGCGCCGGTGCTGGAGGGCGAGTACACCTGCGCCCACGAGCCGCACACGGTTCTGGCGTCCTCCTTGGTGCCGCTGCTGCGCCTGGGTCGTGCGGACGAGGCCCGTGCCAACCATCTGCGGGGTTTCCGGCTGGTGCGGGCCATGGAGAGCATGCGGGGCGCGTACGCGGACCATGTGGAGTTCTGTGCCCTGTCCGGGAACGAGGCGCGCGGTCTGGAGCTGCTGGCCGAGCGTCCGGCGTACTTCACGGACTCCGGGGACCCGCGCAGCAAGCTGGACTTCATGGCCGCGGTGGCCCTGCTCATGGACCGTCTGGTGGCCCGTGGGTTTGGCGGTCAAACGGTCCCGGGGCCCGCCGACCGTGCCTGGACGGCACGCGAACTGGCCTCCCACGCGCGCGAGGAGGCCCTTTCCCTGGCCTCCCTCTTCGACGAGCGCAACGGGACGTCGTACGTCAGCACGGGCGCCCGGGAACGCATGGATCAGGAGCCGCTGGTGGAGCGGCTGCCGCTGGGCGTGCGCTCGACGCGTCCGGTGTCGGTACCGGCGCCCCGACAGCCCCTCGCGGCGGAGCGGATGGCCACAGGGAGCGCACCGGCCCCGGACGACCTGCCCTCGCTGCTCGCGACGGCGCGGCGGCTCTCCGAGTCCCTGCATCCCGACTCCGTCGAGGCGTGGGCCGCCGTGGCGCGTGCCGCCGAGGCGGAGGACGCGGAGCTGGACGCGTACGACCGCGCGGAGATAGTCGACCACCGGGCGATCGGCCTCGGCCCCGAGGGCGGCCCGCTCTTCGAACGCGCGGCCGAGCTGTACGAGGAGGCCGGCGATCCGGGCGAGGCACTGGCGGCACGCGCGCGTGGAGCCACGGTTCAGGCGCTGAACGGCCGCTCCGAGGCGGCCCTGGAGCTGATCTCCGAGTCGTACCAGAAGGTTCTGGCCCTCCGCGCGGACGGCGGGACGGGTGTACGGCAGAAGGCGTCCGTGCTGGTGGGGCGGGCGCGGATACTCGTGCAGCGGATGCAGGAGACCCAGGACGCGGATGCCGTGACCGCCGCCGAGGCGGCCGTTCGGGAGCTGGCCGAGTTCACCGAGCCGCACCGCGCGGACGACGTACGGCTGACCTCGCGGGCCGCGGAGGCGCGGGGGCTGCTCGGAGAGGTGGCCCTGCGTCGGGAGGACGCCCAAGCCGCCGCCGAGCTGTTCGCGGAGGCCGCGGAGCGGTATATGACGGCCGGGCTGCCGTGGTTCGCGGTGGAGTACGAGGCACGGCTCGCCGGGGTCGCGCAGCAGCTCGGGGACCTGGAGACGGCCGAGCGGGCGGCGCGCGCGGCGCTGGAGCACGGCCGTCCGTTCCTGGAGCCGATGGGGCACGCCCAACTCCACGTCCAGCTGGCCACACTGCTCGGCGCCGCCGAGCGGGTCGACTCGGCCGCCGAGCACGCCCTGGAGGCGGCGCACTGGGCCGACGAGGCGGGCGAGAGCCGGACACTGGGCGCCTGGGCCCGGCATCTGCTCGGCGGGTTCCTGCTGGGGCAGGGGCGGTTCGCGGAGGCCGCCGAGATACTGGAGTCGGCCCTTCCGGATCTCACCGACGACACGCACGGCGACGGGGCCGTCGCGCAGACCCTGTGGTGGCTCGGCGACTGCCACACCGAGCTCGGTGAGCACCGCGAGGCGGCCGAACGGTGGCTCCGGGCCGCCGACATCGCCCGGCACTGGCCCGAGCAGCGCGACCACGCCATGCTCGCCCATCTCGCCGCCGAGGCGCTCACCCGTGCGGGGCTGCCCGCCGAGGCCGACCGTGCCTATGAGCGCGCGGGCGACCTCTGGGGCTCGCTCGGCAACGTCCACGGGTACGTCCGGGCGCTGCGTGCGCGGGCCTGGTACGCGCTCCAGGAGGGCTCCGGACTCGACGCGGCCCGGGAGTTGATGGGCGACGCCGTGGTGGGGTGCGAGGCGGCTCTGTCGGACGTGGTCGGCGAGGAGAACCGGCGGCGGATTGTCGCCGAACTCGGAGAGACATATCAGCAGTTCGGGGACCTGCTCGCTCGGTCGGTCGGGGAGGAGGCGGGGTTCTCCGAGTTCGGGCCGGTCTTCGAGGAAGCGCTGGGGTTCGTCGAGCGGGCCGTGTCGGTGTATGGCTCCCTTGGGGATGAGTTCCTCGATGCGCGTAGTGGTGCGGAGCTTGCGGCGGGGTGGTTGGAGGCGGATCTGCAGCGTCCTGCCGACTCTGCGGCACGCGCGCGTGGGGTGCTTTCCGCGTTTGCCGGGCGGGATGACGAGGTGGCGGTGGCGCGGCGGGGTGAGGCGGAGAGGATGTTGGGGGTGGTGGGGGTGCGGGGCGAGAGTTGAGCAGGTGAGGGCCTTCGGTTTTTCGCCCCCGCCGCCCTTACCCGTTCCCATCCCCAGGGGCCGCGCCCCTTCGACCCCGCCACGGGGCTGCGCCCCGGACCCCCGCAGAGGCCGCGTCCCGGACCCTCACAGGGGCCGCGTCCCGGACCCTCATAGGGCTGCGTCCCTCGACGTGCCTACCAGCTCGGGAGGAAGGGGGGTTTGGCGGGTGCGGGTTGATCGTGGTTGATCGCGCAGTTCCCCGCGCCCCCTACGGGGCGCGGCACTTGCGGGGGCTGGAAAGTCACTCCACGCCGATCAAGAGCAGCGCGCCCTGCCGGCCGCCCCGGTACACCACCGTGTCCACGGCCAGGTATGACTCCCGTACTCGGGTCTCGATGTGGTCGGCCACGCCTGGGGGGGCCTCGTCGCCGAGGACCAGGGTGACCATTTCGCCGCCTGCCGCGAGCATGCGGTCCACGACCGTCACGGCGGCGGTCGTGACGTCCTCGCCGATGACCGCGACGTCGCCGTCGATGAGGCCGAGGACGTCGCCGGCCTGGCAGATGCCGGCCATCGTCCAGGACTGGCGCTCGGCGATGACGACCTCGCCGTAGCGGGTGGCGCCGGCCGCGGAGGTCATGGAGACGACGTCCTCGTCGAAGCGGCGGTCCGGCTCGTGGACGGCGAGGGCGGCGATGCCCTGGACCGCCGAGCGGGTGGGGATGAGGGCGACCCGTACACCCTCGGCGCGCGCCTGGTCTGCCGCGGCGGCGGCCGTGTGCCGCAGGTCGGCGTCGTTGGGCAGCAGCACCACCTCGCGCGCGTGGGCACGCCGTACGGCCTCCACGAGCTCCCCGCTGGCGGGGGGCTCCCCGGGACGGGCCAGGACGGTGGTCGCGCCGGCCTCGGTGTACAGCCCGGCCAGCCCCTCCCCCGGTACGACGGCCACGACGGCCCGCTGGGTCCGCTCACGCGGCGGTCGCCCGGCCCCGCCCATGTGGGCGTCCTCGGCGCCGAAGTGCGTGATCCGGATCCGGTACGGCCGCCCTGCCTCGACCCCGGCCTCCACGGCGGCCCCGGCGTCGTCGACGTGCACATGCACGTTCCACAGCCCGTCCCCGCCGACCACCACGAGCGAGTCGCCCAGCGCGTCGAGCCGTCGCCGCAGCCGGGCCACGGCCGCGTCGTCCGCCTCCAGGAGGTAGATCACCTCGAAGGCGGGCCCACCGACCCCGGGTCGGTCGTCCACGCACGCCTCCATGGCGGCGGCCGTATCGACATCAGGCGCATCCATGCCGGAGGCCGGGTCGACACCAGGCATGCGTTCGGCCACGCGCGCGTGGACCCCGGACAGGGCCGGTGCCTTCGGTGCCTCCCCCGTGAACGTCTCCACCAGCGCCGCCAGCACAGCCACCAGCCCCCGTCCGCCCGCGTCCACGACGCCCGCGCGCGCGAGGACGGACAGTTGCCCGGGAGTCGCCGCCAGGGCCGCGCCCGCGCCCTCGTAGGCGGCCCGGGCGACCGCGCCGCAGTCGCCCTCGGTGCCGGTCACCGCGTCGGCCGCCGCGGAGGCGACCGTGAGGACGGTGCCCTCGACCGGGTGGGCCACGGCGTCACGGGCGGAGTCGGCTGCGTGCCGGAGGGCGAGGCGGAGGCCCTGGCCATCGGTGTGGGCGGCCTCACTGTCGTCGGCCAGCACCTGGGCCATGCCCCTCAGAAGCTGCGCGAGGATCGTCCCGGAGTTGCCCCGGGCGCCTATGAGAGCGCCGTGCGCCATCGCGCGGGCGGCGTCGGCCAGGGTCGGCTTACCCGTGGCGCCCGGGCCGGCCTCGTGACCGGCGAACACGGCCTCGACCGCCGTGACGGCCGACTCCATGGTCAGATAGAGATTCGTGCCGGTGTCACCGTCCGCGACGGGGTAGACGTTGATCGCGTCGATCTCCTCACGCGCACGACCCAGCGCCGCCAACGCGAGGCCGCACCAGGTGCGCACCGCGAGAGCACCGAAGAATGTCTGCGGCACCTGCGCCACCTGCGCCTCCTTGAGCTGCCCGGACGTGGGACGCAGCGTAGACCCAGGACGGGTGCCCATCGGAAGAGGGCCGGGAACAGGGCCCTGAGCAGCCATGGTAGTTTCGTTCTACTGGCGCAGTCGTTGTATGCTGCTCCGGTTGCCCGATCCAGATCGGGCCATTCCCCCTGGCACCGCCACTCAGATCTCTGATCCTGTGATCTTGATCCCGGCATGCCGGGATCAACCGTAAGTGCATCTGAAGTCTTTGGAGTGACCCGTGGCTGCCAACTGCGACGTCTGCGGCAAGGGGCCGGGCTTCGGCAACAACATCTCGCACTCGCACCGCCGTACGTCCCGCCGCTGGAACCCGAACATCCAGCGTGTGCGTACCGTGGTGGGCGGGACGCCGAAGCGCGTGAACGCTTGCACCTCGTGCATCAAGGCCGGCAAGGTCTCGCGCTGACGCACATCCCCCATCTCTCGACTTCGCTCGAGACAGGGGGACCCCCATCGCGCGCGGCCACTGCTGGTTCGCTGCATCGAGCCGGTCCACTGAACAGTGGGCCGGCTTCTTGCTGTGCCTGTACGTCCTGGTGCCGCCAGAATCCACCGAGCGCCTGACCGAGGGTCTGAACGGCGCCGAGCCGCCCGGCTCCACAGCGAGCCCGGCCGCGCGATCGCCCAGATCCACGTCGACCGGCTCACCCGGGGCCGGATGGCGCTGCCGCGTACGAGGCGCGGATCCGGGACTTCGCCAAGGGCTGCCAGGGCGAACATCAAGCTGTCGGAGTACCCCGTGTGAGGGCCCACCCGTGGTCCACGGGCCCGATCCCGCCGCCGAGCGGAAACCCGGCGGCGATCGCCCCGGTGACGTACTCCTTGGCCGCCGCCACCGCCTCCGGCACGGCCTGTCCCTTCGCCAGCTGCGACGCGATCGCGGAGGCGAGGGTGCAGCCCGTGCCATGGGTGTGCCGGTTGTCGTACCTGGGCGCCCGCAGCCAGTGCTCCTCGGAGCCGTCGGTGAGCAGATCGACGGCATCGCCGGAGAGGTGCCCGCCCTTGATCACCACCCACTGGGGCCCGTACGTCAGCACGGCCATTGCCGCCTCACGCATCCCCGCCTCCGACTCGACCGTCACGCCGGTGAGTTGGGCGACCTCGTCAAGGTTCGGGGTGGCCACAGTCGCCACCGGCAGCAGCCGCTTCCGTACGGAGTCCAGCGCGGAGGCGGCGAGCAGCGGGTCGCCGTGCTTGGAGACGCCGACCGGGTCGACGACGACGGGCGCGTCCGTGCCGGCGAGCAACTCGGCGACGGCCTCGACGAGTTCGGCGGAGGCGAGCATGCCGGTCTTGACCGCCTGGACGCCGATGTCGTCGACGACACTGCGGTACTGGGCGCGTACGGCCTCCACCGGAAGCTCCCAAGCGCCCCGCACACCCAGCGAGTTCTGCGCGGTGACCGCCGTGACGACGCTCATGCCGTGCACGCCGAGCGCGAGCATCGTCTTCAGGTCGGCCTGGATGCCGGCGCCGCCGCCGGAGTCGGAGCCCGCGACGGTCAGCACCCTCGGCGGCGCACCCACCGGCTCAAGGACCCCGGACGCCCTCATGACTCGATGTCCCCGAAGTGGTCCCAGCCGCCCGTGCTGGTCCAGGGTGCCCCGTCCACGGTCACCTGGGGCAGCGCCGACGGGTTGAGGACCTCGCCGATCACCTTCCATCGGGCGGGCAGCTTCACGTCCGGCGGGAAGGTCGCCACGATCGCGTGGTCCTCGCCGCCGGTGAGCACCCATTGGATCGGATCGACACCGACGGCCTGCCCGATGTCGTTCATCTGGGAAGGGATGTCGATCGCACCGGAGCGGATGTCGATCCGGCACTTGCTCGCCTCCGCGATGTGCCCGAGGTCCGCGATCAGCCCGTCGCTGACGTCGCACATCGCGGTCGCGCCCAGGTCGGCCGCCGCGGGACCCGCGTGGTACGGCGGCTCCGGGCGCCGGTGGGCCTCCACGAAGGCGCGCGGCGAGCGGAAGCCGCGGGAGAGCACCGCGTGCCCGGCGGCGGACCAGCCGAGCCAGCCGGTGACGGCCACGACGTCCCCGGGCTGGGCTCCGCCCCTGGTCACGGGCTCGTGGTTGCGCAGATCACCGAGCGCGGTGATCGAGATCATGATGGTGTCACCGCGGACCACGTCACCGCCGACCACGGCCGCCCCGGCGACCTGGCACTCGTCCCGCAGACCGTCCATCAGTTCGGTGGCCCAGGTCACCGGCAGTTCCACGGGCGCGACCAGGCCGAGGAGCAGCGCGGTGGGCACGGCGCCCATGGCGGCGATGTCCGCGAGGTTCTGCGCGGCGGCCTTGCGACCGACGTCGTACGCCGTGGACCAGTCCCGGCGGAAGTGCCGCCCCTCGAGGAGCAGGTCGGTGCTCGCCACGACCCGGCGGTCCGGCGCGGCCACCACCGCGGCGTCGTCGCCGGGGCCGACCCGGACCGCCGGGGTGGTGGTGAGCCGGGAGGTGAGCTCCCTGATGAGCCCGAACTCCCCCAGCTCTCCCACGGTGCCCTTCATCGTCGTATCGCCCCTTCTGCCACATCCAGTGTCACCCGCGCCCGGTCGCGAGCGATCCTCGTCCTCGGTACGGTCGAGTCGACCGTCAACTTCCTCGGTTCCGGTACCCCGGTGCGCGCGGCGCGGGCTCCGCGGGTCTCCCCGTGGCATGCGACGACGCGATACCGTGGCGTTCCTTTTCCCCACATGATCCTCGTGGCCGCCCTGGAGGTTCCGTGGTACAGGCGTACATCCTGATCCAGACGGAGGTCGGCAAGGCGTCGACCGTCGCCGAGACGATCAGCAAACTCCCTGGGGTCATCCAGGCCGAGGACGTGACGGGCCCCTACGACGTCATCGTGCGCGCGCAGGCGGACACCGTAGACGACCTCGGTCGCCTGGTGGTCGCGAAGGTCCAGCAAGTGGACGGCATCACCCGCACTCTGACCTGCCCGGTCGTGCACCTGTAGCCCCCGTCTACCCTTGGCCGGTGTGCTCCTTGCGTCACCGGCGTCCCGCTCACCTCGGGCTGCCCGTCCTGGCCGTGTCGTTGATCGCCGTCGCGGGCTGCTCCTCAGCAGACGACGGCGGATCGGCGGCGGTTCCCAGCTCTGGGGCTGCCGCCACGAAACTGTGCCGGAAGCTGGACCGGGCGCTGCCGCGAGAGGTGGACGGTCTCAGCCGCCGGGATCCTCAGCCGGCCTCCGAGCTGACGGCAGGCTGGGGCGACGCGGTGATCATACTGCGCTGTGGTGTGCCCCAGCCGCCCAAGATGATCGACCCAGGGGTGGCCGAGGGCCGCGACGCCGATGCGGTGGCCGGGGCGGTGAACGGGGTCGACTGGCTGATGGAGAAGCGGGACGATGGCGCTTACCGCTTCACGACCGCCAATCGCAAGGTGTACGTGGAGGTCACGGTGTCGGCGGCGAGGGCCGCGGAGGACACGTCGCCGATCCTTGTGGGGCTGGCGCCGGCCATCAAGAAGGCGGTCCCTGAAGGAATTGCTTCCTGAAGGAACGCTTCCTGAGGGGCTGTCTCGGGATGCCGTCTGGAGGCTGCGAGTGGTTCGTGGCTGGTCGCTCCCCCACTCTCGGCTTTGATCAAGCAGGGGATCCCCGTCGCGGCGGAGCCGCGCATCGACACAGCCCCGCGCCCCTCAGGTGAACGGGGCTTACCAGGCGCCCTCTACCTCAGACCCGTCGACCTGCGCAGCGCCGCCTGGATCAGCCTGTCCACCAACTCCGCGTACTCGATCCCGCTCGCCTTCCACATCGCCGGGTACATGGAGATCGGTGTGAAGCCCGGCATCGTGTTGATCTCGTTGATCACGAAGTCGCCCTCCTCCGTGAGGAAGAAGTCGGCTCGCACCAAGCCCTCGCAGGACGCGGCCTCGAAGGCGTCCACCGCCAGCCGCTGGACCTCGGCCGTCTCCTGCGGGGTCAGAGGCGCGGGCACGATCCCCGGCGTCGAGTCGATGTACTTGGCCTCGAAGTCGTAGTACGCGTGGGCGTCCGGGGGCGGGATCTCCGCCGGGACCGAGGCGCGCGGGCCGTCCTCGAACTCAAGGACCCCGCACTCGATCTCGCGGCCCCGTACGGCGGCCTCAACGATGATCTTGGGGTCGTGGCGCTGGGCCTCGGCGATCGCCTCGTCGAGGTCGGAGAGGTCGTCGACCTTGGTGATGCCGATGGAGGAGCCCGCGCGGGCGGGCTTCACGAAGAGCGGCCAGCCGTGCTCGCCCGCGAAGTCGATGATCTTCTTGCGGGCGGCGGACTCATCGCGCTCCCACTCACGCGGGCGGATCACCACATACGGGCCCACCCTGAGCCCGAAGGAGGTGAACACCCGCTTCATGTACTCCTTGTCCTGGCCGACGGCCGAGGCGAGGACGCCCGAGCCGACATACGGGACGCCGGAGAGCTCGAGCATGCCCTGGAGGGTGCCGTCCTCACCGTACGGGCCATGCAGCACGGGGAAGACGACGTCGACCTCGCCGAGCGCCTTGGGCACCGAACCGGGCTCGCTGTAGACGACTTCGCGGTTGGCGGGATCGACGGGGAGCACCACGCCGCCGTCCCTCGACTCCGCGAGGTCCTCGACCTCGGGCGTACGGCGGTCGGTGATCGCCATCCGCTCCGGATCGTCCGCAGTGAGCGCCCAACGGCCTTCCCGGGTGATGCCGATCGGCAGGACGTCGTACTTCGTCCGGTCGATGGCGCGCAGGACGGCGCCGGCCGTGACCATGGAGATCCCGTGTTCGGAGCTGCGTCCGCCGAAGACGACGGCCACGCGCGGCTTGCGGGACGGCTGCTCAGGGCTCTGGGGGAGGTTCTCGCTGCTCATATCGCGTTGAGAGTACCCGTTGGTAGTGCGGGAGTCAGCGCCCCACGACGGGGATCGCTCAGCGTCGCTCGGGCTTGGCGCTGCGCGACATCAGCTCCTTGAGGGCGACGACGGGCGGCTTGCCCTCGTGGACGATGTCCACGACCGTCTCGGTGATGGGCATGTCGACGCCGTGCCGGCGCGCCAAGTCCAGTACGGACTCACAGGACTTGACGCCCTCGGCGGTCTGCTTGGTGACCGCGATGGTCTCCTGCAGCGTCATGCCCTTGCCGAGATTGGTGCCGAAGGTGTGGTTGCGGGAGAGTGGCGAGGAGCAGGTCGCCACCAGGTCGCCGAGGCCCGCGAGTCCGGAGAAGGTGAGCGGGTCCGCGCCCATCGCCAGCCCGAGCCGGGTCGTCTCGGCGAGACCGCGCGTGATCAGCGAGCCCTTGGCATTGTCCCCGAGCCCCATGCCGTCCGCGATGCCGACGGCGAGACCGATGACGTTCTTGACCGCGCCGCCGAGTTCGCAGCCGACGACGTCGGTGTTGGTGTACGGGCGGAAGTACGGTGTGTGGCAGGCGGTCTGAAGCCGCTGGGCGACCGTTTCGTCGGTGCAGGCGACCACGGACGCGGCCGGCATCCGGGAAGCGATCTCACGCGCCAGGTTGGGCCCGGTGACGACGGCGATACGGTCCTGGCCGACCTTGGCGACGTCCTCGATGACCTCGCTCATCCGCATGGCGGAACCCAGTTCGACGCCCTTCATGAGGGAGACGAGAACGGTGTCCGGGGCCAGCAGGGGCGTCCAGTCGGCGAGATTGTCGCGCAGGGTCTGGGAGGGAACGGCGAGGACGGTGAAGTCGGCGTCCGCGGCGGCCTCGGCGGGGTCCGTGGTGGCTCGCAGGTTCTCCGGGAGCTCCACACCAGGCAGGTAGTCGGGGTTCGTGCGCGTGGAGTTGACCGCGTCCGCGAGTTCCTGCCGCCGTCCCCACAGGACGACGTGGCACCCCGCGTCGGCGAGCACCGTGCCGAAGGCCGTGCCCCATGAACCCGTGCCGAAGACAGCCGCCTTGACCGGCTTGCTCACTTGCCCTGCCCCTCTTCCTGTCGTTTCCGTTCCCGGACCCCATTGTGCTGCCCGGGACGCCGGTGCTCGACCGCGGCGGCCGTCCTGCGCCGCTGCTCGATGCGCTCCACCTTCGGGTCGTACGGCGTCTCGGGCGCCTTCTCGCCGCGGATCTCCTCCAGCTGGCGGGTGATGGCGGCCATGATGACCTCCGTCGCGTCCTTCAGCAGGTCGGGGGTCATCTCCTTGTCGTAGAAGCGGGAGAGGTCGACGGGCGGCCCGGCGAGCACGTGGTGGGTCTTGCGCGGAAGGACGTTGAGCTTCTTGGCATACGGCGGCAGCAGTTCGTTGGCACCCCACTGCGCGACCGGGATCACCGGGCACCTGGTCTGCAGGGCGACCCGCGCGGCCCCGGTCTTGCCGGTCATGGGCCACTGGTCGGGGTCGCGGGTGATGGTGCCCTCCGGATAGAAGGCGACGCATTCACCGCGTTCCACGGCGTCGATCGCGGCGCGGAAGGCGCTCAGCGCGTCCGTGGTCTCGCGATAGACGGGGATCTGTCCGGTGCCGCGCATGAAGGCGCCGACGAATCCTTTCTTGAACAGACCGCTCTTCGCGAGAAATCGCGGAACGCGGCCACTGTTGTACTGATAGTGGGCGTATGCAAAGGGATCGGCATGCGAATTGTGGTTCACCGCGGTGATAAATCCACCCTCGGCCGGAATGTTCTCCATTCCACGCCAGTCCCGCTTGATCAGCACCACCAGTGGCGGTTTGGCGATCACCGCGGCGAGGCGGTACCAGAAGCCGATTCTGCGGCGGGGCACGCGGACACCTTCCTCTAGGACTTGCCTGGGCCTGCTCCGGGGGTCCGGAGCCGGACAAGTGTCGCCCCGAGCCGCCTGTCTGTCGAGAACACCGTACGCCCCGCCCTGCGGCGCCCCCTTGCCGCCAGGTGACAATGGCGACGACAAGAGAGGGACGGAACGCTCGTGCAGTGGACCCTGGTCGTACCCCTGAAGCCCCTGGCGCGGGCCAAGAGCAGGCTCTCGGACACCGCCGACGACAGGGTGCGCCCCGGCCTGGCCCTCGCCTTCGCGCAGGACACCGTGGCCGCGGCCCTCACCTGCCCGGCGGTCGGCGGTGTGGTGGTCGTCACGGACGATCACGTAGCCGGACGGGAGCTGGCGGCCCTCGGCGCCCGCGTCGTCCCCGACGACCCGCGCAGCGACCCGGCGAACGGCCTGAACGCCGCGCTGAGACATGGGGCGGCCCTGGTACGCGCCGCACACCCGCGCAGCCCCATGGCGGCCCTGAACGCCGACCTGCCGGCCCTGCGCTCCGCGGAGCTGACCCGCGTCCTGGAGGCCGCCGCCGAGTTCCCCCGCGCCTTCCTCGCCGACGTCGCCGGAACCGGCACCACGCTCCTCGCCGCCGCCCCGGGCCGCGCTCTGCGCCCCGCCTTCGGCCCCGACTCCCGCCTGCGTCACCACCGCTCCGGCGCCACGGAGCTCGCCCTCGACTCCGTCGACTCCGTCCGCCAGGACGTCGACACCGGCGAGGACCTCCGCGCCGCCCTGACCCTCGGCGTCGGCCCCCGTACGGCCGCCGCGACCGCGCGTCTGCTCATCCCCGGCCAGTAGGCTGCGCCCATGCAGGCCACGGCGTACACCTACGATCCCCAAACCCGCACCGGCCAGGTCCTCCTGGACGACGGCACCCCCGTCCCCTTCGACACCCCGGCCTTCGACGCGGGCGGCCTGCGCTTGCTCCGCCCGGGCCAGCGGGTGAGGATCGAGGTGGAGGGCGAGGAGGAAACCCTCCGCATCACACTGATCACGCTGCAGACACTTTGAAAACCGCGGACACTTTTAAAGCCAGGGTTCACCCACACACAACCCGCAGTCGCCCGTAAAAAGCCTCCGGCGATTGGGCACTGAATCCGCTCCCCAAAAAATGCCGCGG
>NZ_AEJC01000246.1 GCF_000317595.1 Streptomyces ipomoeae 91-03 | reverse complement strand
CGCCTTGCGTCACCGCCTCCCGGGTGCCGTGAGCCTGGCGAGCGTGGCGTCGAGGTCCGCCGGGCGGGGGCGGTTGTGCGGCAGCTTGCCGAGCGTCACGGCCATCCCGCAGGTGTTGGTGAGCGCGGAGAGGACCAGGCCGCCCGCTATCCCGGCGGAGAGCAACTGCCAGGCCGGGTGCAGCAGTCCGAGGCCCAGCCCGACCAGGACGAGCCCACCTGCGGTGAGCCGGACCTGACGCTCCATCGCCCAGGTGGCCCGTGCGCCCGCGGCCGGCCGGTGCAGCTCATGGCCGCCGGCCGCCCAGGCGCTCGTACCGCCGGTGAGGGTGGCCGCCGCGATGCCGTGCCCGGCGAGCACCGCGCACGCCTTCTCCGACCGGGCCCCCGACGCGCACACGACCAGCAGCTCGGCGGTGGACTCCTTCAGCGCCGGCAGCGCTCGCTCCCACTGGTCGAGCGGGATGTTCAGGGCGCCCGGCAGATGCCCGGAGGCGTACTCGCCGGGCGTACGGACGTCGACGACGGTCAGCTCCGGCAGCCGCTCGCGGGCCTGCTCCGGGTCCAGGGGGCGGGGGGTGAGGGGAGTGGTCATGCTGTCCTGCGATCCTTTCGTGAGGGGTTCGGGTCGTGAAGGGTTCGGGTGGGAGTGAATCCCGGGGTGGTCGCGGGGGCGCGGTAAAATACCCCCACGGGTATATAGAGGAGTGGATGGCAGTGGAGCTGCAGTTCGAAGGCGATGAGCTCAAGTCGGTGCTGAACCGGCTGCGTCGGGCACAGGGGCAGATCTCCGGAGTGATCAAGATGATCGAGGAGGGACGCGACTGCGAGGACGTCGTCACCCAGCTCGCGGCGGCCTCCCGCGCCCTCGACCGGGCGGGGTTCGCGATCATCGCCACCGGGCTGCAGCAGTGCCTCACCGACGCCGAGAAGAACGAGCGGAACGGGGAGACGACGGAGCAGATGCGGGCTCGACTGGAGAAGCTGTTCCTTTCGCTGGCGTGAGGGGGGCCGGGAGGCTCCGCCTGCCGGTGTACGACCACGGCGGGGAGGCTGCGCCCGCCGGTGGTGTCTGACGGGCGGGGATGCTCTGCCTGTTGGTGGTGGGAGTAAGGCGGGGGAGGCCGCGTCCGCCGGTGGTGTGAGGCTGGCGGGGATGCTCCGCCTATCGGTGGTGCGAGCAAGGTCGGGGAGGCTGCGCCCGCCGGTGGTGTGTGACGGGCGGGGATGCTCTGCCTGTTGGTGGTGGGAGCAAGGCGGGGGAGGCCGCGTCCGCCGGTGGTGTGAGGCTGGCGGGGATGCTCCGCCTGTCGGTGGTGCGAGCAAGGTCGGGGAGGCCGCGTCCGCCGGTGGTGTGTGACGGGCGGGGGCGCTCTGCCTGTTGGTGGTGGGAGCAAGGCGGGGGAGGCTGCGCCCTTCGCCCGCCGGGTCACACCATCGCGTCGATCAGCATGAACGCGGCCACCGCCAGCAGTACCCAGGCGAAGGTCCGGCGGAGGGTCTCCCCGGAGACCTTGCCGGCCAGGCGTTTGCCGTCCCAGGCGCCGAGGATCGCGGCCCCGGTGAAGGGGGCGACGACCGCCCAGTCGAGTCCCTCGGCCGCGCCCGTGCGGGCGGCGAGGGCGGCCAGTGAGTTCACGGTGATGACGAGGAGGCTGGTGCCGACGGCGTCGCGCATGCGCAGTCCCACCACGTTCACCAGGGCTGGTACGGCGAGGAAGCCGCCGCCCACCCCGAGGACACCGGTGACCGAGCCGAGCCCGGCCCCGGACAGGGCGACCCGGCTCCTCCGTACCGTCGACTCCTCCCGACGGGTCGCCGAGGGACGCAGCATCCGGTACGCGGCCAGCCCGGCGACCAGCGCGAACGCCCCGGTCAGCACCGTGGACGGCAGATCCGCGGACAGCGCGCCGCCCAGCGCCGCGGGCACCAGACCGGCCGCCGCGAACAGGGTTCCGCCGGCCCAGCGGACGTTGCCCGCCCGGGTGTGTGCGGCCAGCGCGGTCGCCGAGGTCAGCGTGACGATCACCAGGCTCGCGGTGGTGGCGGCGGCCGGCGTGAAACCGAGCAGATAGATCAGCGCGGGCACGGCCAGCACACTGCCCCCGCCGCCCAACGCCCCCAGCGAGAGCCCGATCACGCCCCCGGCGAACAGGGCGAGAACGAGCGTACTCACGCCGCCGGGCCACCGGTCGTGCCGAGCGGTGCGCCGGATTCGGGGCTGCCGGATGCGGTGCGCGCCGGTCCGGGGGCCACGTCGAGCGTTGGCCGCGGGGCGGGACCCGCGATCGCGTCCGCCATCGCCTCGGCCGCCGGAGCACCGGCCCGTGCCTCCGTGACCACCGGCAGTCCCGCCTCCTCCCAGGCCGGCATCCCTCCGGTGACGTCGACGACGTCCGCCCCGCGTGCCCGGAGCAGTGTGGCCGCCTCCTGGGAGCGTCGCCCGGAACGGCAGATGGTGATGAGGGGGCGGTTCCGGGCGTGCGGGGGGAGGGGGGTTCCGGCGGTGAGGGCGGAGAGCGGGGCATGGACGGCGGCCGGAGCGTGTCCGGCGGCCCACTCCTCAGGCTCTCGTACGTCGAGGAGTACGGCGTCGCCGTCGGCGCCCGTGCGTTCGTGGGCCCGGGCCGGGGTGATGCGCGAGAGGGGGAGCCCGGCGTCGGCCGCGGCGGCGAAGCCGTCGTCCACGGCGACCACGTCGTGGCCGGCCGCGTCGAGGAGCGAGGCGGCGATACCGGCCCGCATACCACCGGCGCAGTGCACCCACACCGTGCCGTCGGGTATCTCGCCGAGCCGGTCGCGCAGTTGGTGCACGGGGATGTGGGCCGACCCGGCGATGTGCCCGCCGGCCCGCTCGGAGTCCCGTCGGACGTCCAGGACCACGACCCCCTCGGCGCCGTACACCTTCGCGAGTTCGGCGAACGTGCCGCGCGGGAAGCCGCGTGGCCGCTCGCCCTCCCGCAGCCAGTCGGCGGGCGAGCCGGTCGAGGCCGCGGCGGGGCGGTCGATGCCGACCCGCACCAATTCGCGCTGGGCATGGGCCAGTTGGTCCGGAGACTCGGCCAGCAGTGTCACCGGCTTGCCCCACGGCAGCAGCCAGGCGAGATACGTGGCGAGCTGTCCCTCCGCCTCGAAGTTCACCGATCCGGCCACATGCCCCTCGGCGAACGCGACCCGGTTGCGCAGATCCACGACCCACTCGCCGGCCGCCAGCCGCGCGGCGATCTCCTCCGCGTCCGCCGGTGCCGCCGGTGTCAGATCCACGGGGGCGGGCCCGTCGGCATTGGTGGGACCCATGTGCGCGTAGTACGCCGGTACGTCGTCGAGGCCGGCCAGCAGCTCGGCGACGAACGTGTCCGCGTCCTTGACCAGGGCCTCGTTGGTGACCCGCTCCCGCCCGATGGTCGTGGTCGTATCCGTCGCCCGCCCGGCGGAACAGAAGCTGCCGAAGCCGTGCGTGGGCAGTACGGCCGTCTCCTCGGGCAGCTCGGCGGCGAGCCGGTGCGCCGAGGCGTGCTGGGCGCGGGCCAGCTCACCCGTGAGCCGGGGCTCGACGAGGTCCGGCCGCCCGACCGTGCCGATGAGCAGTGAGCCCCCGGTGAACGCGGCCACCGCCCGGCCGCCCTCCTGAAGGACGTACGCGGTGTGGTGCGGGGTGTGCCCGGGCGTGGCGACGGCGCGCAGCGTCAGATCCGCGTCGATCTCCACCGAGTCGCCGTCGCGCACCGGCACCCGCTCGTAGGCGACCCGCGCCCCGGCGGGCACCAGGTAGGCGGCACCGGTCAGCCGGGCCAGCTCCAGGCCACCGGTGACGTAGTCGTTGTGGACGTGCGTCTCGACGACGTACGCGATGCGCACGCCCCGCCGGGCGGCAGCCGCGATCATCCGGTCGATGTCCCGCGGCGGATCGACCGCCACGGCGCCGCGCGGCCCGCCCGCCAGATAGCTGCGGTTGCCCAGCCCCGGCACCTCGATGGTGTCGACGAAGTACACGGCAGCGCTCCTCTCCTGGTTCGAATGCCTGAGCACCCTCGGGGAAATTACCCCCGGGGGTATGCAGTCAACGGTAGCAGAAATACCCGGGGGGGTATCTGAGGAGAGTGGGAGACAGGTCTCGCACAGGCGGCGCGGGCACTCTTTTCGGTCATGTCTCCGCATGCATCGGAGGCCCTACCGGCTGGTCAGTCCGTAGGGTGACCATGGGCGGGGGACCGCCCGCCTCGAACGAAGGAAGGGTTCACCATGGCGCAGGAAGTACGCGGCGTGATCGCACCGGGCAAGAACGAACCGGTGCGGATCGAGACGATCGTGGTCCCCGATCCCGGGCCGGGCGAGGCTGTGGTGAAGGTGCAGGCGTGCGGGGTGTGCCACACCGATCTGCACTACAAACAGGGCGGCATCAACGACGACTTCCCGTTCCTGCTGGGCCACGAGGCGGCCGGTGTGGTGGAGTCCGTCGGCGAGGGCGTCACGGATGTCGCCCCCGGTGATTTCGTCATCCTCAACTGGCGTGCGGTGTGCGGGAACTGCCGGGCCTGTCGACGCGGTCGGCCCTGGTACTGCTTCGCCACGCACAACGCCAAGCAGAAGATGACCCTCGCCTCGACCGGCCAGGAACTGTCACCCGCCCTGGGGATCGGCGCCTTCGCGGAGAAGACGCTCGTCGCCGCCGGGCAGTGCACCAAGGTCGACCCGGCCGCCGCCCCCGCGGTCGCCGGACTGCTGGGCTGCGGGGTGATGGCGGGCATCGGCGCCGCCATCAACACCGGCAATGTGGGCCGGGGCGACAGCGTCGCCGTCATCGGCTGCGGCGGCGTCGGGGACGCGGCCATCGCCGGGTCCCGGCTGGCCGGCGCCGAGAAGATCATCGCCGTCGACATCGACGACCGGAAGCTGACCACCGCCAAGAAGATCGGCGCCACCCACACCGTCAACTCCCGCGAGACCGACCCGGTCGAGGCCATCCGCGAACTCACCGGTGGCTTCGGCGCCGACGTCGTCATCGAGGCGGTCGGCCGCCCCGAGACGTACAAGCAGGCCTTCTACGCCCGCGACCTCGCCGGCACGGTCGTCCTCGTCGGCGTACCGACACCCGAGATGAAGCTGGAGCTGCCGCTGCTCGACGTCTTCGGTCGCGGCGGCGCGCTCAAGTCGAGTTGGTACGGCGACTGTCTGCCGGACCGCGACTTCCCCATGCTGATCAACCTCTATCTCCAGGGCCGTCTGGACCTGGAGGCCTTCGTCACCGAGACCATCGCCCTCGACGAGGTCGAGAAGGCCTTCGAGCGGATGCACCACGGCGACGTCCTGCGCTCGGTGGTGACGCTCTGATGGCCGCGCGCATCGAACACCTCGTCACCTCGGGCCAGTTCACGCTCGACGGCGGCACGTGGGACGTCGACAACAACGTCTGGATCGTCGGCGACGACCACGAAGTGATCGTCATCGACGCCGCCCACGACGCCGACGCCATCGCCGAGGCCGTGGGCGGACGCACCCTGCGGGCCATCGTGTGCACCCACGCCCACAACGACCACATCGACGCCGCACCCGCCCTGGCCGAGCGCACCGGCGCCCCGATCTGGCTCCACCCCGACGACCTGCCGCTGTGGAAGCAGACCCACCCCGACCGCACGCCGGACCACTGGCTGGCCGACGGCCGGATCATCGAGGCCGCCGGCGCCGACCTGAGGGTCCTGCACACCCCCGGCCACGCACCGGGCGCCGTCTGCCTGTACGCCCCCGGCCTCGGCACCGTCTTCACCGGCGACACCCTCTTCGCCGGCGGCCCGGGAGCCACCGGCCGCTCCTACTCCCACTTCCCGACCATCATCGACTCCATCCGCGACCGTCTTCTCACCCTCCCGCCCGACACGACCGTCCGCACCGGCCACGGCGACAGCACGACCATCGGCGCCGAGGCCCCGCACCTGGAGGAGTGGATCGCCCGCGGTCACTGAGCACCGC
>NZ_AEJC01000244.1 GCF_000317595.1 Streptomyces ipomoeae 91-03 | reverse complement strand
CCCCCAGACCCCCTCCAGGGGGGAGGGGTGTCTGCGGTATGTGAGCACGTGCGGGTGCCGTGTGGTTGCTCGCGCCCACGCGGCGAAGCCGCAAATCAACACAGCCCCGCGCCCCTGAAAACCTGCAGTCACCCGCGGCCCGAAGACCTGCCTCGCCTGCGGCCCGAAGACCCGCCTCGCCTGCGGGCCTGAAAGTCTGCGGTTGTCTGCGGGGCTGAAGACACGCTCCTGCGGGTTGGTAAAAAGCGGGGCGCAGTCCCTGTTTTTAGGGGCGCGGGGAACCGCGCGCGCGACCCTCACCCGCCCGCAGTCGCCAAACGGCCGCACCCGCCCCCACCCCGCCGCGTCCCCGCCCACCCAGCGGAGCGACGTGGCAGGATCGGGCTGTCATGACTGCACCCACGAAGCCCCAGAGCAACGACGCCTCCGCCCCGGCCCCCGCCCCCTCCCCTTCCGCCCTCCACACCCCGGTGATCGCCTGGTTCGAGGCGCACGCGCGTGATCTTCCGTGGCGGCGTCCGGAGGCGGGGCCGTGGGGTGTGATGGTCAGTGAGTTCATGCTGCAGCAGACGCCGGTCAACCGCGTACTGCCCGTCTACGAACAGTGGCTGGCCCGCTGGCCCCGGCCGGCGGACCTGGCGAAGGAGCCCCCGGGTGAGGCGGTCCGCGCCTGGGGCCGGCTCGGTTATCCGCGCCGCGCGCTGCGGCTGCACGGCGCGGCGGTGGCCATAACGGAACGGCACGGCGGCGACGTACCGCGGGACCACGCTCAGCTCCTCGCGCTGCCGGGCATCGGCGAGTACACGGCCGCGGCGGTGGCGTCGTTCGCGTACGGCCAGCGGCACGCCGTGCTGGACACCAACGTCCGCCGCGTCCTCGCCCGTGCGGTCACCGGCACCCAGTACCCGCCGAACGCCACGACGGCCGCCGAACGGAAGCTGGCCCGCGCGCTGCTGCCGGAGGACGACGACACGGCGTCCCGTTGGGCGGCGGCCTCGATGGAGCTGGGCGCGCTGGTGTGCACCGCGAAGAACGAGACCTGCCACCACTGTCCGATCGCCGCGCAGTGCGCCTGGCTGCTCGCCGGGAAGCCCGCGCACGACGGTCCGGCGCGCCGGGGTCAGACGTACGCCGGTACCGACCGCCAGGTCCGCGGCAAGCTCCTCGCCGTACTGCGGGACGCGGTGGCGCCCGTACCGCAGGCGGTCCTCGACCGGGTCTGGCACGAGCCGGTGCAGCGGGCCCGCGCCCTGGACGGCCTGGTCTCCGACGGGCTCGTGGAGCCTCTTCCCGGCGGTCTCTATCGCCTCCCCCTCACCTGAGCCTCTGAGATCTCACAGCCCGCGCATCGCCAACGCCTCGCCGAGGCATCGCCGATACACAATCCACGGGTAGCCCCACCGCCGGTTCGACCGCCCAAATCGCCCCACACCCGCCCCAAAACCCACCCCGCCTTACCCCGTTCCTACTTCTGTTACACAACCGACGGACAGCCGAGCGTTCTCCGCAGGCTGCTTCGGACATCGCCGTGACAACGCCTCCGTAGCTTCATTGCCGTACCGCGGAACACCCGCGGAGCGAAGAGCGACAGACAGCAAGCGGATAGCGGCGGACCACCGGCGGCGCGAGGGGCGTCCGCGGCGGCAACGGGGAACGGAGGCGGTTGATCATGGCGCACGGCGAGGTGCTCGAATTCGAGGAGTACGTCCGCACGCGGCAGGACGCGCTGCTGCGCAGCGCTCGTCGGCTCGTCCCGGACCCGGTCGACGCGCAGGATCTGCTGCAGACGGCGCTGGCGCGGACGTACGGCCGTTGGGACGGCATAGCGGACAAGCGACTGGCGGACGCGTATCTGCGCCGGGTCATGATCAACACACGGACGGAGTGGTGGCGGGCCCGGAAGCTGGAGGAGGTCCCCACCGAGCAGCTGCCGGACGCGCGCATCGACGACTCCACCGAGCAGCACGCGGACCGCGCGCTCCTCATGGACATCATGAAGGTGCTCGCTCCCAAGCAGCGCAGTGTCGTGGTGCTGCGACACTGGGAGCAGATGTCCACGGAGGAGACGGCCGCCGCCCTCGGCATGTCGGCCGGAACGGTCAAGAGCACGCTGCACCGGGCGCTGGCCCGGCTCCGCGAGGAGCTGGAGTCGCGCGATCTGGACGCACGCGCGCTCGAGCGTGAGGAGCGGGAGCGTTGCGCGGCCTGAGCACAGCGGCCGGCCCGGACCAAGGGGCCGGGCAGGCGATGAAGGCGGTGATCACGGCGGTGGCCGTGCTCGCCGCCCTCGGCCTTTTCGTCTCCGCCTGCGGCACCGGCGGGACCGGCGCGCGCGACGAGGGCCCGGCCGACAGCGACCCCCTGACGGTGGGCACGGCCTCCCCGGCCGTCTCCGCCTCGGCCGACGGCGACCATCCGACCGTCCCCCAGGTCGTCCGCATGGTGCGGGCGGATCCGGGGGTCAGCAAGGCGGTGAAGAGCGACCTGGAGCCGTGCGTGGCCGACGAGTACCCGGTCGACGTCATCTACGGCACCCTGACCGGGGGTTCGGCCGACGACATCGTGGTCAACGTCATGACCTGCGCGGACGCCGTCGGCGTGGCCTCGTACGTCTACCGCATGGAGAAGGGGAAGTACCGCAGCGTCTTCCTCTCCGAACAGCCCCCCGTCTACGCCGAGATCGACCGCGGCGATCTGCTCGTCACCCGACAGCTGTACGAGAATGACGAGAACGGCGACCCGGCCGCGTACCCCTCCAGCGAGGAAGTGACCACCTACCGCTGGTTGACGGACCGCTTCGTGCAGAAGTCCAGTACGCGCACCGAGTACAGCACGTCGGTCGGCGGCGGCACGGAGACGCCGACCCCCGAACCGCGCTGACCGCCGACCACAGATCACCAATCACCAATCACAGACCAGTACCGACTACTCATCAGTTACTAGAGCGGACGAGAACACCGGATGGCAGAGCAGACCCACGTCCTGTTCGTCGAGGACGACGACGTCATCCGCGAGGCCACCCAGCTCGCGCTGGAGCGGAACGGCTTCGCGGTCACGGCCATGCCCGACGGGCTGTCGGGGCTGGAGGCGTTCCGCGCGAACCGGCCCGACATCGCGCTGCTCGACGTGATGGTGCCGGGGCTCGACGGGGTCTCCCTGTGCCGCCGTATCCGTGACGAGTCGACGGTCCCGGTGATCATGCTGTCCGCGCGGGCCGACTCCATCGACGTCGTACTGGGGCTGGAGGCGGGCGCCGACGACTACGTGACCAAGCCGTTCGACGGTGCGGTGCTGGTCGCCCGGATCCGCGCGGTGCTGCGCCGCTTCGGCCACGCCAACGGCGGTGACACCAAGGCGGACGACGCCGCGTCCGCCGGCACCGGCGGGGTGCTCACCTTCGGCGAACTGGTGATCGACACCGAGGGCATGGAGGTACGGAAGTCCGGGCAGCCGGTGGCGCTGACCCCGACCGAGATGCGGCTTCTCCTGGAGTTCTCGCAGGCCCCCGGTACGGTCCTGTCCCGCGACAAGCTGCTCGAACGCGTGTGGGACTACGGCTGGGGCGGCGACACCCGGGTCGTCGACGTCCATGTCCAGCGGCTGCGCACGAAGATCGGCCAGGACCGCATCGAGACGGTCCGCGGCTTCGGCTACAAGTTGAAGGCCTGAGCGAGGCCGACATGAACATGAGGGGGATACGACGACGGCGGGGCCCGGAGATGCCGGGCGCCGCCTCCGGCACCGGTACGAGCGCGGGTGCCACCGGCACCGGTACGAGCGCGGGTGCCACCGGCCTCCGTACGACTCCGGCGGCTGCCGGTGTCGGTACGGCTGCGAGGGCTGCCGGTCTCGGTGCGGGTCCTGGTGCCGGCCTCGGCGCAAGCCCTGCTTTCGGCCCTGGCCCGGCCTCCCGCATCCGCACCGGGCTGCGCTGGCAGCTCAGCGCGGCGATCGCGCTGGTCGGCACGCTGATGGCGGTCGCGCTGAGCCTGGTCGTGCACAACGCGGCGCGTGTGTCGATGCTCGACAACTCGCGCGACCTCGCCGACCAGCGCATCCAGGTCGCCCAGCGCATGTACGAGTCGGGCCGCCCGCTGAAGTCCGGGGCCTTCGGGGTGCGGGTCGACGACCCCGGCCTCCCGAGGGACCTGATGGCCAAGGTCACGGAGGGCCGCCGGGCCACGTATGTGTCCGAGGGCGCGAGTGGCGTGCCCGACATCTGGGCGGCGGTGCCGTTGCAGGACGGCCGCGTACTGTCCTTGCACACCCGTTTCACCGACCGTAACTCGACGGTGATCAGGGACCTCGACCAGGCCCTGGTCATCGGCTCGATCACGGTCGTCTTCGGCGGCTCGGCCCTCGGGGTGCTCATCGGCGGCCAGATGTCCCGGCGACTGCGCAAGGCGGCCGACGCCGCCAACCAGGTGGCCAAGGGCGAGACGGACGTACGGGTCCAGGACGCGATCGGCGGGGTCCTGCGCGACGAGACCGCCGAGCTGGCACGGGCCGTGGACGCCATGGCCGACACGCTGCGCCAGCGCATCGAGGCGGAGCGCCGGGTGACGGCGGACATCGCGCACGAGCTGCGTACGCCGGTGACGGGCCTGCTCACGGCCGCGGAACTCCTTCCGCCGGGCCGCCCCTCCGAACTGGTCCGCGACCGTGCCCAGGCGATGCGCACGCTCGTCGAGGACGTCCTGGAGGTGGCCCGGCTCGACGGGGCGTCCGAGCGGGCCGAGTTGCAGGACATCATGCTGGGCGAGTTCGTGGCGCGGCGGGTGGCGGCGAAGGACGCGGGGGTCCGCGTACAGATCGTCCACGAGTCGGAGGTGACGACGGACCCCCGCCGTCTGGAGCGGGTCCTCCTGAACCTCCTGGCCAACGCGGCGAAGCACGGCAAACCGCCGATCGAGGTGTCGGTCGAGGGGCGCGTCATACGGGTCCGCGACCATGGCCCCGGCTTCCCCGAGGACCTTCTCGCCGACGGCCCCCGCCGCTTCCGCACCGGCGCCTCCGACCGCGCCGGCCAGGGCCACGGCCTGGGCCTCACCATCGCCGCCGGCCAGGCCCGCGTACTGGGCGCCCGCCTGACCTTCCGCAACGTCCGCCCCGCCGGAGCCCCGGACGACATACCGGCCGAGGGCGCGGTCGCCGTCCTGTGGCTCCCGGAACACGCCCCGACGAACACGGGCAGCTACCCGATGCTGCCGCTGTCGGGAACACCGGGCGCGTAAGGAGGGGACGCCGGGCGCCCAATGGCTCGGGGGCAACGGTGTTCGGGCGCCTGCGGGTGGTGTGTGGTGTGTGGTCGCTCGCGCCCA
>NZ_AEJC01000243.1 GCF_000317595.1 Streptomyces ipomoeae 91-03 | reverse complement strand
GGCCCCCCGGTCGAGCCGCCCCCGACTTCGGAGCCAATGGGCGCCTTCACACCGGCCTTGGGACCAGCAGCGGCCCTTGGGACCAGCAGCGGCAACGTCAGACCCGCAACGGCCGAACCGACGTCGGCGCATGCCCCGCCTCCGTCGCCACCTCCTCGAACTCGACCACCTCACTGATGTCATTCGTCGTGGACATCGCGATGTTGGTGACCCGCTCCAGGATCACCTCGACGACAACCGGCACCCGGTACTCCGCCGCGAGCTTCTTGGCGTGTTCGAACGCGGCGCCCAGCTCCGCGGGGTCGGTCACGCGGAGCGCCCGGCAGCCCAGCCCCTCGACGACCTTGACGTGGTCGACGCCGTAGACGCCCAGTTCGGGCGAGTTGATGTTCTCGAACTCCAGGTTGACCTGGAAATCGATGTCGAAGGCCCGCTGTGCCTGGCGGATGAGGCCCAGGTAGGAGTTGTTCACGAGGACGTGGACGTACGGGATGCGGTGCTGCGCCCCGACGGCCAGCTCCTCGATCATGAACTGGAAGTCGTAGTCGCCGGAGAGGGCGACGACGGACGCCTCCGGGTCGGCCTTCGCGACACCGAGCGCGGCGGGGACGGTCCAGCCCAGTGGCCCCGCCTGCCCGCAGTTGATCCAGTGGCGCGGCCGGTAGACGTGCAGCATCTGGGCGCCGGCGATCTGGGAGAGGCCTATGGTGGTGACGTACCGGGTCTCGGGGCCGAAGGCCTTGTTCATCTCCTCGTAGACGCGCTGCGGCTTGATGGGGACGTCGTCGAAGTGCGTACGCCGCTGGAGGGTCGCCTTCTTCTCCTGCGCGGCGGCGGCCCAGGCGGAACGGTCCGGCAGGCGGCCCTGTGCCTTCGACTCCCGTGCCACCTCGACGAACAGCTCCAGCGCGGCCTTCGCGTCGGAGGCGATGCCGTAGTCGGGGGCGAAGATCCTGCCGATCTGGGTGGGCTCGATGTCGACGTGGACGAACTTCCGGCCGGCGGTGTAGACGTCCAGCTTCCCGGTGTGGCGGTTGGCCCAGCGGTTGCCGATGCCCAGGACGAAGTCGGACTCCAGGAAGGTCGCGTTGCCGTAGCGGTGCGAGGTCTGCAGGCCGACCATGCCGGCGTTGAGTTCATGGTCGTCGGGCAGGACACCCCAGCCCATGAGGGTGGGGACGACCGGGACGCCGGTCAACTCGGCGAACTCCACCAGCAGTTCGCTCGCGTCCGCGTTGATGACACCGCCGCCGGCCACGATCAGGGGGCGCTCGGACTCGTTCAGCAGCCTGATCGCCTTCTCGATCTGGGCGCGGGTCGCGGCCGGTTTGTAGACCGGGAGCGGTGCGTACGTGTCCGGGTCGAACTCGATCTCGGTGAGCTGCACGTCGACCGGGAGGTCGATCAGGACCGGCCCGGGGCGGCCCGAGCGCATGAGGTGGAAGGCCTGCTGGAAGACACCGGGGACCTGGGCCGCCTCCAGCACGGTGACCGCCATCTTCGTGACCGGCTTGGCGATGGAGGCGATGTCGACCGCCTGGAAGTCCTCCTTGTGGATCACCGCGGTGGGTGCCTGACCGGTGATGCAGAGGATCGGGACGGAGTCACCGGTGGCGGAGTAGAGCCCGGTGATCATGTCGGTCCCGGCGGGCCCGGAGGTGCCGACGCAGACTCCGATGTTGCCGGGGTGGGTGCGGGTGTAGCCCTCGGCCATGTGTGAGGCGCCCTCCACATGGCGGGCGAGGGTGTGGTGGATGCCACCGGAGGCCTTCAGGGCCGCGTAGAAGGGGTTGATCGCCGCGCCGGGGACACCGAACGCGTCGCGGACGCCCTCGCGCTTGAGGATCTCGACTGCCGCACGGGCAGCGGTCATACGAGCCATGCCTACTCCTGCTTCAGCTGCCGGACTCGCGCTCCCGTCGCGCCCCCCCCCGCGAGCACTTCCGTCTCCTTGGGTGACCCAATCCGCGAACTTCCGTATTGCGGAAAGCAGTTTCTGCCATCTGGAAGCAATGTAGGAGGAGGGGCAGGGAGCGTCAAGGGCGTGGACAGTCGGATCAACCGGTCCTGTCGGGGCGTTTCCCTGCCGGGACCGCCCTGGTTGGAGGACGATGAGAGGGCTGTTCCGATGTGACCGGTGGGTCCCGGTGGTGGGGTGGAGCATGAGCGAGAGCATGACGGTGCGGTGTCCCGACTGCGAGCGGGAACATCAGTACGCCGCCCCGTCCTATCCCTGCGCATGCGGCACGCCGGTGGCCCCGCCCCTGAACCGGCACGCCGCGCCGGTCTCCGTCACGCATCACACCTGGGACGAGGACTGGGTGACAGTCCGCTGCGGCGACTGCGGACGTACGGACCAGTGGCCCCACCCGGAGCTGGGCTGCGCCTGCGGGACCGTACTGCGCGTTCCCGTGGTCGGCGCGCTACGGCCGCTGGGCCCGGACGACACGGACCCGGGTGCGCGGCCCGTCGACCCCCGCCCCACCTTCCGGCCGGTCACCATCCGTACCGCCCGCGACGCGGTCACCGCCGTCGCCCTGTATCTGCGCTGGCTGGGCTACCAGGACGTCCGCAGGGCCGACCAGCGCCAGCCCAACGGCATCGGGCTGGCCGCGCGGGGCGTGCTGGCCCAGGTGGACCCTTCGGTCAGCCCGGCCTCGCCGCGCGACATCGAATGCCTGTGGCTGACCGCCATGACCGAGTCCGCCGACTGCGTCTACTTCTCCCTCGCCGGGTACGCCCCCGACGCCCGTGACCACGCCGACGCCCTGGGCGTCTCCCTCTTCGTCCTGGACCTCACGGGCACCCCGCAGCCGGTCAACACGGCGGCGGCCGAACTGGTCGCGACCGGCGCGGGGGCCTGAGCCGGGGCGCTGCGCGGGGGCCTGAGCCGGGGGCGCTGCGCGGAGTCCGTCGGCCGGGCTCTACGCGTACCGCTCCCGCAGCTCGATCTTGCGTACCTTCCCCGACACCGTCATCGGGAAGGCGTCCAGGATGCGCAGTGCGCTCGGGATCTTGTAGTGCGCCAGCCGGCCGTCGCAGAAGGCGCGCAGCTCCTCCAGGGTGAGCGGGTCGGCGGCGTCACGGGGGATGACGCAGGCGAGGACCTCCTCGCCGTACCGCTCGTGGGGCACGCCCACCACCTGGACGTCGGCGATCTTCGGATGGGCGTACAGGAACTCCTCGATCTCGCGCGGGTAGATGTTCTCCCCACCCCGGATGATCATGTCCTTGATACGGCCGACGATCTCGACATATCCGTCCTCGCGCATCGTCGCCAGGTCCCCGGTGTGCATCCACCGTCCGGCGTCGACGGCCTCGGCGGTCTTCTCGGGCTCCTCCCAGTAGCCGAGCATCACGCTGTAGCCACGGGTGCACAACTCGCCCGCCCTGCCACGGGGTTGGGTCACTCCGGTGGCGGGGTCGACGACCTTGACCTCGACGTGCGGCAGGACCCGGCCGACGGTGCCGGTGCGGTGCTCCAGGTCGTCGTCGCGGCGGGTCTGGGTGGAGACGGGCGAGGTCTCCGTCATGCCGTAGCAGATGGAGACCTCCGACATGTGCATCTCGGCGACCACCCGCTTCATCACCTCCACCGGGCAGGGCGAGCCCGCCATGATGCCGGTGCGCAGGGAGGTGAGGTCGTACGAGGCGAAGTCGGGGAGGTTCAACTCCGCGATGAACATGGTCGGTACGCCGTAGAGGGAGGTGCAGCGCTCCTGCTCGACCGCGCGCAGGGTGGCCGCCGGGTCGAAGGACGGGGCGGGGATCACCATGCAGGCACCGTGGGAGGTGGCGGCGAGGTTGCCCATGACCATGCCGAAGCAGTGGTAGTAGGGCACGGGGATGCAGATCCGGTCCTGCTCGCCGTAGGCGATCATCTCGCCCACGAAATAGCCGTTGTTGAGGATGTTGTGGTGGGAGAGGGTCGCGCCCTTGGGGAAGCCCGTCGTGCCCGAGGTGTACTGGATGTTGATGGGGTCGTCACAGGACAGCTCGCCCGCGCGGACCCGCAGGTCGTCGGCCAGGTCGGGTGTGCCGCGCGCGATCAGCGCGTCCCAGCCGGGGGCGCCGATGAACACGGTCTCCCGCAACTCGGGGCAGTTTCCCCGCACTTGCTCGACCATCGCCCGGTAGTCGCTGGTCTTGTGGCTGAGGGAGGCGAACAGCAGGGAGATCCCGGCCTGCTTGAGGACGTACTCGACCTCGTGGGTGCGGTAGGCCGGGTTGATGTTCACCATGATCGCGCCGATGCGGGCGGTGGCGTACTGGACGAGCACCCACTCCGGGCAGTTGATCGCCCAGATGCCGACCCGGTCGCCCTTGGCCACCCCGGAGGCGAGCAGCGCGCACGCCAGCTCATCGACGTCGGCCACGAATCGGGCGTACGTCCAGCGCCGTCCGGACGGCACGTCGACCAGGGCCTCGCGGTCCGGCCAGATGGCCGCCGTACGGTCCAGGTTGGCGCCGATGGTGTCGCCGAGGAGGGGCGTGTCGCTCGTTCCGTGCGTGTACGACAGTGCCCTGGGCCCCGTCGATTCCGTCGGTCCGGTCGATTCCGTCGGTCCGGTCGGTTCCGTCAGTTCGGTCACCGGAAGTCCTCCTCGCGGTACTCGGCGTCCGAGCCCTGGGCCGTGGCCTCGCGCAGCTCGATTCGGCGGATCTTGCCCGAGACGGTCTTCGGCAGGTCGGCGAACTCCAGCCGGCGGATCCGCTTGTAGGGCGCCAGCGTGCTCCGGGAGTGCTCGAAGAGGATCTTCGCGGTGTCCGGGCCGGGCTCCCAGCCCGCCGCCAGCACGACATACGCCTTCGGCACCGCGAGCCGCAGCTCGTCCGGCGCGGGCACGACGGCCGCCTCGGCCACCGCCTCGTGCTCCAGCAGGGCGCTTTCCAGCTCGAACGGGCTGATCTTGTAGTCACTGGCCTTGAACACGTCGTCCCGCCGGCCCACGTAGGTGATGTAGCCGTCGGCGTCGCGTGAGCCGATGTCGCCGGTGCGGTAGTAGCCGCCGGCCATGGCCTGTGCCGTACGGTCGGGGTCGCCGTGGTAGCCGGTCATGACGCCGACGGGCTGGTTGGACAGGTCGAGCGCGATCTCTCCCTCGTCGGCGCCGGGCGCGCCCGTGACCGGGTCGAGGAGGACGACCTTGAAGCCGGGGCTGGGCCTGCCCATCGAGCCGGTCTTCAGTTCCTGGCCGGGGCTGTTGGAGACCTGGACGGCCGTCTCGGTCTGGCCGAAGCCGTCGCGGATGGTGACACCCCAGGCGCGGCGCACCTGCTCGATGACCTCGGGGTTCAGTGGCTCACCGGCGGCGACGACCTCGCGGGGCGGGGTGCGCAGCCGGCCGAGGTCGGCCTGGATCAGCATGCGCCACACGGTGGGCGGGGCGCAGAAGCTGGTGACGCCCGCGCGCTCCATCTCGGCGAGCAGCCGGTCCGCGTCGAAGCGGGTGTAGTTGTGGATGAAGACGGTCGCCTCCGCGTTCCACGGGGCGAACAGGTTGGACCAGGCGTGCTTGGCCCAGCCGGGCGAGGAGATGTTGAGGTGGACGTCGCCGGGCTTGAGGCCGATCCAGTACATGGTCGCCAAGTGGCCGATGGAGTACGACACATGGGTGTGCTCGACCAGTTTGGGCCGGGCGGTGGTGCCGGAGGTGAAGTACAGCATCAGCGGATCGGTGGCGTTGGTCCTCCCGTTCGGCTGGAAGCCGGCGGGGGCGGCGTAGGCGTCCTCGTACGATTTCCAGCCGTCCACCGCGCCGCCGACGCCGATGCGGGTGTAGCGGCCGGGCACCTCGTCGAACTTGGGCGCGTCCTCCGCCCGTACGATCACATGCCGCACCCGGCCCCGTTCGACGCGGTCGCGCAGGTCGGCGGGGCCGAGCAGCGGGGTGGCGGGGATGACGACGGCGCGCAGCTTCATCGCGGCGAGGGCCGTCTCCCACAGCTCCGCCTGGTTGCCGAGCATGACGAGGATCCGGTCATCGGCGCGCACGCCCCGGTCGCGCAGCCAGTTCGCGGCGCGGGACGAGCGCTCGGACATCTCGGCGAAGGACAGGCGGGTCTCGGTGCCGTCCTCCTCGACGATGTGCAGGGCCGTGCGGTCGTTCCCACGTGCGATGACGTCGAACCAGTCGAGCGCCCAGTTGAAGTACTCGGGACGCGGCCAGGTGAAGCCCCTGTAGGCGGTGGCATAGTCCTCCCGGTGGGCCAACAGGAAATCCCGGGCCGCCCGGAACTCGTCCGTGGCGCTCGACCTGGCCGACATGTGTCCTCCTCATTGCCGGACTGTTGCCGGACATCGTGTAATGCGTGATACACGTCTCACTACCCCCGAACGGGGGTGCGCCGCGCCGAAGGGACGAGTTCGTGGCATTCGATCCCCTGAGTTCCGCCGATACGGCCCTGTCCGCCGCGGCGGATCTGAGTGGCGCGCTGGCGCGGCTGCGGAAGTCGACCGGGCTGCCGCTCGCCTTCGCCGGGCTGATCGAACCCGGGCACGGGCAACTGCGCATCAGCGAACTCCAGGGCCACCGGACCACCTCCCTCAGCGGACTCGCCGTGCACTCCGGGAACGGTCTCGGCGGCAAGACGGTCGCCATGGCCCGACCCTGCTGGGTGACCGACTACTCGGTGTCGCGCCAGATCAGCCACGAGTACGACGCCGCGGTCGCCGCCGAGGGCATCCGTTCCGTGCTGGCCGTCCCCGTCGTCGTACGCCGCCGGGTGCGCGGTGTCCTCTACGGTGCCCTGCGCGCCCCCCAGCCGCTGGGCGACCGCACGGTCGGCGCCGCCCTGGAGGCCGCGCGGGACGTGGAGCAGGCGCTGGTCGTACGTGATGAGGCCCACAGTCTGCTGGCCGCGACCCGTACGCCGGAGGACGGGTCACCGGGGGCGTGGGAGGAGGTCCGGGAGGCGCACGGGGCGCTGCGCGCGCTGGCGCCTCGTATTGAGGACCCGGGGTTGAGGGAGGAACTGCTTCGGGTGTGCGGGCGCCTGGCCGGCGTGGCAGCGGGGTCCGACTCCCCCGCCCCGGGCGACGGCAGCCGGGTTGCCCTCACCTCGCGTGAGGTGGACGTGCTGGCCTGGGTCGCCACGGGCGCCACCAATGCGGTCACCGCCGGGCGTCTGGGGCTGCGCCCCGAGACGGTGAAGGCGTATCTGCGGTCGGCCATGCGGAAGCTGGGGGCCCATACCCGGCTGGAGGCGGTGGTGGCCGCGCGGCGGGCCGGGCTGTTGCCGTAGCGCTCCGCCGGGTTGGCCGGACGGCACCGTGGGGTGTGGGGTTTGCTTGCGGGGCGCGGGCTCGTCGTGGCTGGTCGCGCCCACGCGGCGGAGCCGCATATGGCACAGCCCCGCGCCCCTATGGGGCGCGGCTGCGGCCCAGCCGCACCATTCACGTGACCGGCGTGTGAATTTTCCTATGCCGTACCCTTTCTGTTATTTCCCTCACCAGGGTTCCGTTCCGAAATTCAAAGACTGGTTGCCTAATATTGGCCCGGACACGACACAGAGGGGAGCGGTGGCCCGTGCGACGGGACTTCAAGGAGCCTGGGAGACCCCGCCCCGACCTGGTCATAGGCAGGGAGGAGCTGTTCTCGGGCGCGCGTGAGCAGCTTGCGCGGGGCGGCAGTGTGCTGGTGCACGGCTCCGCCGGTATCGGTAAATCGACCGTCCTGCGCGCTTTGGCCGCGGAAAACGACGAAACGGCACGCACCGTACTGCGCTGCTCGGCCACCGAGTCCGAGTCGCATCTGCCGTTCCTGGCGCTGACCGATCTGCTGGGCCTGGTGGTGGACGAGGTGTCCGACCAGTTGCCCGCCCCGCAGCGCACCGCGCTGGAGTCGGCGCTCACCGGTCGCGGTGAGTCCACCCTTCAGCGCGACGGCCTCGCCCTGCGCCTCGCGGTCCTGTCGGCCCTGCGCGCCCTGGCCGCCAAGGGGCCGGTGCTGATCGTCGCGGACGACCTCCAGTGGCTGGATCCGGCCAGTGTCGAGCTGCTCGGGTTCGCCGCGCGGCGGCTCGGCGAGATGCCGGTGCGCATGCTGGCCGCCGTACGCACCTCGACGGACCCGCACGGCCACGAGCAGGACAGATATCTACGCGCGTTCCCTCCCGACACCCTCGCCGTCAGGGTCAATCCGCTGTCCAGGACGCATGTCGCCGAGCTGCTGGAGAACCGCGGCTACACAGGTCTGCCCCGCTCGACCGTGCGGGACATCCACCGCACCAGCGGCGGCAACCCCCTGTTCGCGCTGGAGCTGGGCCGTGCCCTGGCCGACAGCCCGACCCCGCCGCGCCCGGGTGAGCCGCTGCCCGTGCCGACCTCGCTGCGGACGCTGGTCCTGAACCGGCTCGACATGCTCTCGGCGGACGCCCGCAACACCCTGCTGGTGGCGAGCGCCGGTGCCCGGCCCACGCTGGCCCTGCTGCACGCCGCCGGACGGGAGAACGCCGAGGCGGAGACCGCGCAGGCCGTCGAGCTCGGGCTGCTGGCGCCGGAGCGGGAGGGCCCGGGCGTACGGTTCGCGCACCCCCTGGTGTCGGCCGCGCTGTACGCCGAGGCCACCGCCCAGGAGCGGCGGGCGGCCCATGCGGCGCTGTCCACCGCCGCCGTCGACCCCATCGAGCGGGCCCGGCATCTGGCGCTGGCCACCACGGGCGCCGACCCGGATGTCGCCGGGCAGCTCGGCGAGGCCGCCGCCGTCGCCCGGGACCGGGGCGCGCCGTCCGTCGCCGCCGAGCTGGGCCTGCTCTCGGCCCGGCACACCCCCGCGGACGCGACGCCCGGCCCGGACGAGCGGCGGTTGCAGGCCGCCGAGGACGCGCTGACCGCCGGGGAGAACGACCTCGCCCGGGACATCGCCCGCGAGGTGCTGAGCCGGGCCACCGAGCCCGCCGAGCGGGTGCGGGCCTGGATGGTGGTGATCGACGCGGCCGGCCAGTCCATCGCGGAGGTCGACGCCGTCTATCCGCAGGCCCTCGCCGACGCGGGCGACGACCCGCGGCTGCTCGCCCTGGTCCGCTACCAGCTCGCCTGGCGCGCGCTGGTCATCGACGGCGACTTCGCGGAGGGCCGTGAGGAGGCCGCGCGCGCGGCGGAACTGGCCGCGAAGGCCGGCGACCGGCGCACCGAACTGCTCGCGCTCGCCCACCAGGCACAGGTCGAGACCCTGATGGGACACCCGGACGCGCCCACGACCATCAAACGGGCGCTGAAGGAACCGCAGGACCCGCAGCTCGCGTGCCATCACAACGGGGCGGGCGCGACCCGCTTCCGCTGGCTGATGATGAGCGACCAGTTCGGCGAGGCCCGGGCCACGGTCACCTCGCTGCTGCGTGAGGTGCGCCGGCGCGGCATGGTCGAGAGCGAGGTGCACTACGTGCGCTTCCTCGCCGAGATCGAACTGCGCACCGGACACTGCGGCCGGGCCCTCGACCTGGCCCGCGAGGGCTATGGCCTGGCCCGGGACTCCGGTATCGGCGAGGGTGCCTCCGCCATGCTCACCTCGTTCGCGGAGGCCGCGGGCGGCGATGTCGAGCGGGCCCAGGCCCTCGCCCGGGAGGCCGCGGAACACGCCGAGCAGGACGGCGACCTGATGTACCTCTCCCGCGCGCTGGGCGCCCTGGGGCACGCCCAGCTGGTGGCGGGGGACGCGGTCGGTACGGTGCAGTCGCTGCGCCGGGTGCGGGAGTTGGAGGAGGGCCTCGGGGTCACCGACCCGGCGCGCGGGCGCTGGCAGGGCGATCTCGCCGAAGCCCTGGTGTGCGTCGGGGAGTTGGCGGAGGCGCAGGACGTCATCGACGTCACCCGGCAACGGGCGCTGCGGCTCGGCCGGGAGAGCGTGCTCGCCGTCCTCGACCGTGCCGAGGCACTGGTGCGCGCGGCACGCGGTGAACAGGACGCCGCCGTACGGCAGTTGACCTTGGCGCAGGACAGGCTGGCCAAACTGGGCTACGGCCTGGAGGAGGCGCGCGCCGCGTTCGTACTGGCCTCGCTGCGGACCGGGCGGCCGGGGCCGACATCGTACGACGAGGCGGCCCGGTTGTTCCGCCGCTGCCGGGCGCTGCCCTGGCTGCGTCAGGTGGAGCAGGCCTCGGTCGCCCCGGCGCCCCCGACGCAGCCGGCCCTCGCCCCGCCGGCCCTCGACGCGCTCGCCGTGCTGGCGACGACGGAACGTCAGGTCGCCGAGCTGGTCATGGAGGGCGCGACCAACCGGGAGATCGCCGGTCGGCTCTACATCAGCGTGAAGACGGTCGAGGCGACGCTCACACGCGTCTACCGGAAACTGGGAATCCGGTCGCGTGTGGACATCGTGCGTCTGGCGGCGGGACACCGTACGAACTGACCTCCCCGGGACCGGCGTTTCGAACCCCCTCCCGGGGACCGGCACACGACCCCGTTCCCGGGGCCGGTGCGCGCGAAGCGACCTCGACATGCCCGGCGCCACGACGCTCGCCCCTTCTCGGGGGCACCCCTGTCCGGGACGGCCCTTTTCGGGGACGGCGCGCGAAGCGACCTTGCGGCTCCAGCCTAGGCTCAAACCCCCTCCCGGGTCATCGAGGGTTTTCCCTCCCCAACTGCCCTAGGGGGATCCCCCATTGGGAGGGAATCACTCCGGCTCTTAGCTTTTGAGCCGTGCCGCACGCCAGGGCACACAGACCGGCCCACCGCCCCGCTCGGCTCCCCCGAGCGGGGCGGTACCGCGGGATCTGTGCACCACCCCCCACCCGCGCGTCCCCCACCGGCAACCCCCACGAGGAGAACCATGTTCGGGTTCAACCGCGCCAAGAAGACGCTCGTCGCCGCCGCGGCGACCGCCGCCGCCTCCGCAGCCGCGCTTCTGGCCGCCCCCGGCGCCGTCGCCGCTCCCCAGCCCATCGTCGGCGGCACCACCACCACCGCGAGCGCGTACCCGTACGTCATGCAGATCACCAACGCCTCGCAGAGCCAGTTCTGCGGCGGCACACTCGTCTCCGCCACCAAGGTGATCACCGCGGCCCACTGTGTCGACGGCAGAACGACCTCCAACACCCGTGTGGTGGGCGGCCGTACGTACCGCAACGGCACCAACGGCACGGTCAGCCAGGTCAGCCGCATCTGGATCCACCCCGACTACACGTCCGCCGAGCAGGGCAGCGACGTGGCCGTGCTGACCCTGTCGACGTCGATGCCGTACACCCCGGTCTCGTACGTCACCTCGTCGCAGACCGGCGTGTACGCGGCCGGCACCACCGCCCGCATCCTCGGCTGGGGCACCACCTCCTCGGGCGGCTCCTCCTCCAACCAGCTGCGCACCGCGACCGTGCCGATCGTCGCCAACTCGGTCTGCGGCAGCTCCAGCTCCTACGGCTCCGAGTTCATCGCGAGCGACATGGTGTGCGCCGGATACACCTCCGGCGGCGTGGACACCTGCCAGGGCGACAGCGGCGGTCCCCTGATCATCGGGGGCGTCCTGGCAGGTATTACTTCCTGGGGTTACGGCTGCGCCGACGCGCAGTACCCCGGTATCTACACCCGGCTGACGACCTTCTCCAGCGCGGTGGCCGCGCAGGTCAACTCGTAACCGGGAGCAGCCGGCCCACGGACTCCTGAGGCATACCCTCA
>NZ_AEJC01000242.1 GCF_000317595.1 Streptomyces ipomoeae 91-03 | reverse complement strand
CCACCCGGTCACCTCAGAAGGGACTTGGGAATGAGCGTCGACTACGACGTGATCGTCATCGGTGCGGGTCTCGGCGGGCTCTCCGCCGCGACCACGCTGCAACGCGGCGGCATGCGCACGCTCCTGCTGGAGCGGCACAGCGTCCCGGGCGGTGCCGCCACCTCGTTCGTGCGGGGCCGCTTCGAGTTCGAGGTGTCGCTGCACCAGCTGGGCGGCATGGGCGGGCACGAACCGCTGAAGGCGGTGCTGGACGAGCTGGACGTGACCCGCAGGGTGGAGTGGCTGGAGGACCGCGACCTGTGCCGGACGTTCGTACCCGGCGAGGTCGATGTGAAGCTGCCCCATGACTGGGAGGGCCTGGCGGACGTCCTCGACGGCATCTGCCCCGGCAATCGCGCCCAGATCGTGCGGTTCCTGGAGATCGTGCGCGAGACCGGGCTGTGGCAGCTGACCGCGCGGGTCAGTCTGCACAAGATGAAGGAACAGCTGGAGTGGCTCAAGACGCTGCCCGATGTACGGCGTTACGCCCTGCGGACGTTCCGGGAGGTGCTGGACGAGTTCTTCACGGACGAACGCCTGAAGATCGTGCTGTCGTCCTACTGGAGCTACAACGGTCAGCTGCCGCACCGGATCGCGTTCGTGGACATGGCGCGGCTGCTGGCGCTGTACATCGAGACCAAGCCGTACCAGGTCGTCGGCGGCAGCCAGGCGCTGTCCTCGGCGCTCGTGGAGTCCTTCGAGGAGGCGGGCGGTGAGGTCCGGCTCAACACGAACGTCGAGAAGATCCTCACCCGGGACGGCACCGCGGTCGGGGTCCGGCTGGAGGACGGCGAGACCATCTCCTCGAAACTGGTGGTCTCCAACGCCCCGTCGACGACGACGTACATGCGGCTGCTCGACGACCCGGACGTCGTCCCCGCCAACACACTGGCCGACCTGCGCTCCCGGCGCCTCGGCTCGTCGGCGACCTGTCTCTTCCTCGGGGTGGACGCGTCGGCGGAAGAGCTCGGTTTCACCACGGCGACGACGTTCCTGACGGCCGGTCTGGACGAGGAGTCCGTGCTCCGGGGCGCGTACTCGCTGGACGAGCCCTGCCCCTTCATGATCGCGACCTGCTACGACGTCCAGCCGACCGGGCTCGCGCCGAGCGGCGCCTCGCAGGTGGTGCTGTCGTCGATCCAGTACTCGGAGCCGTGGGAGGCGCTCGCCCCGGAGGACTACGCGAAGGCGAAGACCAAGTACGCCCAGTCCCAGCTGGACCTCGTCGAGTCCCTCGTGCCCGGCATCCGGGACGTGATCGAGGAGGCGGAGCTCGCCACCCCGCTGACCTTCAAGCGGTACACCAACCAGCCCGGCGGTGCGATCTACGGGTTCGACCAGGACATCACCGACAGTTGGCTGTTCCACGACGACGACCTCAAGCAGAACGTGCCGGGCCTGCTCCTGACCAGCAACTGGACGACGGCCGGCGGCTACAACTCGAACCTCGTGACCGCCGCCCGGCGGTGCCAGCGGCTGCTGGCCGCGGGCCACTGACCCCCTGACAAAAGCGGAGTGGGACATGACAGACACGCCATACAGCCCGTCGGTCAATCCGTTGGCCCGCCTGCTGGAGGGGGCGGACGACGTCGTCGCACGGCTCAAGGCGCACGCGGCGGTCCAGGGCGAGCACCCGGCCGATGCCAGGACAGAGGTGGAGCCGCACCACCCGAGGAAGATCGATCTGACGCTGGCGGAGATCATCGAGGAGACCGTCAGCACCAAGACCCTGCGGCTGCGGCGCACGGGCGGCGGAAATCTGCCGCCGTTCCGCGCCGGGCAGTACATCAGTCTCGACGTCCGGGTCGGTGACGTCCTGACGAACCGGGCCTTCTCCATCTCGTCCAGCCCCACGGAACGCGACCACTACGACCTCACCGTGCGTCGGCTGCCGGGCGGGCTGGTCAGCAACCACCTCCTCGACGGCGTCTCCGTCGGCGACCGGTTCACCAGCGGCGGGCCGATGGGCACCTTCTGCCACGACCCGCTGTTCCACGGCGAGGACGTCGTCTTCCTCGCCGGTGGCTCCGGCGTCGCACCGGCGATGAGCATGATCCGCGAGATCGTCGAACTGGGTCTGCCCCGCCGGATGACCCTGCTCTACGGCTCCCGGCACGCGGGCGACATCATCTTCCGCGACGAACTCGACGCCATCGCACGCCGGCACCCGAACATCGTGGTGCACCACGTCCTCGCCGAGGCCGGCCCCGACTGGACGGGCGCGGTCAAGCCGCTCGACGCCAAGCTGATCGACAAGCTGGCGGGACCGCTGGCCGGGCGTATGACGTACATGTGCGGTCCGGCGTACAAGTACCCGTATCTGACCCAGGAGTTGGAGTCGCTCGGGCATCCCGGCCGCCGGATCCGCAAGGAGGCCAACTACGTCGCCGCGCCGCCGCCGGACGACACCCGCTGGCCCGCCGGCCTCGACACCAAGGAGGAGGTCACCGTCAGCGTCCGGGGCCGCAAGACGTTCCGGATGCCGCGCGGCCGGGAGCTGATCTACGCGCTGGAGGACAACGGGATGCCTCCCGCGGCGTCCTGCCGCTCCGGCGAATGCGGCGACTGCCGGGTCAAGATCTGCTCCGGCGAGGTCTTCCACGCCGAGGAGGCCAGGCTGCGCATGTCCGACCCGAAGTTCGGTTACGCGCACTCCTGCGTCGCCTACCCGCTCACCGACATCGAAGTCGAATTCCAGCCCGACGGCGACTTCTAGCCCATAAGGCCCCGGAATTCCGGAAAACAATCGAGCACCCCTTGGCATTCGCCACGGAATATGATGCACTGGGGGTACACATGTTCTGGCCCGTCCGGCCATGCGGTGGATAACCCCGCATTCCTTTCCCCCCTCTCGCGAATACGCGCCTTCCGTGATTTCCAAGGCGTTCCCGCGCTGCCCGAAACACTCGACAGGAGGTTTGAAAGATGTCCTCTGACCTGCGCGAAGTCATGGTCGACACGCTCCGCAACATGAACTTCGAGGTGGACTCGGTGACCGATGAGACACCGCTGGGCGACGGCGGACTCGAATTGGAGTCGCTTTCCCTCGCCGAACTCGTCATGCAACTCGACAGCTTCGGTGTGGAATTCTCCGACGAGGAGATGGAAAAGCTGACGAGCATGACCTTCGGAGAATTCACCCAGGAGGCGAATCGCCGCGCCGCCGGGAAGTAACCACCCCACCCGTTGCCTGGCGCTCGTCCTGTGCGGGCGGACCGGATGAAGGAGATGTGACCTTGCCACAGCCGACCAGGGCGATATGCGTCGTGGGAGCCGGCCCGCGAGGCCTCGCCGTCCTCGAACGGTTATGTGCCAATCACACCGACGGGCGCCGGCTTCTGGTCCACGTGGTCGACCCCTACCCCCCGGGGCCCGGACACACATGGCGCACCAGACAGTCCCACCATCTGCTCATGAACACGGTGACCTCCCAGGTCAGCCAGTTCACCGATGACAGCGTCACCTGCTCCGGCCCCGTCCGGCCGGGCCCCAGCCTGTACGAATGGCTCGTGCGGACCGCGCCCGAGCACGGCTGGGCCGACCCCGAACCGCTCGGGCCCGACGACTACCCGTCCCGCGCCCAGTACGGCCACTACCTGGAATGGGTGTTCCAGCACCTTGTCGAGACCGCCCCCGCCGGTCTCCGCGTCGTCGTCCACCGCGCGACCGCGGTGGCTCTGGACGACGACGCGAACGGCCAGTGCGTCACCCTCGACAACGGCACCCGGCTGGTGGGGCTGGACGCCGTCGTGCTGTCCCTCGGGCACGGGGCCAACGAACCGACGGACGAGGAACAAAACTTCACGGAGTTCGCCGACCGCCACAACCTGCGCTACGTCCCCCCGGGCAACCCCGCCGACGTCGACCTCGACGACATCAAACCCGGAGAGCGCGTGGCCGTCCGAGGTCTGGGGCTGGCGTTCTTCGACATCCTGTCGCTGCTGACCGAGGGCCGGGGCGGCAAGTTCGTGTCCGCCCCGGGGGGCCTGCTGTACCTCCCCTCCGGCCACGAGCCCGTGCTGTACGCCGGGTCCCGGCGCGGGGTGCCGTACCACGCGCGCGGGGAGAACCAGAAGGGCCCGGCCGGCCGGCACGAGCCCCTGTTCCTGACGCTCGACGCGGTCCGCCGGATACGGGCCACCCCGGACGCGACCTTCCGGCGGGACGTGTGGCCACTGCTGGACGCCGAGGTGCGCGCCGTCCACCACCACGCGCTCGTCGCCGAGCGCACGGACCGGCCCACCGCGGACCGCTTCCTGGCCGAGTATCTGGCCGCCCCCGAGGCCGACCGTACCTCGGTCATGCGCCGCTTCGGACTGGCCGAGGGGGAC
>NZ_AEJC01000241.1 GCF_000317595.1 Streptomyces ipomoeae 91-03 | reverse complement strand
CCTCCACGCGTGTGTGCGTACGAAGGGCCTGTCAGCCGAGCCAGTTGAGGCGGCCGATGCTGATCAACCGCATGCGGCGGGTGGCGAGTCGGGTCACCTGGGCGCGTCTCTCCTCGGGTTCGTCGAGGGACTCCAGGAAGAGGGAGGCGGTCATCAGCATCTGGTCGACGTAGAGACCGGCGAGCATCAGCAGGTCGTCCTCGCTCCACCCCTCCGCCTCGGGGTGCTTGGCCAGTTCGGTGGCCACCTCCTCGGCGAACCGCACCAGTTGCTCCCGGATGGCGTTCCGCACGGGTTGGACGCCGCCGTGCCGCTCGCGGGCGATGAAGCGGACGTGTGCGGGGTACGCGTCCACGTGGCGGGCGATCAGCTCGACGGCGCGCTCGATGAGTTCGTCGTTGTCGCCGACCGCCGCCATCAGGTCCTTGACCACCGGGTGCAGACTGCCCAGCGCCTCCTCGACGAGCGCGACGCCGAGGTCCGCGGTCGAGCGGAAGTGCCGGTAGAAGGCGGTCGGGGCGACGCCCACGGCCCGGGTGACCTCGCGCAGCCCGAGGCTGCTCAGGCTCTGCTCCTCCAGCAGACCGAGCGCGGCGTCCAGGAGTGCCTGCCGGGTCTTCTGCTTCTGGGCCTGCCGGGCGCCGAGAGTGTGACTCATGCCATGCAGTTAACAACTGTTCTCCGGGATTGCAAAGCCGAACGGCGCGCTAGACTCTGGGGTCAGTGAACAACTGTAACTACAACCGTTCACCCAATCGTCACGAGAGGCATTCCCACGATGTTGTTCCTCGTCGCCGCGCTTCTGCTGCTGGGTGTCGTGCTGGGCACCGTGGCCCATGTGCCGCTCGACGTCTCCCTCGTCGGCGCGGCCGTCATCGCCACCTGGCTGGCGATCTTCGCGTACCGCGAGCGCGCCCGCCGCGGCCGGACCACCGACTGACCGTCCCCGAAAGCCCGTTGGGAGCAGACCGATCATGCAACTCACCGCCCCGAGCCCGTCCCGCACCAGCGTCGGCACCGGTACCGGCACGCCCGTCCGCCGCCGAGGCCGTGACGCCGACGGCATGGCCGTGGCCTCCTTCATCCTGGGCCTCCTGGGCCTCCTCGTCCTCAACCTCTTCCTGGGCCCCATAGCCATCACCCTCGCGGCCCTGTCCCTCAAGCGAGGCACCACAAGGCGAGGCCGAGCCCTCCTGGGCCTGACCCTGGGCGTGGCCGACCTGGCAGTCCTCCTCGTCCTGATGCAGACGAGCGGCACGGTGTCCTGGAACTTCTAGAGGGGCCCGATCCCTGACCGGTACCGGCGCAAAACAACCGCCGGGTGCCGGCAGAGGAGACGGCCACGGCAGCCGGGCCCCAGGCCAAGGACGGTCGGCCCGTAGAATCGGGGCCACCATGGCTTACCTCGACCACGCGGCGACCACCCCGATGCTCCAAGAGGCGGCAGAGGCCCTGACCGCCCAGCTGAGCGTCACCGGCAACGCCTCCTCGCTGCACGCCTCCGGCCGCCGAGCGCGGCGCACCGTCGAGGAGGCCCGTGAAACCCTCGCCGAGGCCCTGGGCGCCCGCCCCAGCGAGGTCGTGTTCACCTCCGGCGGCACCGAGGCCGACAACCTCGCCGTGAAGGGTCTGTACTGGTCCCGCCGCGGCGCCGACCCGGCCCGCACCCGGGTCCTCGCCAGCCCCGTCGAACACCACGCGGTCCTGGACGCGGTCCACTGGCTCGGCGAACACGAGGGCGCCACGGTCGAGTACCTCCCGGTCGACTCGTACGGCCGAGTCCACCCCGAGGCCCTGCGCGAGGCGATCGCCCGCAACCCCGACGACGTCGCCCTGGCCACCGTGATGTGGGCCAACAACGAGATCGGCACGATCATGCCGGTCCGCGAACTGGCGGACGTGGCAGGAGAGTTCGGCGTCCCGCTGCATGCCGACGCGGTCCAGGCCTTCGGTCAGGTTCCGGTCGACTTCGAGGCCTCCGGTCTCGCCGCCATGACCGTCTCCGGCCACAAGATCGGCGGCCCGTACGGCATCGGCGCGCTGCTCCTCGGCCGTGAGTACAGCCCCGTGCCGGTGCTGCACGGCGGTGGCCAGGAGCGCCATGTCCGCTCCGGCACCCTCGACGTCCCGGCCGTCGCCTCCTTCGCGGTGGCCGGCAGGCTCGCCGCCGAGCAGCGTGAGTGGTTCGCCCGGGAGATCGGCGCCCTGCGCGACGACCTGGTGACGGCGATCCGTACGGCCGTACCGGACGCGATCCTCGGCGGGGACCCGTCCCCGGAGGGCCGTCTTCCGGCCAACGCGCACTTCACCTTCCCCGGCTGCGAGGGCGACTCCCTGCTCCTCCTGCTCGACGCCCAGGGCATCGAGTGCTCCACGGGCTCCGCCTGCACCGCCGGCGTCGCCCAGCCCAGCCACGTCCTCCTCGCCACCGGCACCGACCCGGACCTGGCCCGCGGCACCCTCCGCTTCTCCCTCGGCCACACCTCCACGGAGGCCGATGTCGAGGCGGTGGCCAAGGCGATCGGCCCGGTGGTGGAGCGGGCGCGCAACGCGGGCCTGAGCTGAGCCGGAGCGGCGACCGTCGGCACTCGGACGTGTCCTGTCGCCGGACCGCGAGGAGGACGCGGGACCGCTAGAAGACGCTCTCGGGCTTCGGCAGCGGATCGATCAGACCGTCGTCCTTCAGTTGCTGCCGCGCCCGACCGTCACCCGGCCGGATCGCGGGGCAGCGCGTGCCCTTCTCGGGCGTCACCAGGGTGGTGAGGTAGGTGTCGGTCGCCTCCCGCATACAGGGGCTCAGCCAGTAGGTGATGTGCCCGACGCCGTCGTACGTCAGCAGCGTCGCCTCCCGGCCGATCTGCCGTGCCGCGTTCGCACCCCAGGCATGCGGCGTCGCCACGTCGTACCGGCTGTTCGTCACCAGGATCGGCGCCGAGCCGCGCACCCGGAGCCGGTGCTGCGGGTTGGCGACCTCGTCCGTCCAGTTCTGGCAGCTCGTCATGTACGACCGGCTCAGCGAGGCCTGCCGGGTGAGCGGCGCGATCCGGGCCAGCTCCGCCTCCATGCGCGCGATCGCCGCGTACGAGGGCACGTCGAGGTCGTAGTCCTGGCACAGGACGAGGTCGTACGCGAACTTCACCGGGTTCGCGACCGCGCCGCTCACGGCGGCCGAGGTGGTGTCAACGGTCTCGGCGGCCTCGGTGGTCACTGCCGTCCCGGTGTCCTCAGCCGTGCCGCCGGCCTCGGCGGTCGTGCCCATGCTGGTGAGGAGCTGGGCGAACTCGGGCCACTCGGTGTCCGGGTCGTACATGTGCGAGAAGGTGATGCCCTGGAACGTCGAGAGGGCCATGGGCCGGCCGTAGTACGTCAGCCGGTTCTCCTCGGCCGCCGCGTACAGCGAGGCGTACAGGGCGCGCACGTCCTGGCCGTGCAGCGCACAGGTGGACGTATGGGCGCACCAGTCGGCGAACTCGCCGAACGCGCCCTCCAGGGTCTCGGTCCGGGTCTTCTGGATGCCCCATACGCCGAGGCTGTGGTCCATGTTGGAGTCCAGCACCATCGCGCGGATACGGCGCGGGAAGAGCTCGGCGTACATCTGTCCGATCAGGGTGCCGTACGAACCGCCCCAGTAGCTGATCCGCCGCTCGCCGAGCCCGACGCGTATCGCGTCCATGTCGCGGGCGACGCTCGCGGAGTCCATGTGTTCGGCCAGCGGCCCCGACAGCTCACGGCAGCTGTCGGCGAAGGCGCGGTTGGCCGCGCGCAGGGCGTCGAGCCCGGCGTCGTCCTGTGAGCCGAGCGCCGAGCGACGAGCGGCGCTCAGATCGTCGTCGCAGTACGTCGGGGCGCTGCGGTTGGTGCCGCGCGGGTCGAAGCCCACGAAGTCGAAGCGTTCCACCAGCTCGGGGGAGAACGAGAACGGCGAGCTGAGCGCGAGGTCCACGCCCGACATGCCAGGTCCGCCGGGGTTGAGCAGCAGCGAGCCGAGCCGGCGGTCGGGGTCGGTGGCCCGGTGCCGGGAGAGAGCCAGGTCGATGGTCGCGCCGTCAGGCCGCGCCCAGTCCACCGGGACCGCGATCGTGGCGCACTCGAAGCTGCCCTCGCCGTAGGGCGACTCACAGGGCTCCCAGGCGATGGTCCCGGCCGGGGTGGGAGTGGGGGATGCCGTGGGCGCGGCGGTCGCGGTGCCGGTGAGCAGCTGACCGAAGAGCGCGGTGGCGATCGCCGCGCCGGCGAGTCCGATGTGTCGTCCGCGCGTGGGGGATGGCACGGATGTTCCTCCTGGTGTGGGTGAGGTGCACATGACGATCGCATCATGTGCCGAACTCACGCCACTGCCAAGAGAGTTGAGGTTGTGTCAGTCAGTCGTCAGGCCGGTGTCGGAGCACTTGTCGGGCCGTGCCGACGTCCCGGAGGGCAGGCCGGCGTCGACGTCCCGGGAGGTCGGGCCGGTGTCGACGTCCCGGAGGTCGGGCCGGTGCCGACGTACTCGGTATCAGGTCGGTGTCGACGTGTCCGCCGTACCCTCCGCGTCCCGGGCGGCGCGCACCAGCTTCATGTACCGGTCCCAGTCCCAGCCCTCACCCGGGTCCGTGTGGTCCGTCCCCGGCACCTCCACATGCCCGATGATGTGCTCCCGGTCGACGGGTATGTCGTACCGCGCGCAGATACGCGCCGTGAGCCGGGCCGAGGCCTCGTACATCTCGTCCGTGAAGTCCTCGGGGCGCTCCACGAAGCCCTCGTGCTCGATGCCGACGCTCCGCTCGTTGTAGGCGCGGTTGCCCGCGTGGTACGCCACGTCCAGCTCGCGGATCATCTGTGTGACATGCCCGTCCTTGCGGACGATGTAGTGCGCGGCGGCGCCGTGCGCCGGGTCCTGGAAGACCTGGACGGCGCTGGCGAAGCTGCCCTGGGTGACATGGATGATCACCATGTCTATGCCGTAGTCGTCCGGCCGGTCCGCCATCCGCCAGTTCGCGTCCGACGCGGCCATCCAGCGGGCCCCGGTGTAGTCGACCTCGCCCTCCTTGCGCGGCTTCTCGATCCCGGGCACGCGCCACCACGCGCGCCGCAGCTCGTCCTGGGCCACCACGGCCGTGCCGACGGCGGCCACGGCCGTACCGATCAGCAGGGCACGACGCCCGACGCGCCGCCCCTGGTCCTTGCCCCGCCCGCCCGCGCCCGTACCCATGCCCATACCCGTGCCCATACCCATGCCCTGGGAGGTGCTGTCCCCGGATGCCCTTCTGGTGCCCACGAGATCGTCAACGGATACTCGCGGGCTCCGGTTCCCGGCGCCCCGTACCCTTGAAGGGCTATGACTGAGACCTCGCAGCGCACCCGCCCCCTCCGTGTCCTCGCCGCCATGTCCGGCGGGGTCGACTCCGCCGTCGCCGCCGCCCGTGCGGCGGAAGCCGGGCACGACGTGACGGGCGTCCACCTGGCGCTGTCCGCGAACCCCCAGTCGTTCCGCACGGGCGCGCGTGGCTGCTGCACCATCGAGGACTCGCGGGACGCCCGCCGCGCGGCCGACGTCATCGGCATCCCGTTCTACGTCTGGGACCTCGCCGACCGCTTCCGCGAGGACGTCGTCGAGGACTTCATCGCCGAGTACGAGGCCGGCCGCACCCCCAACCCGTGCCTGCGCTGCAACGAGAAGATCAAGTTCGCGGCCCTGCTGGACAAGGCCCTCGCCCTGGGCTTCGACGCGGTGTGCACGGGCCACTACGCGAAGGTCGTGCTCAACGAGGACGGGACGCGCGAGCTGCACCGTGCCTCCGACATGGCCAAGGACCAGTCGTACGTCCTCGGCGTCCTCGACGAGAAGCAGCTCGCCCACGCGATGTTCCCGCTCGGCGACACGGTGACGACGAAGGACGAGATCCGCGCGGAGGCCGAGCGCAGGGGGCTGGCGGTCGCGAAGAAGCCCGACTCGCACGACATCTGCTTCATCGCCGACGGCGACACCCAGGGCTTCCTGGCTCACAGGCTGGGCAAGGCGGAGGGCGACATCGTCGACGAGTCGGGGGCGAAGCTCGGCACCCACGAGGGCGCGTACGGCTTCACCATCGGCCAGCGCAAGGGCCTGCGCATCGGCACCCCCGCCCCCGACGGCAAGCCCCGCTACGTCCTCGACATCTCCCCGGTCGACAACACGGTGACGGTCGGCCCGGCGGCCTCCCTGGACGTCTCCGCCCTGACCGCGATCAACCCCCGCTGGTGCGGCGCCGCCCCCACCGGCCCCGGCACCTACACCGCCCAGATCCGCGCCCACGGCGGCGAGACGGAGGTCACGGCGGAGCTGACCGACGGAGAACTCCAGGTCCACTTCACCGAGCCGGTCCGCGGCGTCGCCCCCGGCCAGGCGATCGTCCTGTACGACGACACACGCGTGGTGGGCTCGGCGACGATCGCGTCGACCACGCGCGTGAAGGCCGGGGTCAACGTCGGATGACGGTCCTCTGGCCACGCAGTGGCTTTCGCCATAAGCTGCTTGGTGTGGGCTACCCGCACCAAGTGGCGTGAAGTGACGAGAATGCCGGCGACCGAACAGGAGGCCCCCATGTTGCTCAGCTTCCGGGTGGCCAACCACCGGTCGATCCGCGACGAGGTCGAGCTGTCGCTTGTGGCGACCGAGTTCAATGAGAGAACCGGCCGTGACACCGGCGCACGTTCACAGGGGAAGCAGCTGGAGATTCTGCCCACGGTCGGTGTCTTCGGTGCCAACGCCTCCGGTAAGTCGAACCTGCTGTTGGCGATGAACTTCATGCGCCAGGCCGTCCGCGAGTCCTTTGCCGACTGGAGCAAGGAACCGGGCGTACCGCGCGAGCCCTTCGCACTCGACCCGAGCGCCCGGGACGACACCAGCCTCTTCGAGGTTGATCTGCTTCTCCCCACTCGCGGCGAGCCCGTCCGCTACACATACGGCTTCGAGCTGTCCGACGAGCGAGTGGAAGCCGAATGGCTTCACGCCTACCCCAGTGGACGCCGTCAGGTGTGGTTCGACCGGGAAGCCGGACGGCCCGAGTCCGAAGGCAGCGAGATCCGCACTCCCCGCACGGGATTGCGAGGCGCCCAGGATGCCTTCAAGAACTTCACCCGGCCGAATTCCCTCTTCCTGACCGTGGCCGCCGCGATGAACCATCCGCAGCTCTCCGCAGTGCATCGATGGTTCCTCGACAACTTCTGGCTCGTCGAGCCTGGCGAGGACGTGGCGGTGCGCACCCACTGGACGAGAGATCTGATCAACGAGGCTCATCTCACCGACGGTGACCTTCGTGACCGATTCGTCACTCTGCTGCGGTCGGCGGATCTCGGCATCACCGACCTCTCCGTCGACCCGCACACCGGAGATCCGCAGCTCCTGCACCGCTCAGCCGCCGGTAAGGACCTGCCGTTGGACTTCTGGAACCAGGAGTCACTCGGCACCCACGCCTGGTTCGCCTTCCTCGGCCCGTTGCTGAGCGTCCTCAAGAGCGGCGGAACGCTCCTCGTCGACGAGCTCGACTCCAGCCTGCACCCGCTGCTCGCGGCGGAGGTCATCCGCATCTTCCAGGACGAGGAGGCCAACCCCCGTACGGCGCAGCTCGTCTTCACGACCCACGACGCGACCCTCCTGGGACCCACGGTCGCCGAGCGGCCTCTCGACCGCGACCAGGTGTGGATCACCCTGAAGAACCGCACGGGGGAGACCGAGCTCTACCCGCTCACCGCTGCCCGCAAGGTCCGCAACGACGAGAACCTGGTACGCCGCTATCTGCAAGGCGGCTACGGCGGCGTACCCCGCCTGACCAACGGCGAGGTGGCACGTCAGCTGGCCCTGCTCGAAGAGGGGCTGAAGGCGACAGCGTGAGCGGCAACAGAGGACAGGGAGAGCGTCGCAAACGCCGCGACCGCCCGGGCGGGGGCGCGGTACGCCGTCCCCTCTCCACCTACCGGGACCCCTCCCAGCGACTGGTATACGTGGCCACTGAGGGCGCCAAGACCGAGCGCGACTACATCACCCTCCTCAACCACGCCTACGGCGAGGAGAAGAATTTCCGCCTGCACTTCTGCAGGCACCCCGACAACAACGGACTGCGCCCCGTCGAGGTGGTCAAGCGTGTCCTTGCCGACGCCGACCCGACCGACGAGAAGTGGGCGCTCTTCGACCGCGACTCCGGTGACAAGACCCCCGAGGAGATCCAGGAGGCTATGCGGCTGGCGGCGGAGCAAGGCGTACACGTGGCCCTCTCCCACCCCTCCTTCGAACTGTGGCTGCTCCTTCACTTCAAACAGCACACGAGCCCGGAGAGCGGCCTGAGCACCACCACCCTCAACCGGCTGCGCAGCCACCCGGAGGCCGACGGCTTCGCGGACTACGACACGCAGTCCGGCGACCGAGGCAAGGGGCTCGGAGGCGTGCGCGGGCGGTCGTTGCTCGGCCGCGAGCGGACCGCCGTACGCAACGCACGGAAGCTGGTGGCGCTGTGCCCGCACCCGTCCGGCGGCTGCTCGGCCAAGGGCCTGACGGTCGAGAAGATTCCCGGCCCCAGAAGCGAGACCAAGGAGACGTACGAGGAGTGGAACCGCCGCACCGGCCACGCGGCCACCTGTGACCCGGTCCGGCGCGACCCCTCGGCCGATGTGTGGCGTCTCCTGGTCAGTCTCGGCATCGGAACGGACGATTCGTAGCAACCGGACGACCGGATTTCGTTCGGCCTGCCGACCGGACTACTCTTCCGGGGTTCTCCCGATTCCGACCGCGTACGTACGAAGGACTGGCTTCCTTGGCTCGTATCACCCTGCCCCAGCTTGAGCGGCACCTGTTCTCGGCCGCCGACATCCTGCGCGGCCGGATGGACGCCTCGGAGTACCGGGACTTCATCTTCGGAATGCTGTTCCTCAAACGCGCCTCGGACGAGTTCCAGCCCGAATGGGAGCGGGTCTACGCGGACGCCCTGGAGCGGACGAGAGGAGACGAGGGCAAGGCCCTGGAGCGGGCCAACGACAGGGACAAGTATCCCCGCGTCTTCTACGTCCCGCCGCGCGCCCGCTGGTGGAGAGGCCCGCACATCGACCCGCGGACCCCGGGCAACCCGGCCCCCGGCATCAGTGCACTGGTCGACAAAGTGGGCCAGGGGCTGGACCAGGCCCTGGCGGCACTCCAGGAGAGCAACGACAAGCTGGACGGCGTCGCCCGGCACATCAACTTCAACGAGGTCGTCGGTACCAAGCCCCGCTTCACCAACGCCGAACTGCGCTCTCTCATCCGTCACTTCAGCCTCTACAGGCTGCGCAACGAGGACTTCGAGTTTCCGGACATGCTGGGTGCGGCATACGAGTACCTGCTGGCCCGGTTCGCGGACTCCGCCGGCCAGCGTGGCGGCGAGTTCTACACCCCGCGCGAAGTCGTGCGCATGATGGTGCGCCTCGTCGACCCCAAGCCGGGCGACAGCGTCTACGACCCCTGCGCGGGCTCCGGCGGCATGCTCATCGCCGCGCGGGAGTACGTGGAGGAGAGCGGCGGCGGCCCGGACGATCTGGGGATCAACGGTCAGGACAAGAACGGCCCGTCCTGGTCCATGGCCAGTATGAACATGGTGCTGCACGGCATCCACGAGTTCGACCTCCAGCACGGCGACACCCTCGTCGAGCCGCTCCACCTCACCGGCGGCAACAGGCTGCGCACCTTCACCAAGGTCCTCTCGAACCCCCCCTTCTCCCTCAACTACGACGCCGAGCTGGTCAAGAAGGCCGACAATGACCACGGCAAGCGGATGCACTGGGGATACGCACCTGAGAGCGGCAAGAAGGCGGACCTGATGTTCGTCCAGCACATGATCTCGGTGCTGGAGCACAACCGGGACGCCGTCGCCGCCACGGTCATGCCGCACGGCGTCCTGTTCCGCGCGGGCAAGGAGCGCGACATCCGCGTGAAGCTCCTGGAGCACGACTGCGTCGAGGCCGTGATCGGCCTCGGCCCGAACCTCTTCTACGGCACCGGAATCCCCGGCTGCATCCTGGTCCTGCGCAGACCCGGCCGTAAGGCCCCGGCGCGCGAGGGCCAGGTCCTGTTCATCAACGCCGACCGTGACTTCCGCGCCGCCCGCAACCAGAACGAACTGGGCGAGGAGCACGCGGAGAAGATCGTCACGGTGTACCGGGAATGGCTGGAGGAGCCGGGGTATTCGCGTGTGGTGAGCGTTGACGACCTCCTGTCCGCCGACGCCAACCTCAACATCCGCCGCTGGGTGGACAATTCACCGCCGCCCGAGCCTCAGGACGTACGGGCCCACCTGTACGGCGGCGTCCCGACGGCCGAGATCGAGCCCAAGGCCGGCTTGTTCCACGCGTACGGCATCGATGTCTCCGACCTCTTCGCGCCGCGGAAGGACGACGAGGAGTATGTCGACTTCCTCCCGGAGGGCCCGGAGGCTACGGCGGCCCGCATTGCTGAGCTGGCGGCGCCGAAGGAGGCGCAGGTCAGGGAGACGTACGAGGGGTGGTGGGCGGAGCAGGCGGGTGGCTTCACGGCGCTCATCGGTCAGCAGGAGCTGCTGTTGCTGCGCGGTCGGCTGGTGAAGGGCTTCACCAAGGCCCTGCGGGACGTCGGCGTGCTCGACCGGTACGACGCCGCGGGCATCGTCGCCGACTGGTGGATGGCGGTCCGGTACGACCTGAAGGCGCTGGCGGCCGGAGGGTACGAGCGGGTGCTGGACGGCTGGATCGACTCGGTGGAGACCATGGTCGAACCGGTCCTGCCGGACGACGACGCGGACGATGACGGCGGGAACGGCGGCGCGAGTGTCGGCGGGAAGGGCAAGGGCCGAGGCCGCAAGAAGACGACGGTCACGGCGGCCGACCGCCGCCGCGCCCTCGACCAGCCGGTGGTACGGGTACTGATCCCCGAGTTCCTGGACGAGGTGGCCCGCGCGGATGAGGCACTGGCGCGGGCGGACGCGGCGTTGAAGGCGGCGGTGGCGGAGCTGGCGGCTGCGCAGCCGCCGTCGAAAGTGGACGCTGACGAGGACGCGGACGACTCGGATGACGAGGGAGGCGAGGCGGAGCGCGAGCCGGTGGACCCGGAGGAGATCAAGCGCTTGGAGAAGACGGTGGTCCGCCTGCGTAAGGAGCGCACTGCGGCCTCCCGCCACCGCTCGGCCCTGGACGACCGCTTCCTGAGCGACCTGCGCGCGGCGGCGGAGCTGGCCAAGGCGGAGACGGACGGCGCGCAGCGTGTCGTCCTGGCGGTCTTCGGCGCCGGGTTGGCAGACCGCTTGGACGCGGCGGTGGCTGCGGGGCAACGTGAGCTGGTGGCGGCGATTCGGGGCTGGGCGGACAAGTACGCGGTGTCGCTGGAGGAGCTGGAGGGGGAGAGCGAGGCTGCGGCGGGGGAGCTGGGGGCTTGGTTGAAGGAGCTTGGGTATGCGCGGTGAGGTGAGGCTGGGGGAGTGGCTGACCCGCATCGAGGCAGGCAAGAGTCCTGCAGCTGAGGACACCCCTGCGGGCGAGGGCGAGTGGGGAGTCCTCAAAGTGAGTGCCGTGCAGCCAGGTGGATTTGCCGCGCGGGAGAACAAGGTCATCCGCGACATGGCTTTGGTGCATCCGCGATACGAGGTGCGGCACGGCGATCTGTTGATGACACGGGCAAACACCGAGGAGCTGGTAGGCATGGCCTGCATTGCTGATACTCCTCCGCCGAGGCTCTTGCTCAGCGACAAAACGCTTCGGCTCTATGTCGACGAGTCACGTGCCGACCGGAAGTTTGTGCAGCTCACTCTTGCTCGCTCAGAGAGCCGACACCGGGTTAGGGCCCTGGCGACTGGCACGAGCGCCGGAATGAAGAACATCGGTCAGGAGCAGGTCCGGCAACTTCCTGTTCCCGACGTGCCACTGGAGGAGCAGCGCGGGATCGTCGCCGCCCACGCCGCGTTCGACCGGCGTATCGGGGCGCTGGAGCGGACACTGGGCAAGTTGCGCGTAGCGGAAGAGGCGCTGTCTGGCGAGGCGTTGTCACCGGGGCCACATTGGGAGTACGCGGCCGTGAAGTCCGTCGCGGAGGTGGCTGCGGGGGTCACACTGGGGGCGGAGCCACTGGGGGACGGGACCGTTGAACTCCCGTACCTCCGTGTGGCGAACGTCCTCGACGGACGTATCGACACCACCGACGTGAAGCGCGTGCGCATCCTCGGTTCGCACCTTGAGCGCTATGCCGTGCAAAAGGGTGACCTGCTGTTGACCGAGGGTGGTGACCTGGACAAGCTCGGCCGGGGTGCTGTCTGGGACGGTCGCATCGAGCCGTGCCTGCATCAGAACCACGTCTTCCGCGTGCGCTGCGGCAACAGGATGGACCCCGACTTCCTGGCCCTGTACACCGCGTCCCCCGAGGGACGGGCGTATTTCCAGCGGGTGGGCAAGCAGACGACCAACCTCGCCTCGATCAACTCGACCCAGGTGAAGGCGATGCGGGTTCCGGTCCCTCCGCTGGAGGAACAACAGCGAAACCTGGAGCCGGTTCGGACAGTACGCGCTCGTGTGCGAGCCGTGGAACAGCAAGTTGCCAAGCTTCGGACGATCCAGGGGGGTGTCGTCGAGGACCTGCTCGCGGGGCGGGTGCGACTGGCGGCGGCCTGAGGAGTGTGCGTAGGCGGGTTACTTGAGCGGGAGCCCAGGGACACCCGCCTTTACGCTGTGCAGGAGTGCGCCTAGCGTGCCCGAGCAGGTCGCCAGAACCTCGGCAGGACACTCGCTTTCGCGGAGGGCTATGCCGTCCTCGGTGGAGGCGAGCTCGACGCAGTTGTTACCTCCTTCGTCGGAGAACGACGACTTGACCCAGTGCAGGCCGGACACGTGTGGACCCCTCTTACAGCTCTTTGACGACGGTGCGGATGAAATCCCTCGACTTGGAGGGAGTCAACGCCACCTTCTCGACCAAGTCCAGCCGAGTGCGGAAGTTGGCCAGCTGGGTGGGGGAGTCGAAGAAGACAGCGCCCGTCGGCGAGTCCAGTTGCACGGTGTCCAAGTGACTGTTCGGAGCCTCTGCGTACAGGACTGACGAATCTCCAAGGAGTGGGAAGCCTCCGGCGGCGAACGGAATTACTCGAAGTGTGACGTTCGGGCGCTGACTGGCTTCCAGGAGGTACTGGAGCTGGGCACGGGTGACGTTGCGCCCTCCGAGTTGCATGCGAATCGCGGCTTCGTGGATCACGCCGACGTAGGGAATGGAACGATCCCCAGTGACCACCGCCTGACGGGCCATGCGGTGGGCGACGCGCAGTTCGACCTCCAGTCGCGGGAGTGGCGGCGCAGGGAGTTGGAAGATGGCACGCGCGTGGTCTTCGGTGTGGAACAGACCTGGCAAGTGGGCGATCTGAACCGTACGCAGGCGCACGGCGTAGTTTTCGAGTGCGGACACGTCCAGGAAGCTGGGCGGAATCTTGCCCCGATAGTCCTCCCACCAGCCGGACTTGCGGCCACCCGTCAGTTCTGCCAGCGCATCAACGAGGGCAGCGTCGTCGCACTCGTAGATGGTGGTGAGTCGTCGGAGGCGCTCTTCACTGATGCCGAACCGTCCTGCCTCCACATTGGAGATGACAGTGCGGTCGGTGCCGAGGTGCTCGGCAGCCGTAGGGACGGTCATGCCGGCGGCTTCGCGGAGCCGCCTCAGCTCGGTACCGAACCGGCGCTGAAGGATGGTTGGGGACTGTCGCGGTGCCATGGAATCTCTCCTTGCTCGCGCACAGTGTGCCCAGCCAGTTCTGCTTGGTCCACTCAAAACGGGGAACTAACTCTTATGAGTGACCAGGTAGCACCGTTATGTAATTACCTCGTATTCTGTGATGCGTGCCACCCGTTCCCCGTCGGACTTGGAAGCGCACCGCCCGCCCTGCCCGCCCGGGAAGCAGGCCGACGCGGCAGAGACACTGATGCTCCGGCGGCCCCAACACCCGGTGGCGCAAAGTCCAGTTGATCCATCACGACCGCGCACCCCAGGAGGTGCCACGTGAACACAGACCAGACCACCAATCGCCACCCGCACCAAGCCGCCACCTACGAAACCGATCCTTCGCACCAGACCCTGATCTCCGACTCATCCCCCCATCTGCATCCGCCCCTTGACCCCCTCTCAGGCCTCCCGCACCCGCCACCTCTCCCCTTCACCTCCCCCTGGCACTACGAGCTGCACTTCCCCTGCGACCCCCGGGCCCCTGGTATCGCCCGCCTCACCCTCCGCGCCGTTCTCGACGCGCACGGGCTTGCTCAGCTCACCGACCGCGCGGAGCTGCTCGCCTCGGAGCTGGCCACCAACTCCGTACGGCACACCAAGGGCCCCGCGTCCGTACGGCTCCAGTGGCTGCACCCCGTACTCCGAGTCAGCGTCTGGGACATGAGCCCTGACCTCCCCTCAATGCCCGGCGCGCGGCCCACGGAGGCGCCGTCACACGCGGACGGAGGGCGCGGACTGTTCATCCTCGATGCGGTCGCCGACCGGTGGGGTGGGTGTGCCATAGGAGAAGGGGTCTGCGGACCCGGCGGCAAGACCATCTGGTTCGAGCTGAGACTCCCGGTCCCGCCGCCCCCGCCCGCCTCCGCGCTCGCCGCCTGAGGACCGGCCATTCTGTGGGCTTTACCCGCACCCGCATCTCGGAATTGGCAGATCTGGGCCACCGACAGGTCGTGAGAGACCAGGTCAGGCCGTAACCGGTCGGCCCAGATCAGCCAATGGCGCTCCTGCCACGCCCGCCACTGTCAGTACGCCCCACTAAACTCGCCCCTACCCCTGTTTCTCAGGGGAAGCAGACGCGTGCGATGGCGGACGGGGAGAGCGGGAATGGCCCACCCGGAGTACGAGCTGGTCGAGAGGCCGCTCATCGACCAGCTCGTCGCCATGGGGTGGGAGTATCTCCAGGGCGCCCGGCCCGGCGCGCCGGCCACACGAGCCGGTGACTCGGAGCGTGACTCCTTCGCCGAAGTCGTCCACGAGGGACGGTTCTTCGCCGCCGTAAGCCGGCTCAATCCCGGACCGGAAGGTCAACCGTGGCTCACCGACGCTCAGTTGAGGCACATCCTCGACCGGCTCACGGGGCGCGGGCCGGGACAGGGGCCGCAGGCGGACCGTGGCGTGGCCGGGAACCTCGAAGTGACCCGGATGCTACGGGAAGGTGTCAACGCCCGTACGCTGCCCGGCTGGACGAAGGGCCTGCCCGAACACGTACGACTCGTCGACTGGGAGCAGCCGTCCCGGCACGACGAAGACGATCCGCGCGGAAACGATCTGCTGGCCGTCTCACAGTTCCGCGTCGAGCGGGAGAAGCAGCAGGGCACGGAAGGCCGAAAGTCCGCCACCCCCGACCTCGTCCTCTTCGTCAACGGCCTGCCCTGGGTCGTCATCGAGTGCAAGGCGCCCGCCGACCGACTCGCCAGCCACCTCTCGGTGGACGTCGACAGCCGTATCTCCCTGGATCTCGCCGTCGGGCAGGTCATCGGCTACGCAGGCGTGGACGAGGCCGGGTCCATACCCGAGTTCGTACGGTTCGCACAGGTTCTCGTCGCCACGGACGGCGACCATGCCGAGTTGGGCACGGTCACCTCCGAACCACAGCATTTCGCACCCTGGCGAACCGTGGAACCGGCCCGAGAGGACCAGGTGCGGGAGGAGGTCGGGGCCCCCGAGGAGCGGCAGCTCACCGCACAGGAGACCCTCGTCGCCGGGGTTCTGCGGCCCGCCCATCTCCTCACCCTTGTAAGGGACTTCACCACCCAGGCGGGGCGCGGGCCCCGTACGGTCAAGGTCGTCGGCCGATACCAGCAGTTCCGTGCCGTCCACCGGATCGCGGCCTCACTGCGGGCCCGGCAGGCGGCCCGCGCGGCCGGGCGGGACACCGACCACCGGGGCGGTGTCACCTGGCACACGCAGGGGTCCGGCAAGAGCCTCACCATGGCCTTCCTCGTCCGCCACCTGCGCAGTACTCCCGAACTGGCCGGACACAAGGTTGTCGTGGTGACCGACCGGCGCGACCTCGAAGAGCAGATCCGCGACAGCCTCTGCGCCGCCGACGAACGGATCTACCGATCGAGGTCCGTCAAGCAGGCCCGCCGTTTCCTGGCCGTCGACGTTCCCGACGTCGTGCTCGTCATGCTGCAGAAGGCCCGCCGTGACGACGACGCGTCGTACGACGGGCAGGACGAGTTTCTCGCCAAGGAGCCCGGCGAGCGCGACCACCTCCACAACCGTGTCGCGAATGACGGGCACGACATCGTCGTACTGATCGACGAAGCACACCGGGGTCAGACTGCCTGGCAGCATGCCCGGCTGCGCGCGATGCTGCCGAACGCCGCGATGCTCGGCTTCACCGGCACCCCGATTATCAACAGAGCCCGCAAGACCACCGAGGACATCTTCGGCCCCTTTGCCGACACTTACACGCTGCGCGACGCCGAGCGGGACGGGGCTGTCGTCCCCGTGCGCTACGCCGCCGAGAGCGTGTCCCTGGAGGTGTTGGACAAAGCCCGCCTCGACGCCGGGTTCGACGAGCAGGTCCCCGTCGAGCCGGACCGTCGCCTCCGGGTGCTGCGGCGGTTCGGCCGGCGCAAGGAGATCCTGGAGTCCCCGGCCGTCATCGCCGCCAAGGCCGAGCACATGGTGTGGCACTGGGCGGTCACCGCGATGAGGGACGGCTTCGGCGCGCAGGTCGTCGCGGTGTCCAGGAAGGCCGCCGTCCGCTACCAGCGGGAGCTGACCGCCGCCCTCAAGCGTCTCGTCGCACGCATCGACGGACTCGGCCCACTGCTGCACGACCCCGAGGCAGAGGAGTCGACGAGCGGTGAGCAGCGCGAACTGATCCGCCTGGCGCGGTACCGAAACCTCCTCGCCCGGATCGAGGTCGCCGCGGTGATCTCCGGGGACAGGCCGCGGGACCCGAACTGCTGGAAACTCTGGACCGACAAGGCGCGCCACGCCGAGTACATCGACCGCTTCAAGCGCGGTGTGCCCGCACGTGATCCGTTCGCCCCGCCCGCCGAGCGCTCCTGGCAGGGGACCGCGCCCGGTCGCGCTCCGCGTCCGGCAGGCAGGGGCGGGGGACCCTGGAACGAGGGCCGTTCGCGCTCGGTGGGGCGACACCGGCCGGGCGAGCCTGTGCAAGAGGCGCCGCTGGGATTCCTGGTCGTCAACTCCATGCTTCTCACCGGCTTCGACGCCCCGCCCGAGCAGGTGCTCTACCTCGACCGGAGGCTGGCCGGCGCGGGACTGCTCCAGGGCATCGCCCGTACCAACCGCCCGTACCCGGCCAAGGAGTTCGGGCTGGTCGTGGACTATGTGGGGGTCGGCCCCGAGCTCGCCCGCTCGCTCGCCGCGTACGAAGAGGCCCACCTGCGGGCAGTGTTCGGCTACCAGGACGTCTCCTTCGACCACCTGGACCCGGACCACACCGGGCCCCAGCCCACCCGCGACCGCCTCTGGCTCCAGGCGGACGCCGCCGCGGACGCCCTCCTGGCGGACCGGCACCGTATCCTCACCCGCCTGCTCACGGAGCTCGGGGCCACCTCGCTCGACGACGAGACGCAGCGTGAGGACCTGCTGGCCAGGCTCGCCGACCCGCTGCTGCGAGGCGAGTTCGACGAGATCGTACGGAACTTCTTGACGGCCCTGGGCGCCGTACTGCCCAGGCCGTACGCATTGGAGTACGAGGACTTCGCACGCCGGATCGGTGAGGTGCAGTATCTGGTCCGTGCCCGCTACCTCGACGACCGCGATCAGTTCAGCCCGAGGCGCTACGGCGCCAAGGTGCGCGATCTCATCGCTCGGCACCTCAAGGTGTCCGGCATCGAGGAGCGCGTACCGCCCGCGACTCTTACCGCCCCCGACTTCCTGGAGAAGGTCCTGGCGACTCCGGACGCCCGCACCAGGGTGTCGTACCTGACCAGCCGCCTCAGGACCCACATCACCGCACGGCTGGACGCCGACCGCACCCGTTACGAGAAGTTCAGCGAGCGGCTGCAAGAGGTCGTCCGGCGCATGGGGGAGGACTTCGAACAGGCTGCGGCCTCGCTGGAGACCCTGGCCCGCGATGTCCTCGGCGTCGAGGAGGACGGCGGCGGCACCGGCGCGACCGGCCTGGACCCATGGACTGAGCAGCCCGTGTACGGGCTGCTGTGCCGCGACTACGAGGAAGCCGACGGACCCGCTGTCCCGGAGACGATCGACAGGGTCAAGGCCGCTCGGGACGTCGCGGCCTGTATAGCGGTTCTCGTCCGGTCCCCGAACTTCCAGGCGCTCCCGGAGGCGAGGGACCGGGTGCGGCGGGAGCTGCGCAACTACCTGGAGGGCGAACTCCACGTCGACTGGGCGGTGACCGGCCCGATGGCGAACCTGCTGGTGGAGCTGGCAGCGGAACGGCACGACGACTTCCTGAGGTACGCGCCGGGCGACGAGGTCTGAGCCTGGTACTGCACTGTCAGTACCGGGTGGTAGGAATGGCCGGTGAGCACATCCGTCCAGCAGGCGATCGCCGCGCTACCGCTTCCCCCGGGATGGCGGTGGCGTGTCGATCTGCGCCCTCGGCGCCGTTCGCTGGGCATCGAGGTCACACCGGACGGTGAGGTGCTCTTCGCCGTGCCTGCGGACGCCGACCCGTACGCCGTGGCGGCTGCTGTGCGGACCCGGTTGCCGCGTCTCGCGGAGGAAGTCAGACGCCGTCGCGAGCGACCGGCCGAACCGACGAAGGAGCTGATCAGCGGGACCAGCTTTGCCTATCTAGGGCGGCGGTACCGGCTGCGGCGCGTCCCGTCGGCGGACGGCCGAGTGCGTATGCATCGGGGCTGGCTGGAGCTGCCGGAACCGATGAATGCCGAGGAGGGTGCGCGGAAGATCGCCGCCTGGTACACCGAGCGCGGCAGTGAATGGCTGCGTGCCCGTCTACCGTCTCTGGAACTGCGTGTGGGGGCGGTGGCACGGGACATCGCGATCGCCGACCTCGCAGATCGCTGGGGTGCGTGTACGCCGGCCGGTGTCATCACGGTTCACTGGGCCGTCATGCAGCTTCCACCTCCGTTGGTGGACCTCGTGCTGGTGCATGAGATGTGTCACTTGAAGGTGTCAGGGCACGGGCCTGGCTTTCGCAGGGAGATGAGGTTGGTGCTTCCGGACGCTGACCGGCGCGAGCGTTGGTTCGCGGAGGAGGAGCCGCTGCTCTGGAGGGGGAGGGTCGGGTGAGATAGCGGTCGCATGGCCGGGAACTGGGTCTCAGTGTGTGCTGAAACGATCACCGTGCCCAGAGTGCAGCCCTGTGCCAGTGAAACACACGAAGTGTTCGGCGCCCCGTGGTTTCCGACACGATCGTCTTTCCCCAGGTGGCCATCCGCCCGAGAACGGCGCAGGCTGCTGGTGAGTGCTCCCTCAGATACGGCCCAGGGGCCGCAGGAGGCCCAGGAGGTCGCCGTGACAGCCACAGACCCGGCCGGAAGCCCGTCCGGAAAGCCGACGGCGGACCCGTCCAGGAACCGCCGCAGTCTCACCCACCGGGTCCGTTACGCCATGCGGTACCCGGAGCGTGTTCCGGCGCATGCGCGCCGGGTGGCGCGCGACGCGTGGCTGCGGCTCAAGCACCGGGACCACATCGCGTACTACCGGGCCGTCATGGCGGCCGACACGGCGCGCAGCCCCGAGGCCGCCGTCGGGCACAACCCTTCCGTCGAGACGTGGGAACGCATAGGCCGGATGCAGTTCGACTACCTCGTACGGCACGGTCTGGAGCCCCGGCACCGGATGCTGGAGATCGGCTGTGGGAACCTGCGGGCGGGGCGCCTGTTCATCGACCACCTGGACGCCGGGCACTACTACGGGATCGACATCTCGCCGGCCATCCTCCTGGAGGCCCAGCGGATCCTCGTACGAGAGGGTTTGCAATCCAAACTGCCGTATCTGACGCTCGTAGCCGACCTTTCCTTCGAATTCCTGCCCGACGCGTACTTCGACGTCGTCCACGCGCACAGTGTGTTCTCGCACTCACCGGCGCACGTCATAGAGCAGTGCTTCGCCCACGTGGGCCGAGTCCTCGCCCCCGGCGGTTTCTTCGACTTCACGTTCGGCCGCACCGAGGGCAAGGAACACCACGTGTTGCACGAGGACTTCTACTACCGGACCGACACCCTGATCGAACTCGCCCGGGAACACGGCTTGTCGGCCCGCTTCATGGACGACTGGGAGGAACTGCCGCACGGCCAGTCGAAGATCCGCGTGAGCGTGCCGGAGGACGCGGCCGGTAATTCCGGCTCGGATGTCGGTGCCGCCCCCTAACGTGGAGCCATGAACATCTGCGTCTTCCTCTCCGCCGCCGACCTCGCCGACCATTACACGCGCCCCGCGAAGGAGTTCGCGAAGCTGATCGGCAAGGGCGGGCACACACTGGTGTGGGGCGGCTCCGACGTCGGGCTGATGAAGGTGGTCGCGGACGGGGTGCAGGAGGCCGGCGGCAGACTCCTCGGCGTCTCGGTCGAGTTCCTGTCGGCCAAGGCACGGCCGGGCACCGACGAGATGGTGGTCGCGCGCGACCTCGCCGAGCGCAAGCGGCTGCTCCTGGAGAAGGCCGACGCGGTCGTGATCATGGTCGGCGGGACCGGAACGCTCGACGAGGCCACGGAGATCCTGGAGCTGAAGAAGCACGGCCACACCGACAAGCCGGTGGTGCTCCTCAACACGGCGGGCTTCTACGACGGCCTGAAGGAACAGTTCCGCCGCATGGAGGACGAGGGCTTCCTGCCCCGCCCTCTCACCGACCTGGTGTTCTTCGCGGAGGAGCCGGTGGGCGCGATGGCGTATCTGGAGGAGAGCCGGGGCGTGGAGTGAGTCCTGCGGGGGCGGCGGGAGTCTGGGCCCTCTCGCTCCGGGCGGAGTCTGTGCCCCCTCGGCTCGGGGTGATGCGAGCATGACGGTATGGCTACTCATGTGATCACCGGGGCCGGTTCCGGCATCGGCGCGGCCGTCGCGCGCCGCCTGCACGAGCGCGGGGACGACCTCGTGCTGCACGTGCGCGACGCGGGCCGGGCGAAGGAGTTGGCGGCGCGGTTCCCCGGGGCGAAGACCCTGGTCGGCGATCTGGCGGACCCGGACAAGCTCTCCTGGGCCTTCTCCCACCAGACCCTGCCCGACCGTGTGGACTCGCTGCTGCACATCGCGGGCGTGGTCGACCTCGGTCCCGTCGGCGAGTTGACCCCCAAGTCCTGGCGCCACCAGCTGAACGTCAACCTCATCGCCCCCGCCGAGCTGACCCGCCACTTCCTGCCCCAACTCCGCGCCGCCCGCGGCCACATGGTGTTCGTCAACTCGGGCGCCGGTCTCAACGCCCACGCCGACTGGTCCGCCTACGCGGCGTCCAAGCACGGTCTCAAGGCGCTCGCGGACTCGCTCCGCTGGGAGGAGCACGGCAACGGCGTCCGTGTCACGTCCGTCTATCCGGGGCGTACGGCCAGTCCGATGCAGGCGAAGGTCCATCAGCAGGAGGGCAAGGAGTACGACCCGTCGAAGTGGATCGACCCCGAGTCCGTCGCCACCACGATCCTGATGGCCCTGGACCTCCCGAGGGACGCGGAAGTCAACGACCTGACGGTCCGCCCGGGCCTGTAACCCGACGTTTTCCGCCCCCGTCGCCCCTACCCGTCCCATCCCCAGGGGTGCTGCCCCTTCGACCCCGTCGCCTGAGAGCTCGGTCCGGCCGGTTTGTTGGCGGGTGCGGGTGAGCGGGGGCTGGTCGCGCCCACGCGGCGGAGCCGCACATCGATACAGCCCCGCGCCCCTTAAAAGCATGGGGCGCGCCCGGGGTCTTTCAGGGGCGCGGGGAACTGCGCGAGCAACCACACACCACCCGC
>NZ_AEJC01000240.1 GCF_000317595.1 Streptomyces ipomoeae 91-03 | reverse complement strand
TGGCGGCGGCGGGCCCGGCACCGACACCGACCGCCCTGGCGGACCTGGCGGCGGTCGTGAGACCGGGTGGCCTGCCGGGGCCGGGCGGCGTTCCCGGCTCGGGTACCGCCCTCGGCCCCACCCCCACCCCCGCCTCCGCCTCCGCCACCGACACCGTCGGCGGCACGCACCTCGCCGCCTACGCCCTCGGCGCCGGGCAGGGCTTCGCCCTCGCCGTCGCCACGCCGCGCCGCGATCCCGGCGACCACACCATCGCCTCCGTCGCCGCGGTGCTGTTGTCGTTGCTCACCGGGGAGCAACGCAGCGGCACGGGCGCGGCCCGTACGTCGGCGCTCGTACGGCTGCTGCTCGGGGCGGCGCCCGAGGAGGTGGCGCCGCTGCTGGGCGACGACATCGGTGTGAGGCCGGGAGGAGAAGCCGACGGCGCTCGTGGCGAGAAGGGCGCCCGCGAAAGATGCGACGGCCCCACCGCGTCCGGCGCCCGTTGGCTGGTCGTACACGCCCTCCCCGCCGGGGACGGCCCGCCACCGGACGCCGTCTCCGCCGCCGCGCTCGGCGCGAGCCTCGGCTCCTCGCTGGTCGACGCCCACGGCGACGTCGTACGGGTGCTCGTCCCGGCCGGCCGCGAGGTCACCGCCCAGCCGGGCTGGACGTGCGGGGTGAGCGCCCCGGCCGCGCCGGACGCGTGGGCGTCCGCCGACGCGCAGGCCGCCCGCGCGCTGGCCCGGGCGAGGGCCACCCGTACGGCGCTGGTCCGGCACGGCGGCCGTACCGCGTTCGCCGATCTGATCCCGGCGGACGACGCCACCGCCCACGCCCGCACCCTCCTGGCCCCGCTCGCCGCCTCCCCCGCCCTCATCGAGACCCTCCGCACCTGGCTCTCCCTGCACGGCGGTTGGGACCGCACCGCCGTGGCCCTCTCCGTCCACCGCAACACCGTCCGCCAACGCGTCGCCCGCTGCGCCGCGTTGCTGAACAGGGACCTCGACGACCCGGACGTACGGATGGAGCTCTGGTTCGCGCTACGGGCCCACTGAGACGACCGCCCCCAGGAGTGACGCAGGTCGCAGCGGCAACGACGGCGGAGACTCCCGCAGTTGTCTGCCTCACAATGGACTCATGCCGATATCCGGGACCCCCAGCCGCGCCGAGCTCGTCGAGCACCTCGTACGGACGCGTATCGCGGGCGACGTCGCCACGCCCCGCGAGAACAACCTCTCCCACTACCGCGAACTGGCCAACGGCAACCGCCACTACTGGCTGGGCCTGGAGCTCGGCGACCGCTGGAGCGACGAGCAGGACGTCCTGGCCGTGATGGCGGAGCGGGCCGGCGTGAACGACGACCCCGGGTACCGCTACGGCCAGGACACCATCGACCCGGATCTGACGGTCGACGCGCTGGAGCGCATGGCGGCCCGGCTGCGCAAGGCGGCCGACGGCGAGCAGCGGGTGCTGTTCGCCACCGGGCACCCCGGCGGCCTCCTCGACGTGCACCGGGCCACGGCCCAGGCGCTGCGCGCGGCCGGCTGCGAGATCGTGGTGATCCCGGACGGGCTGCAGACCGAGGAGGGGTACGTGATGCAGTTCGCGGACGTCGCCGTCCTCGAACACGGCGCCACCCTCTGGCACACCCACTCCCCCGAGCCGATGCGCGCGATCCTCCGGGGCCTGGAGGGCGCCGGGCGCCCGCTGCCCGACCTGGTCGTCGCCGACCACGGCTGGGCGGGCTGCGCCGGCCAGCTCGGCATCGACGCCGTCGGCTACGCGGACTCCAACGACCCCGCCCTCTTCCTCGCCGAGTCCGAGGGCACCCTCCAGGTCGCCGTCCCCCTCGACGACCACGTGGTCAGCCCCCGCTACTACGACCCGATGACGGCGTACCTGCTGGACCAGGCGGGGCTCACGGACCAGTAGGACCGGTAGGACCGGTCGCCCGGGCCGGCCGGCGCGGTCCTACGAGGCGGCAGCCCTCGGCGCCCGTACGACCCCCTCCTGGATCACCGAGATCGCGAGGCGGCCGTCCCGGGTGTAGATGCGGCCCTGGCCGAGACCGCGGCCGGCGGACGCGGACGGGGACTCCTGGTCGTACAGGAGCCATTCGTCGGCGCGGAGCGGGCGGTGGAACCACATCGCGTGGTCGAGCGAGGCCCCGACGACGTCGCCGACCGCCCAGCCGCCGCGCCCGTGGGCGAGCAGGATGGAGTCGAGCAGCGTCATGTCGGAGACGTACGTGGCGAGGACGACGTGCAGCAGGGGGTCGTCGTCGAGCTTGCCGTTGGCGCGGAACCACACCTGGGAGTGGGGTTCGCGGGGCTCGCCGAAGCGGCCGTAGGGCGGGTCGTCGACGTAGCGGAGCTCGACCGACCGGCGCGCCTCCAGGAACTTCTCGACCACCACGGGGTCGAGGTGGGCGTAGGCGCGGAGCCGTTCCTCGGAGGGCGGCAGCGTGGCGGGGTCGGGTGCGGGCGGCATCGGGGCCTGGTGGTCCAGCCCCTCCTCGTGCAGCTGGAAGGAGGCGGACAGCGCGAAGATCGGCTTGCCGTGCTGGACGGCGACGACCCGGCGGGTGGTGAAGGAGCGGCCGTCGCGCATGCGGTCGACGTTGTAGACGATGGGCGCGCCGGGGTCGCCGGGGCGCAGGAAGTACGCGTGCAGCGAGTGGGCGAGCCGGTCCGGGCGGACCGTGCGCCCGGCGGCGACGAGCGCCTGTGCCGCGACCTGTCCGCCGAAGACGCGCGGGACGATGGCGGGGCGGGACCGGCCGCGGAAGATGTTCTCCTCGATCTGCTCCAGGTCGAGCAGATCGAGGAGATCCTGAAGTGGTGCCTGGCTCATGAGGCCTTTTCTACCGGCGAGTAATTCCAAGGACCTTACAGGCCCGTGTCCTTACAGGCCCGTGTCCTTACAGGCCCGTGTCCTTACAGGCCCATGTCCTTCGCGATGATCGACTTCATGATCTCGCTGGTGCCGCCGTAGATGCGGTTGACGCGGTTGTCGGCGTAGAGGCGGGCGATCGGGTACTCGTTCATGAAGCCGTAGCCGCCGTGGAGCTGGAGGCAGCGGTCGATGACGCGGTGGGCGACCTCGGTGGTGAAGAGCTTGGCGGAGGCGGCCTCGGCCGGGGTCAGCTCGCCGGCGTCCAGCGCCTCCGTGGCGCGGTCGACGACGGCCTCGGCGGCGTCCACCTCGGCCTGGCAGGCGGCCAGCTCGAACTTGGTGTTCTGGAAGGCGGCGACGGGCTGGCCGAAGACTATGCGGTCCTTGACGTACTGCTTGGTGAACCGGATCGCGGCCTTGGCCTGCGCGTACGCGCCGTAGGCGATGCCCCAGCGCTCGGAGGCGAGGTTGTGGCCGAGGTAGTAGAAGCCCTTGTGCTCCTCGCCGAGGAGGTCCTCGGCGGGGACCTTGACGTCGACGAACGCCAGCTCGGCGGTGTCGGAGGTCTTCAGGCCGAGCTTGTCGAGCTTGCGGCCGACGGAGTAGCCCTCGGCCTTGGTGTCCACGACGAAGAGGGAGATGCCGTGGCGGCGGTCCTCGGCGGTGGGCGCGGCCGTACGCGCACAGACGATCATGCGGTCGGCGTGGACGCCGCCGGTGATGAAGGTCTTGGCGCCGTTGAGGACGTAGTGCGTGCCGTCCTCGCTGAGCTTGGCGGTGGTCTTCATGCCCGCGAGGTCGGAGCCGGTGCCCGGCTCGGTCATCGCGATGGCCCACATCTCCTCGCCGGAGACGAACTTCGGCAGGTACCGCTTCTTCTGCTCGTCGGTGGCGAGCATCTTGATGTACGGCAGGCCGAGCAGTACGTGCACGCCGGAGCCGCCGAAGGTCACGCCCGCGCGGGCGGTCTCCTCGTAGAGGACGGCCTCGAACTTGTACGAGTCGATGCCGGCGCCGCCGTACTCCTCGTCCACGCGGATGCCGAAGACGCCCAGCTCGGCGAGCTTGTAGTAGAAGTCGCGCGGCGCCTGGCCGGCCTCGAACCACTCGTCGTAGACGGGCACGACCTCGGCCTCGATGAAGGCCCGCAGGGTCTCCCGGAACGCCTCGTGATCCTCGTTGAACACCGTACGGCGCACGGCCGGCCCCTTTCTGCGCCTTGAACCGGCGCCGCCCTCACGGATGTGGTCGCCCACCGTCGGGTTCCTCGGTCGATGGTCACGAGCCCCCACGGCTAAGCGCTTGCTCAGGCAGCGTACCGGCGAGTAGCGACACCCGTCCAGAGAGCCGAGGACGTAACGCTCGTCACGCCACTCGCACCGCCCGGCGATCCACGGTCCGGCCCCGCGTCACCCGGCCGCGGGCACCGCCGCCGCGAACGCCCCCCGGGCCATCCGGTGCAGCAGCTCGGCCGTGGCCGCCCGGCCCGGCAGGGACCCCGGTCGGCCCAGGTGCGGTGTGGAGTTCAGGAGGCCGAAGACCGAGTGGACCGCCGAGCGGGCCGCGGGCTCGGTCAGCCCCGGGTACACCTCCCGAAGCACCCCGACCCACAGTTCGACGTACTGCCGCTGGAGCTGGCGGACCAGTTTGCGGTCGCTGTCGCGGAGGCGGTCCAGCTCGCGGTCGTGCAGGGTGATGAGGGGACGGTCGTCGAGGGCGAAGTCGATGTGGCCCTCGATGAGGGAGTCCAGGACGGCCTCGGGGTCGCGCACGGCGACCTTCGCGGCACCCCCGGCGGCCTCCCGCCCCGCCCCGCCGTCGGCCTCCGCCAGCCGGCGCTTCGCCCCGGTGAGGAGCTGCCCGCTGATGCCCACCAGCAGCTCGGCGAGCATCGCGTCCTTGCCCGCGAAGTGACGGTAGAGACCGGGGCCGCTGATGCCGACGGCGGCTCCTATCTCATCGACGCCGACGCCGTGGAAGCCGCGTTCGGCGAAGAGGCGGGCGGCCTCTTTGAGGATCTGGTCGCGGCGGGTGGGGGCGTCGGTTCTGGTGGCCATGGAGGCAATTCTAGACAGGGAGGTTAGCGGTCGTTAACCTGAGGGAAACGCGTTAACGCTCATTAACAGGCGACCACTGGGTGAGGGGACCGCACGATGGACCAGGCACCGGAGCTGACGACCGCGGCCGACCCCGCGGCGGAGGCCTATCGGTCCAACGAGGCCGCGCATCGCGCGCTGGGCGAGGAGCTGCGCGCCAAGCTGGCCGCCGCCCGGCTCGGCGGCGGCGAGAAGGCGCGCGCCCGGCACACGTCCCGCGGCAAGCTGCTGCCGCGGGACAGGGTCGACACCCTCCTCGACCCGGGCTCGCCCTTCCTGGAGCTGGCGCCCCTCGCCGCCGACGGGATGTACGACGGGCAGGCACCGGCGGCCGGGGTGATCGCCGGGATCGGCCGGGTCAGTGGCCGCGAGTGCGTCGTCGTCGCCAATGACGCCACCGTCAAGGGCGGCACGTACTACCCGATGACCGTGAAGAAGCATCTGCGCGCGCAGGAGGTGGCCCTGGAGAACCGCCTCCCCTGTCTCTACCTGGTCGACTCCGGCGGCGCCTTCCTCCCCATGCAGGACGAGGTCTTCCCCGACCGCGAGCACTTCGGGCGGATCTTCTACAACCAGGCGCGCATGTCGGGGGCGGGGATTCCGCAGATCGCGGCGGTCCTCGGCTCGTGCACGGCGGGCGGCGCGTACGTCCCGGCCATGAGCGACGAGGCCGTCATCGTGCGCGGCCAGGGCACGATCTTCCTGGGCGGCCCCCCGCTGGTGAAGGCCGCCACCGGCGAGGTCGTCACCGCCGAGGAGCTGGGCGGCGGCGAGGTCCACTCCCGGATCTCCGGCGTCACCGACCACCTCGCCGAGGACGACGCCCACGCCCTGCGCATCGTGCGGAACATCGTCGCCACGCTCCCCGCGCGCGGGGCCCTGCCCTGGAAGGTCGCCCCCGTGGTGGAGCCCAAGGCCGACCCGTACGGGCTCTACGGCGTCGTACCGGTCGACTCCCGCACCCCGTACGACGTACGCGAGGTCATCGCGCGCGTGGTCGACGGTTCACGTTTCGCCGAGTTCAAGGCCGAGTTCGGGCAGACCCTCGTCACCGGCTTCGCCCGTGTCCACGGGCACCCGGTCGGCATCGTCGCCAACAACGGCATCCTGTTCTCCGAATCGGCCCAGAAGGGCGCCCACTTCATCGAGCTGTGCGACCAGCGCGGCATCCCCCTGGTCTTCCTGCAGAACATCTCCGGCTTCATGGTCGGCCGGGACTACGAGGCCGGCGGCATCGCCAAGCACGGCGCCAAGATGGTCACGGCGGTGGCCTGCACCCGCGTCCCCAAGCTGACGGTCGTGATCGGCGGCTCCTACGGCGCGGGCAACTACTCGATGTGCGGCCGGGCCTACTCCCCCCGCTTCCTGTGGATGTGGCCCAACGCCAAGATCTCGGTCATGGGCGGCGAACAGGCCGCGTCCGTCCTCGCGACCGTCAAACGGGACCAGTTGGAGGCGCGCGGCGAGGACTGGCCCACGGATGACGAGGAGGCCTTCAAGGCCCCGATCCGTGCGCAGTACGAGCGCCAGGGGAACGCCTACTACGCGACGGCCCGCCTCTGGGACGACGGCGTCATCGACCCGCTGGAGACCCGCCAGATACTGGGCCTGGCCCTGACCGCGTGCGCCAACGCGCCCCTGGGCGAGCCCCAGTTCGGCGTCTTCCGGATGTGAGGGGGACCGCAGAGATGCCTCAGATGTCTCAGGCGATGACCATGTTCGACACAGTGCTCGTGGCCAACCGCGGCGAGATCGCCGTCCGCGTCATCCGTACGCTGCGGTCGCTGGGCGTGCGCTCGGTGGCGGTGTACAGCGACGCGGACGCCGACGCCCGGCACGTACGCGAGGCCGACACCGCCGTACGGATCGGCCCGGCGCCGGCGGCGGAGAGCTATCTCTCGGCCGAGCGCCTGCTGGAGGCGGCGGCCCGCACCGGCGCCCAGGCGGTCCACCCGGGGTACGGCTTCCTCGCGGAGAACGCCGAGTTCGCGCGGGCGTGCGCCGCCGCGGGCCTCGTCTTCATCGGCCCGCCCGCCGACGCCATCTCCCTCATGGGCGACAAGATCCGCGCCAAGGAGACGGTACGGGCGGCCGGGGTGCCGGTGGTGCCGGGGTCGAGCGGCAGCGGGCTCACGGACGCGGAGCTGGCCGAGGCCGCCCACGGGATCGGTATGCCGGTGCTGCTCAAGCCCAGCGCGGGCGGCGGCGGCAAGGGCATGCGGCTCGTGCGGGACGCGGCCGTGCTGGCCGACGAGATCGCCGCCGCCCGGCGCGAGGCCCGCGCCTCCTTCGGCGACGACACCCTCCTCGTCGAACGCTGGATCGACCGCCCCCGGCACATCGAGATCCAGGTCCTGGCCGACGGCCACGGCAACGTCCTCCACCTCGGCGAACGCGAGTGCTCCCTCCAGCGCCGCCACCAGAAGGTCATCGAGGAGGCGCCGAGCGTCCTGCTCGACGAGGCCACGCGCGCGTCGATGGGCGAGGCGGCGGTCCAGGCGGCCCGCTCATGCGGGTACCGGGGCGCGGGCACGGTCGAGTTCATCGTGCCGGGTGGCGACCCCGCCACGTACTACTTCATGGAGATGAACACCCGCCTCCAGGTCGAACACCCGGTCACCGAGCTGGTGACCGGACTCGACCTGGTGGAGTGGCAGCTGCGGGTGGCGGCGGGCGAGCCGCTGTCCCTCCGGCAGGAGGACGTACGGCTGACGGGCCACGCGATCGAGGCCCGCATCTGCGCGGAGGACCCGGCACGCGGCTTCCTGCCCTCCGGGGGGACGGTCCTGCGGCTGCGCGAACCCCAGGGCGACGGCGTACGCACCGACTCCGGGCTCAGCGAGGGCACCGAGGTCGGCAGCCTGTACGACCCGATGCTGTCCAAGGTCATCGCGTACGGCCCCGATCGCGCGACGGCCCTCCGCAAACTCCGCGCGGCCCTCGCCGAGACGGTCACGCTGGGCGTGCAGACGAACGCCGGGTTCCTGCGAAGGCTGCTGGCCCATCCGGCGGTGGTGGCGGGCGAGTTGGACACCGGGCTGGTCGAGCGGGAGGTCGAGGGGCTGGTCTCCACCGACGTACCGGAGGAGGTGTACGAGGCGGCTGCGGCCGTGCGGCTGGAGGAGCTGAAGCCGACTACGGACGGCTGGACCGACCCGTTCGCGAAGCCGAGCGGTTGGCGGCTCGGCGGCGAACCGAAGCCGCCGGCCTTCGATCTGCGAGCAGCGGGACTCGAACCCGTCACTCACCGGCTCCGGGGCACCCACACCGTCACCGACGACCGGGTGTCCGTGACCCTGGACGGCGTCCGCCACACGTTCCACCGCGCCGCCGACTGGATCGGCCGCGACGGCGACGCCTGGCACGTGCGCGACCACGACCCGGTGGCGGCGTCCCTCAACCGGTCCGCGCACTCCGGCGCCGACTCCCTCACCGCCCCCATGCCCGGCACCGTCACCGTGGTGAAGGTGGCCGTCGGCGATGAGGTGACCGCCGGTCAGAGCCTGTTGGTGGTGGAGGCGATGAAGATGGAGCACGTCATCTCCGCCCCGCACGCCGGCACCGTCGCCGAGTTGGACGTGTCGCCGGGCACGACGGTCGCCATGGACCAGGTGCTGGCCGTGATCGCACCGCACGAGGAGGTGGCGGAGTGACTGCTCAAGGGCTCCCCATGGCCGTACCGTCCGCAGGGCTCCCCGCGCGCGTCCGTATCCACGAGGTCGGCGCCCGGGACGGCCTGCAGAACGAGAAGGCGACCGTGCCGACGGAGGTGAAGGCCGAGTTCATCCGGCGGCTCGCCGACGCGGGCCTCACCACCATCGAGGCGACGAGCTTCGTGCACCCCGAGTGGGTGCCGCAACTGGCCGACGCGGAGCAGCTGTTCCCGCAGATCAGCGATCTGCCGGTGGCGTTGCCGGTCCTCGTCCCCAATGAGCGCGGCCTGGACCGCGCCCTGGCGCTCGGCGCCCGCCGGGTCGCCGTCTTCGCCAGCGCGACGGAGTCCTTCGCCAAGGCCAACCTCAACCGGACGGTCGACGAGGCGCTGGCCATGTTCGAGCCGGTGGTCGGGCGGGCGAAGGCCGAGGGCGGCCATGTGCGCGGCTATCTCTCGATGTGCTTCGGCGACCCGTGGGAGGGCCCCGTCCCGATCCCCCAGGTCGTACGGGTCTGCCGCGCGCTCCTCGACATGGGCTGCGACGAGCTGAGCCTGGGCGACACGATCGGGGTGGCGACCCCGGGCCATGTGGAGGCCCTGCTGACCGAACTCACCGGCCGGGGCACCCCCGTGGACACGCTGGCCGTGCACTTCCACGACACCTACGGCCAGGCCCTCGCCAACACCCTCGCGGCGCTGCGGCTCGGCGTGACCACGGTCGACGCCTCCGCCGGGGGCCTCGGCGGCTGCCCGTACGCCAAGTCCGCCACCGGCAACCTCGCCACCGAGGACCTGGTGTGGATGCTGCGCGGCCTCGGCATCGACACCGGCGTCGACCTCGACCGTCTCACCGCCACGAGCGTGTGGATGGCCGGGCAGTTGGGCCGACCCAGCCCGTCCCGCACCGTACGAGCCCTCTCCCACCAGGAGTGACCCCATGGACCACCACCTCTCTCCCGAACTGGAAGAACTCCGCCGTACGGTCGAGGAGTTCGCGCACGAGGTCGTCGCGCCCAAGATCGGCGACCTCTACGAGCGCCATGAGTTCCCGTACGAGATCGTCCGCGAGATGGGCCGCATGGGGCTCTTCGGGCTGCCGTTCCCGGAGGAGTACGGCGGCATGGGCGGCGACTATCTGGCCCTCGGCATCGCGCTGGAGGAGCTGGCCCGGGTGGACTCGTCCGTGGCCATCACTCTCGAAGCCGGGGTCTCCCTGGGCGCGATGCCGATCCATCTCTTCGGTACCGAGGCCCAGAAGCGCCAGTGGCTGCCGCGTCTGTGCTCCGGCGAGATCCTGGGCGCGTTCGGGCTGACGGAACCGGACGGCGGCAGCGACGCGGGCGCCACCCGCACCACCGCCCGCCTGGACGAGTCGACGAACGAATGGGTGATCAACGGCAGCAAGTGCTTCATCACCAACTCGGGCACGGACATCACGGGGTTGGTCACGGTCACGGCGGTGACGGGCCGCACCCCGGAGGGCAAGCCGCTGATCTCCTCGATCATCGTCCCGTCGGGCACCCCCGGCTTCACGGTGGCGGCCCCGTACTCCAAGGTCGGCTGGAACGCCTCGGACACCCGCGAGCTGTCCTTCGACGACGTACGGGTCCCCGCCGACAACCTCCTCGGTGAACTCGGCCGTGGCTACGCCCAGTTCCTGCGCATCCTCGACGAGGGCCGTATCGCGATCTCGGCGCTGGCCACAGGGCTCGCCCAGGGGTGTGTGGACGAGTCGGTGAAGTACGCGAAGGAGCGCAAGGCCTTCGGCCGGCCGATCGGCTCCAACCAGGCGATCCAGTTCAAGATCGCCGACATGGAGATGAAGGCGCACACGGCCCGGCTGGCATGGCGCGACGCGGCCTCGCGTCTGGTCTCCGGCGAGCCCTTCAAGAAGGAGGCCGCCCTCGCGAAGCTCTACTCCTCCACGATCGCCGTCGACAACGCCCGCGACGCCACCCAGATCCACGGCGGCTACGGCTTCATGAACGAGTACCCCGTGGCCCGTATGTGGCGCGACTCCAAGATCCTGGAGATCGGCGAGGGCACGAGTGAGGTCCAGCGGATGCTGATCGCACGGGAGTTGGGGCTCGTGGGCTGAGGCCGAATTCCATCTACCGGAATCCCCTTCGAGGCCCCTCACAAGGGCCCGACAGCCGTCTGCGACACGGTTGTCGGGCCCTTCGACGTACTCCCGCACCCTGTCGGCCACGCCTTCGCATCCGCGAGATGACCAGCGACTCAAGGGATCTTTGAACCCTAAATTTCCCCACCAGCCTTCGATTCACAGGGAATTCAAAGATTGGGGCAGGCGTCGACCTGGGCATTCCCTCACTTGGAACCACCCTCTGGACAAGTGGTGAGGTTAGGCTAACCTACCTTCGAACTCACCCTCGGGCGTTCGCCGCCCCGTTCGAAAGTAGCCATACACATGTCCAACGCCAGAGCCGCTCACCTCACCCGCCGTGGCATCCTCGCCGCCGGTGGCGCACTCGGTCTCGGTGCCGCCCTCGCCGCCTGCGGAGACGAGGAGTCGAGCAGCAGCACTGGCTCCGACAAGGAGACGGCTGCCGCCAAGTCGGGCCCCTGGACGTTCAAGGACGACCGCGGCACGACAGTGAAGCTCGACAAGACCCCCCAGAACATCGTCGCGTTCGTGGGTGTCGCCGCCGCGCTGTACGACTACGGCATCGACGTCAAGGGCGTCTTCGGCCCCACCAGGACGCAGGACGGCAAGGCCGACGTCCAGGCCGGCGACCTCGACATCAGCAAGGTCACGATCATCGGCAACGTCTGGGACGAGTTCAAGATCGAGAAGTACGCCGCCCTCTCCCCCGACGTCCTCATCACGACGATGTTCGACGACGCCGGCACCCTCTGGTACGTCCCCGAGGCCTCCAAGGACAAGATCGCCAAGCTCGCCCAGAGCGTCGGCATCTCCGCGTACGACCGTCAGATGACCGAGCCGCTGCAGCGTGTGCTGGAGCTGGCCAAGTCGCTCGGCGCGGACGTGGAGTCCGAGAAGATCACCGCCGCGAAGAAGCGGTTCGAGGACGCCGCCGCCCGGCTGCGCGCGGCCTGCAAGGCCAAGCCCGACATCAAGGTGCTCGCCGGTTCCGCCAGCCAGGACATCTTCTACGTCTCCGGCTCGAACCTCTCCATCGACCTCGAGTACTACAAGGCCCTCGGCGTGAACTTCGTCGAGCCGAGCGCTGCCGCGCTGAAGGCGAGCGGGGGCTGGTTCGAGAACCTCAGCTGGGAGAACGTCGACAAGTACGACGCGGACGTCATCATCATGGACAACCGCACGTCGGCCATCCAGCCCGCTGACATCACCGAGGCCACGTGGAAGGCGCTGCCCGCCGTGAAGGCCGGGCAGGTGATCGGGCGCAACCCCGAGCCGATTCTGTCCTACGACAAGTGCGCGCCGCTGCTCGAGGAGCTGGCGGAAGCGATCGAGAACGCCAAGAAGGTCAGCTAGGCGCTCCGCCGAGAGGGCCGCTCCCATCGCCGTGGGTCAGCGGGTGGCGGGCGAGCCGCGGGCCGGTTGCGGCTGGTCGCGCCCACGCGGCGGAGCCGCATATGTCACAGCCCCGCGCCCCTGGGTTCCCCGGGCGCGGCCCTTCCTTCACAAGCCCCCTGACGCACACTCAGGAGCCCCCTGATGACGACGGCCGTAGCCGCCCCCTTCCGGTTCTTCTCCCTTCAGGTTGTTCGGACTCGGCGGCTGGGGCCGTCTCTTGTCCGGGTCTCGTTCGCCGGAGACGAACTGCGGCACTTCCACTCCGACGGGAGAGACCAGTCGCTGTCCCTCTTCCTGCCGCATCCGGGGCAGGACGCCCCCGTCGTGCCCATCGGACTCGGCGACGGATGGTGGCAGGGATGGCGTGAACTGCCCGACGGCGTACGGGCCGTGATGCGGTCGTACACTCTGCGGGACCTACGGCGTGATCCCGACGAGATCGACATCGACTTCGTGCTGCACGGCGTCGAGCCGGAGGCCGCCGTGCCCGCCGGGCCCGCGTCGCGGTGGGCCTCCACCGCCGCTCCCGGTGACCGGGTTCTCCTGCTGGGGCCCGCCGTCGCCGACAACCGGGCCATCCGGTTCCGGCCGCCGCAGGACACCGACCTGGTGCTGATCCAGGGTGACGACACGGCCCTTCCGGCCGCCTCCGCGATCCTGGAGTCGCTGCCCGCCGGTATGCCGGCCCGGGTGTGGCTGGAGGTCCATCACGCGGAGGACATCCAGGACCTGGTGACCGACGCCGACGCCGAGATCACCTGGCTGGTGCGGGCCCAAGGCGCCCCGGCCGCCCTCGACGCGATCCGGGACGCCCAACTGCCGCCCCACTCGCTGCCCTACGCCTGGATCGCCGGGGAGTCCGGGCGGGTCAAGGAGCTGCGCCGGCATCTCGTGCGGGAGCGCGGGATCGACAAGCGGCGGGTGACGTTCGTCGGTTACTGGCGTGAGGGCCTGACCGAGGAGCAGTTGCGCGAGCGCGGCGACGGCTAGCGCGGGGGCGTCGCCAATAAACCGAGTCACGCGCGTTTCTGACGTGATGACAGTCACGGGGGAGTCAGGATTTCCGGAGTGTTAGTTAGGTTAGCCTTACCTAAGTTGGACGATGTGATTCCGCCCCCCACACCTCACCTCTCCGTCCCGCCCGCACTGCCCCGCTCGGAGGACCTCCCCATGCGCTCGCACCTGCTCAATGACACGACCGCGGAGCGGTACCGCCGCACCGTGACCGAAGGCGTGGAGCGGGTGGCGGCCAAACTCGCCACCACCGACCGACCGTTCACCGGTGTCACCGTCGACGCCCTCTCCCCCACCATCGAGCAGATCGACCTCGACAAGCCGCTGCACGACACGGCCGCGGTCCTCGACGAGCTGGAGGACGTCTACCTCCGCGACGCGATCTACTTCCACCACCCGCGCTATCTCGCCCACCTCAACTGCCCGGTCGTCATCCCGGCCGTACTCGGCGAGGCCGTCCTCTCCGCCGTCAACTCCTCGCTCGACACCTGGGACCAGTCGGCCGGCGGCACGCTCATCGAGCGCAAACTGATCGACTGGACCAACGAGCGCGTCGGCTTCGGCGACGCCGCCGACGGCGTGTTCACCTCCGGCGGCTCCCAGTCCAACCTCCAGGCGCTGCTGCTGGCCCGGGAGGAGGCCAAAACCGACAGTGCGGCCGAACTGCGCGTCTTCGCCTCCGAGGTCAGCCACTTCAGTGTGAAGAAGTCGGCGAAACTGCTGGGCCTCGGCCAGGACGCGGTGGTGTCCATCCCCGTCGACGGCAACAAGCGCATGCAGACCGTCGCCCTCGCCCGCGAACTGGAGCGCTGCGAGAACGACGGCCTCGTCCCCATGGCCGTCGTCGCCACCGCCGGCACCACCGACTTCGGCTCCATAGACCCGCTGCCCGAGATAGCCGAGCTGTGCGCCCAGTACGGGGCGTGGATGCACGTGGACGCGGCGTACGGCTGCGGGCTGCTGGTCTCGCTCAAGCGCCGCGAACTGCTGAACGGCATCGAGCGGGCCGACTCCGTCACCGTGGACTACCACAAGTCCTTCTTCCAGCCGGTGAGTTCGTCGGCCGTCCTGGTCCGCGACGGCGCCACCCTGCGCCACGCCACCTACCACGCGGAGTACCTCAACCCGCGCCGCATGGTCACCGAGCGCATCCCCAACCAGGTCGACAAGTCCCTGCAGACCACCCGCCGCTTCGACGCGCTCAAGCTGTGGATGACGCTGCGCACGATGGGCGCCGACGGTGTCGGGCAGCTCTTCGACGAGGTGTGCGACCTGGCGCAGGAGGGCTGGAAACTGCTCGCCGCCGACCCGCGCTTCGACGTGGTCGTGGAGCCCCAGCTGTCCACGCTGGTCTACCGCTACATCCCCGAGGCCGTCACCGACCCGGCTGAGATCGACCGCGCCAACCTGTACGCCCGCAAGGCCCTGTTCGCCTCCGGTGACGCGGTGGTCGCGGGCACCAAGGTCGGCGGTCGCCACTATCTGAAGTTCACCCTGCTCAACCCCGAGACCACGGCCGACGACATCGCCGCCGTACTCGATCTGATCGCCGGCCACGCCGAGCAGTACCTGGGAGAATCCCTTGACCGCGCTTCCTGAATCCGCCGTGAGGACCTACGACTTCATCGGCATCGGACTGGGACCCTTCAACCTCGGCCTCGCCTGTCTGACCGAGCCCATCGCCGAACTCGACGGGATCTTCCTGGACTCCAAGCCGCACTTCGAGTGGCACTCGGGCATGTTCCTCGACGGCGCCCACCTCCAGACCCCGTTCATGTCGGACCTGGTCACCCTGGCCGACCCGACGTCCCCGTACTCCTTCCTCAACTACCTCAAGGAGTCCGGCCGACTGTACTCGTTCTACATCCGTGAGAACTTCTATCCGCTCCGGGTCGAGTACGACGACTACTGCCGCTGGGCCGCCGACAAGCTGAGCAACGTCCGCTTCGGCACGACGGTCACCGAGGTGACGTACGAGGACGAGCTCTACGCCGTGAAGACGGCGGACGGCGATGTCCTGCGCGCCCGGCACCTCGTGCTCGGCACCGGCACCGTCCCGTTCGTCCCGGAGGCCTGCGAGGGCCTGGGCGGTGACTTCTTCCACAACGCGCAGTACATGCACCGCAAGGCGGAGCTGCAGACGAAGAAGTCGATCACGATCGTCGGCAGCGGCCAGAGCGCCGCGGAGATCTACCACGAACTCCTCTCCGAGATCGACGTCCACGGCTACCAGCTCAACTGGGTCACCCGCTCCCCGCGGTTCTTCCCGCTGGAGTACACCAAGCTGACGCTGGAGATGACGTCCCCGGACTACATCGACTACTTCCGCGCGCTGCCCGAGGAGACCCGCTACCGGCTGGAGAAGCAGCAGAAGGGGCTGTTCAAGGGCATCAACTCGGAGCTGATCGACTCGATCTTCGACCTGCTGTACCAGAAGAACGTCAGCGGCGGGGGCCGTCCGGTCCCGACCCGGCTGCTCACCAACTCGTCCCTCAACAGCGCCGTTCATGAGGACGGGCGGTACGTCCTCGGGCTGCGCCAGGAGGAGCAGGGCAAGGACTTCGAGATCGAGACCGAGGGTCTGGTCCTGGCCACCGGCTACCACTACCGGCCGCCGGCCTTCCTCGCCCCGATCCACGACCGGCTCGTCTTCGACGGCCACGGCCGCTTCGACGTGGCCCGCAACTACGCCATCGACACCACCGGGCGCGGGGTCTTCCTGCAGAACGCGGGCGTCCACACGCACAGCATCACCTCGCCCGACCTGGGCATGGGCGCGTACCGGAACTCGTACATCATCCGCGAGCTGCTCGGCACGGAGTACTACCCGGTCGAGAAGACGATCGCGTTCCAGGAGTTCGCCGTATGACCTTCACGTTCCGCCCCCTCGACCCGCTCAAGGACTCCGAGCTGCTGCACACCTGGGTCACGCACCCCAAGGCGGCCTACTGGATGATGCAGGACGCCAAACTGGAGGATGTCGAGCGCGCGTACATGGAGATCGCGGCGGACCCGCACCACCACGCCCTGCTGGGGCTGCTCGACGGCGAGCCCGCCTTCCTCATGGAGAAGTACGACCCGGCCCACCGTGAACTGGTCGGCCTGTACGAACCCGAGCCGGGCGACGTCGGCATGCACTTCCTGGTACCGCCGACGGACACCCCGGTGCACGGGTTCACCAGGTCCGTGATCACCGCTGTGATGGCGCACCTCTTCGAGGACCCGGCCACCCACCGGGTCGTCGTCGAGCCGGACGTCTCCAACAAGGCGGTCCACGCCCTCAACGAAGTCGTCGGTTTCGTCCCCGAGCGCGAGATCGACAAGCCGGAGAAGCGGGCCCTGCTCAGCTTCTGCACCCGCGACCAGTTCTTTACAAGGCACAGCCTGGCCGCCCGAGGAGTCACCGTATGACCCTGTCCGATGCCGTGGCGCATCTGTCCCCCCACCGCTGGGCACGGGCCAACCGCCTGCTGCTCCGCAAGGCCCTCGCCGAGTTCGCCCACGAGCGGCTGATCACCCCGGAGAAGGACGGGGAGCGGTACGTCGTACACAGCGACGACGGCCTGACCCGGTACACCTTCACGGCAGTGATCCGTGCCCTCGACCATTGGCAGGTCGACGCCGACTCGATCTCCCGTCAACGAGACGGCGTCGACCTCCCGCCGGCCGCGCTGGACTTCTTCATCGAGCTGAAGCGGTCCCTCGGCCTGAGCGACGAGATCCTGCCGGTCTACCTGGAGGAGATCTCCTCCACCCTCTCCGGCACCTGCTACAAGCTCACCAAGCCGCAGACCCCGGTCGCCGAGCTGGTCGACGGCGGCTTCCAGGCCATCGAGACCGGCATGACCGAGGGCCACCCCTGCTTCGTCGCCAACAACGGCCGCCTCGGCTTCGGCGTCCACGAGTACCTGTCGTACGCCCCCGAGACCGCGAGCCCGGTCCGGCTGGTCTGGCTGGCCGCGCACCGCTCCCGGGCGGCGTTCACGGCGGGTGTGGGCATCGAGTACGAGGCGTTCCTGCGGGAGGAGCTGGGCGCGGAGACGGTCGCCCGCTTCCACTCCGTCCTCACCGACCTGGAGCTGGACCCCGCCGACTATCTCTTCATCCCGGTCCACCCCTGGCAGTGGTGGAACAAGCTCACCGTCACCTTCGCCGCCGAGGTCGCCCAGCAGCACCTGGTCTGCCTCGGCGAGGGGGACGACGGGTATCTGGCCCAGCAGTCGATCCGGACGTTCTTCAACCGGTCCAGCCCCGAGAAGCACTACGTGAAGACGGCCCTGTCCGTCCTCAACATGGGCTTCATGCGCGGCCTCTCGGCGGCGTACATGGAGGCGACCCCGGCGATCAACGACTGGCTGGCCCAGCTCATCGACAGCGACCCGGTGCTCAAGTCGACGGGCCTGTCGATCATCCGCGAGCGCGCCGCCGTCGGCTACCGGCACCTGGAGTACGAGGCCGCCACCGACAAGTACTCCCCGTACCGCAAGATGCTGGCCGCGCTGTGGCGCGAGAGCCCGGTCGCCGGGTTGCAGGAGGGCGAGTCCCTGGCGACCATGGCGTCCCTGGTCCACGTCGACCACGAGGGCAGGGGCTTCGCCGCGGCACTGATCGAACGCTCCGGCCTGCCCCCCACAAAGTGGCTGCGCCGCTATCTCAAGGCGTACCTCACCCCGCTCCTGCACTGCTTCTACGCCTACGACCTGGTCTTCATGCCGCACGGCGAGAACGTCATCCTCGTGCTGAAGGACGGTGTCGTCGAGCGGGCGATCTACAAGGACATCGCCGAGGAGATCGCGGTCATGGACCCCGAGGCGGTGCTCCCGCCGGCGGTCGAACGCCTCCGCGTCGACGTCCCCGAGGACAAGAAGCTCCTGTCCCTCTTCACGGACGTCTTCGACTGCTTCTTCCGCTTCCTGGCGTCGAACCTCGCCGACGAGGGCGTCCTGGAGGAGGAGGACTTCTGGCGCACGGTCGCCGAGACCGTCCGCGACTACCAGCACTCGATGCCCGAACTCGCCGACAAGTTCGCCCAGTACGACATGTTCGTCCCCGAGTTCGCCCTCTCCTGCCTCAACCGCCTCCAACTGCGCAACAACAAGCAGATGGTGGACCTGGCGGACCCGGCGGGCGCGCTGCAACTCGTCGGCACCCTGAAGAACCCCATAGCGGGCCTGTAGCCACGGCCCCGCACAAGCAGACGGGCACCTCGGAGTACGGTCCTCCGAGGTGCCCGTCGCCCCGTAAGGGGCGCAGCCCCTGTGGGATGGGACGGGCAGGGGCGGCGGAGGCGAGAACACACGCAGGTCCAGCCCACCCTCCCACCCCCGATGGAACAATCACCTTCATGGCGGCGGAAATCCTCCAGCGGGACGGCACCTGGACCTTCGACGGCGACACCCTGCGCCTGACCCCCGGCCGGGACAAGAGCGTGAGCCTGCTCCGCAAGACCCTGGGCGAACTCACGGTCCCGCTGGGCGCGTTGGCGGGCATCTCCTTCGAGCAGGGCAAGAAGTCGGGGCGGCTGCGCCTCAGGCTGCGCGACGGCTCCGACCCTCTCCTCCAGGCCACCGGCGGCCGGCTCACCGACGCCGACGACCCGTACCAGCTGAGCGTCGACTCCGACCGGTACGGCGTCGCCGAGTACTTCGTGGACGAGATCCGCAACGCGCTGCTGCTCGACGAGGTGCCGACGGACGCGGTCGACGCCTATCTGCTGCCCGGCCCCGCCGTCCCGCTCTCGGTCTCCGCCGGGGACGGCACCGCGAGCTTCGACGGGGAGCACGTACGGCTGGAGTGGAACTGGAAGACGGAGGACTCCAAGGCCGCCGCCGGGACCCGGCAGCTGGCGCTGCGGGACATCGAGGCCGTGGAGTGGCACCCCTCGGCCGGCCTGGAGAACGGCTACCTCCGCTTCACCCCGCGGAACGCGCCGACCAAGGCCCCGCCCAAGTACGACGCGAACTCCGTCGAGCTGTGGGGCTTCAAGAAGGACCCGCTGATGGCCCTGGTCGCGGCGGCGGTCCAGGCCCGCCTCCCGCACCCGTCGGCGGCCGTCGAGGACGTACCACCACCGCGTCCCGCCGCCGAACCCATACCCCGGCCCACGCCCGCCCGCACCGAGGACGACCACGACGCCCTGCTGCGCCGGCTGCGCGAACTGGGGGAACTCCACAAGTCGGGCGTCCTGACGGACGAGGAGTTCACGATGGCCAAGCAGGCGGTCCTCAAACGCCTGTGAGGACCGCCTGTGTGGGCCTGAGCGTGCGCCCCGCCCTCGGGGCGCGCCCGAGGCCCTACTTCGCCCGGCGGGCCACCGTGAAGCGGTCGACCTCCTCGCCGGTCTCGGCGATGCCGCGCACGGTCAGGGTCGCGAGGTGCCCCTTCGGCGCGGGCTTCACGTCCACCCGCAGGAATGAGTAGTCGAGGTAGCGCACGCGCGACCAGGTGACCGTCTCGTCGACCTTCCCGCCCTTGGTGTTGATGAAGGAGGCCACCGACTCGACCTCGTTCTCGTGCCCCTTGTACGACTGCGGCGCGCTGAACGCGTACAGGCTGCGGCCCGCCGCACCCGCCGTGACGTACACCACGCCCTCGCTCTCGGGGTAGGCCGTGCCGCCGATCGGCAGCTTCTTGGCGACCTTGCCCGCCTTGATGACGTCCGTGCGCTCGTACTGGTGGTTGTGGCCGTTGATCACCAGGTCCACGCCGTACTTCTCGAACAGCGGCACCCACTCCTGGCGCACACCGCCCTCCGAGGCGTGCGCGGTGGAGGTGCAGTAGGCGCAGTGGTGGAAGAAGACGACGATGAAGTCGATGTCCTTCGCGGCCCGGTACTTCTTCAGCCGGCCCTCCAGCCACTTGGTCTGGGTGCCGCCCGAGAGGCCGAGGTTGGCCGGGATCTCGAAGGAGATGTCGTTGGCGTCGAGCGAGACGACCGCCGTGTTGCCGTAGACGAAGGAGTAGACGCCCGGGAGGTTCTTGGGGTCCGGCCCGTTGTCGGGGAGGTTCCAGCGGGCGTCCTCGCCGCCGTAGCCGTTGGGCGAGTACCAGGCCTCCATATCGTGGTTGCCGTACGCGGGCATCCAGGGGACGGACTTGGCGACGGACTCGGTCTGGGCGAGGAACTGGTCCCAGATCCGCGAGTCGAAGCCGGTGTCGGAGGTCTTGCCCTGTCCGGCCGGGTCACCGTACGCGATGTCGCCGGCGTGCAGGTGGAAGGCCGGGTTCTGGCCGAGGAGGAGGCTGTTGTTGGCGAGGCCGTGATAGCCGACGCCCTCGTCGCCGAAGGCGGTGAAGGTGAACGGCGCCATGGGGGTCCCCCCGCTCGAGCGAAGCCGAGAGTGGGGGAGGGCGGGGGCGGTGGTGAAGGTGCCCAGGGTGCCGAGGAGGTGCGGTTCGGCCGGGTCGAAGCCGGCGTGGCCGACGCCGTAGTAGTACGTGCGGCCGGGCTTGAGGTGGGTGAGCGCGGCGTGCACGTAGTACTGCGTGTGGTTGCCGCTCGCGCCGACACCGGCCGGGGTGAACAGGGCGCGTACCTCGGCCTCGATCCTGCGGGAGAGGTCCTGGGGGTGGGCGCCGATCCGGATGAACGGCTTCTTGACGGCGACCGGCACCTGCCACGAGACGCTGATCTCGGTGCGGGGGTCGTTGCCGTAGGCGAGGTGGCGGCCGAAGGGGGCGACGAGGGAGCCGTCGACGTGCTCGGTGCGCGTCGCGGCCTGGGCGGGTACGGCGGCCCGGGCGGCGGCGGTGGCGGCCTGGGCCGCGGGGCCGGTGACGAACACGCCACCGGTGACGGCGCCCAGCGTGACGGCCCCGCCTCTGATCATCGAGCGCCGGGAGAACCGGGCGCGCAGGTACTCGTGCTGCTCGGCCATGCTCATGCGGTCGGCGAGCCGCTCGGGTACGCCCATGCGAGGAATGTCCATGGCGTCTGAAAATCGTCGCCGCAGGCGACGGACTGCGGGCCACCGGATGGACGGCTTCCGAACAGCGGCTCATAACAGTTTCAACGTTCTCCCAAGGTTCAATAACAGGGAGCTGCCCGAAATCGGGCAGGATTCTTGCGAAACCATCGCTCGTACCTCAGGATCTACCGGGTGCACGACGAACTTGTTGATCATCTGACGCGGACCACGCCCCTGAACCGGGGCGAGGCGCTGCGTGTGATTCAAGACGTGCTCGCGTACTTCGACGAGACGACCGAGGACTACGTCCGTCGCCGCCACCGCGAACTCCAGGCCCAGGGCCTGGTCAACACGGCGATCTTCGAACGGATCGAGGCGGACCTGAAGTACCGCGCGGTCGCACCGCCCGAGCTCACGCTCAGACAGCTGCGCCGCATGGTCTACGGCTGACCGACCACCAAGCAAGAGTCAAGGGAAACGGGACACCTATATATGTGCGGAATTGTCGGCTATATCGGCAAGCGTGATGTGGCACCGCTGCTTCTGGAGGGCCTGCAGCGCCTGGAGTACCGGGGCTACGACTCGGCGGGCATCGTCGTGACGTCACCCAAGACGGCGGGCCTGAAGATGGTCAAGGCCAAGGGCCGGGTCCGTGATCTGGAGGCCAAGGTCCCCGCGCGCTTCAAGGGCACCACCGGCATCGCCCACACCCGCTGGGCCACCCACGGCGCTCCGTCCGACGTCAACGCCCACCCGCACATGTCGGCCGACAACAAGGTCGCCGTCGTCCACAACGGCATCATCGACAACGCCGCCGAGCTGCGCAGGAAGCTGGAGGCGGACGGCGTCGAGTTCCTCTCCGAGACCGACACCGAGGTCATCACCCACCTCATCGCCCGCTCCCAGGCCACCACCCTGGAGGAGAAGGTCCGCCAGGCGGTCCGCATCCTCGAGGGCACGTACGGCATCGCCGTCATGCACGCCGACTTCAACGACCGCATCGTGGTGGCCCGCAACGGCTCCCCGGTCGTCCTCGGCATCGGCGAGAAGGAGATGTTCGTCGCCTCGGACATAGCGGCCCTGGTCGCCCACACCCGCCAGGTCGTCACGCTCGACGACGGCGAGATGGCCACCCTCAAGGCCGACGACTTCCGCACGTACACCACGGAGGGCACCCGTACGACGGCCGAGCCCACCACCGTGGAGTGGGAGGCGGCCTCGTACGACATGGGCGGCCACGACACGTACATGCACAAGGAGATCCACGAGCAGGCCGAGGCCGTGGACCGTGTGCTGCGCGGCCGTATCGACGACCGTTTCTCCACCGTGCACCTCGGCGGCCTCAACCTGGACGCCCGCGAGGCCCGCCAGATCCGCCGTGTGAAGATCCTCGGCTGCGGCACCTCGTACCACGCCGGCATGATCGGCGCCCAGATGATCGAGGAGCTCGCCCGCATCCCCGCGGACGCCGAGCCGGCCTCCGAGTTCCGCTACCGCAACGCGGTCGTCGACCCCGACACCCTCTACATCGCCGTCTCCCAGTCCGGCGAGACGTACGACGTGCTGGCGGCCGTCCAGGAACTGAAGCGCAAGGGCGCGCGGGTCCTGGGAGTGGTGAACGTGGTCGGCTCGGCGATCGCCCGAGAGGCCGACGGCGGCATCTACGTGCACGCGGGCCCCGAGGTCTGCGTCGTCTCGACGAAGTGCTTCACCAACACGACCGTCGCCTTCGCCCTGTTGGCGCTCCACCTCGGCCGCACCCGCGACCTCTCCGTCCGCGACGGCAAGCGGATCATCGAGGGCCTGCGCAGGCTCCCCGCGCAGATCTCCGAGATGCTGGAGCAGGAGGACGAGATCAAGAAGCTGGCCGAGCAGTTCGCCGAGGCCCGCTCGATGCTCTTCATCGGCCGCGTCCGGGGCTACCCGGTCGCCCGCGAGGCCTCCCTCAAGCTCAAGGAGGTCTCCTACATCCACGCCGAGGCCTACCCCGCCTCCGAGCTCAAGCACGGCCCGCTGGCCCTCATCGAGCCCGCCCTCCCCACGGTCGCCATCGTCCCCGACGACGACCTCCTGGAGAAGAACCGCGCCGCCCTGGAGGAGATCAAGGCCCGCCAGGGCAAGATCCTCGCCGTGGCCCACCAGGAGCAGGAGAAGGCGGACCAGACGATCGTGGTCCCGAAGAACGAGGACGAGCTGGACCCCATCCTGATGGGCATCCCCCTCCAACTCCTCGCCTACCACACGGCGCTGGCCCTGGGTCGGGACATCGACAAGCCGAGGAACCTGGCGAAGTCGGTGACGGTGGAGTAGCCGAGTCCTTTCCGGGGCCGCGCCCGCAGAGGCCACACATCAGAGCGGACCCCCATGTGATGCCGCCGTTCACAGGGGGTCCGCTCGAGCACGCCGGGGACGCCCAACCCCCGGCGCCGGCTGCCATCACCCGGTGGCCGTCACACCCCGGCCGGCAGCACGCCTCGCACGCCGGAGGCTCACCGTCGGCCAGGCGGTCACGGCCAGGAGACCGGCGACCGGTATATGCCCTTCACAAGGACACAAACACCCCTACGCGCCAGTAGATTCATGCGTCCACGGAAGACGGAAGGAAGGGAGACGGAAATCGCCCACGGTTCATCCCACCTGGACCGACGGGCGGTTACGGAAGGGCGGCGAGCTCAGGGGATGACGATGACCGGCCGCTGCGCCCGCTTGGCGAGCCGCCCGGCGACGGAGCCGAAGATCCGTCCGACGATCCCGTGCGTGGACCCGACGACGATCGCGTCGGCCTCGTACTCGCGCCCCACCTCTTCGAGTTCATGGCAGATGTCACCACCACGCTCGACGAGGATCCAGGGCACCTCGGCGAGGTAGTCGGCGCAGGCCAGCTCCAGCCCGAGGACCTCGGTGCGGTGATCGGGGACATCGACGAAGACCGGCGGCTCGCAGCCGGCCCACACGGTGGTCGGCAGCCGATTGGCCACGTGCACGATGATCAGGCCCGAGCCGGAGCGGCGGGCCATGCCGATGGCGTACGCGAGGGCGCGCTCGCTGGACGTGGAACCGTCGAAACCGACGACGACGCCATGCTTGAAGGCGGGGTCGCAGGTGGGGCGTGTCTCTTCCGCCGCCAGGGGGTCGGCCGCCGTGGGATCGGCGACGGGCCTCCGCTTGCGGTCCGCGGAGTCGAAGAATTCGTGACCGGCCATGGGTGTCTCGACGTTTGGATCCTCGTGGGTGGGACGACGTGGATGGGACGTCAGTGTGCGGCAGAGCTGTGTCCGGGAATCATCTTCCCGACCCCATACCCCCAAGGGTACGGCCGCACGCCTCCTCCGCCCAGATCCCGCACCGGCTTGCACGGGGTTCCAGGGAGCATGCACGACCCCCCGCCCACAACGCAATGGTTGCTGCCACGTACAGCCGGTTTACACAGGAACGAACTTCACACGACGAAAGCCCCACCACCGCACCCGGCACCGTCGCGAACAACCGCCCCCCGTGGCCCGGGAGCCGTTTAGCCCTCCCCGACTTGGGCAGTCGCCCCGCAGGCCGCGAGCTCCGGTGAGCGAAACCCCGCCCCGCGGCAACGCAAACGCCGCGGTACCAGTGACCGACGGCTCGAACACGCGTTGAACCCCGGTAAGCCGACCCCGAGGGAGTCAGAAGAGAGCAAGCCGTGCCAGCCCCCCGCACCGCACCCCAGTCCTCCGCCGCCCCCGCTCCTGCCCACGCCCCCGGGGCCACGCCCCCGGAGCACCCCGACCACACCGCCACGGACGTGGTCCGCTGGGCGGTCTTCAGCTGCGTCCTCGTCCCGGTCGTCCTCGTCTGGTTCGGTACCTCACTCGCGGGTGCCGCGGGCACCGCCCTGGGCCTCGCCGCGGTGACCGGCGTCTGCCGCATCCTCCTCCGCCAGTCCGAACGCGGCGCGACGCGCACAACCCGCGCCACCCGCAGGGCCCGTACATCCCGTACGCCCCGCCCCACCCGCCCGGTGGCCGAAGATCACACCCCCCACCGCGCCCGACACGGACGATCCGCTTCCGGGGCGCGCGGGGGCGGACGGAACTCCGGCCCGAGTACGCCGGTCGGCTGACCGGTTTCCGCGCACACCCCCGTATCTTTTCAGCCAACTTCGGCCACCCGCACATCCCTTGGCCGAACACCCCTCCACCCCCCGTTCGACCTGCGCGGAAAGGGGTCCAGGGGTCGCGCGCACCCTACGTGGACCAGCCACTGGGGCGAGGCGTACTTCCCTGCACGGCACGAGAGTGCAACGCTTCGTGATCGAATGCTTCACGCCAAGTTGCCATGTCGACAATGTGCCGGATGGCGAACTGGTCACGCCGGCACCACGCGACGCAGTAGATTCGATCATGACTGTCTTACGGCGGGGGACTCGTGCAGGACCAAGGGGAAACGTGCAGGAGCGACACAACCGAGGAGCCGCGACCACCGAGGGGGGCTTAGCAGTATGAGCCACGACTCCACCGCCGCGCCGGATGCCGCGGCCCGGAAACTCTCCGGGCGACGCCGCAAGGAGATCGTCGCGGTGCTGCTGTTCAGCGGCGGCCCCATCTTCGAGAGTTCCATACCGCTGTCGGTGTTCGGGATCGACCGCCAGGACGCCGGCGTACCGCGCTACCGCCTGTTGGTGTGCGCGGGCGAGGAAGGCCCACTGCGGACCACAGGGGGCCTGGAACTCACCGCACCGAACGGCCTGGAGGCGATCTCGCGGGCGGGCACGGTGGTCGTGCCCGCATGGCGTTCGATCACCTCACCGCCGCCGGAGGAGGCGCTCGACGCACTGCGCCGAGCGCACGAAGAGGGCGCCCGTATCGTCGGGCTGTGCACCGGTGCCTTCGTGCTGGCCGCCGCCGGCCTGCTGGACGGCAGGCCGGCCACCACGCACTGGATGTACGCGCCGACGCTGGCCAAGCGCTATCCGTCCGCCCACGTCGACCCACGAGAGCTCTTCGTGGACGACGGCGACGTACTCACCTCGGCCGGCACCGCGGCCGGGATCGATCTCTGTCTGCACATCGTGCGGACGGACCACGGCAACGAGGCGGCAGGGGCCCTGGCCCGGCGTCTCGTCGTCCCGCCGCGGCGATCGGGCGGCCAGGAGCGCTACCTCGATCGATCTTTACCGGAGGAGATCGGCGCCGACCCGCTCGCCGAGGTCGTCGCCTGGGCGCTGGAGCACCTCCACGAGCAGTTCGACGTGGAGACGCTCGCGGCACGGGCGTACATGAGCCGTCGTACGTTCGACCGCCGGTTCCGTTCGCTCACCGGGAGCGCTCCCCTGCAGTGGCTGATCACTCAGCGCGTGCTGCAGGCGCAGCGGCTGCTGGAGACGTCGGACTACTCGGTGGACGAGGTCGCGGGCCGCTGCGGCTTCCGTTCGCCGGTGGCGCTGCGCGGGCACTTCCGCCGCCAGCTCGGTTCGTCCCCGGCGGCGTACCGGGCGGCGTACCGTGCCCGGCGCCCGCAGGGCGACAAGCCCGGTGACCACGACGGCCCCGTCGGCCCGTCCGGTGCCACCGGACCGTCGCCGGTGCCGCCGGAGCACGCCCCGGTGCCGCTGCAGGCCCGCCGTACGGCCGCGGCGAGCGCCCTGGCGCCGTCGGCGTCCCTGTCGACGGACGGCGCGAAGCCGGAGCTGTACGCGACGGGCCGCCTGCCGGGGCAGCGCAGCGCGC
>NZ_AEJC01000239.1 GCF_000317595.1 Streptomyces ipomoeae 91-03 | reverse complement strand
CCCGGGTCTGCATTCGATACGGGCAGACTGGAGTGTGGTAGGGGAGATCGGAATTCCTGGTGTAGCGGTGAAATGCGCAGATATCAGGAGGAACACCGGTGGCGAAGGCGGATCTCTGGGCCATTACTGACGCTGAGGAGCGAAAGCGTGGGGAGCGAACAGGATTAGATACCCTGGTAGTCCACGCCGTAAACGGTGGGAACTAGGTGTTGGCGACATTCCACGTCGTCGGTGCCGCAGCTAACGCATTAAGTTCCCCGCCTGGGGAGTACGGCCGCAAGGCTAAAACTCAAAGGAATTGACGGGGGCCCGCACAAGCAGCGGAGCATGTGGCTTAATTCGACGCAACGCGAAGAACCTTACCAAGGCTTGACATACGCCGGAAAACCCTGGAGACAGGGTCCCCCTTGTGGTCGGTGTACAGGTGGTGCATGGCTGTCGTCAGCTCGTGTCGTGAGATGTTGGGTTAAGTCCCGCAACGAGCGCAACCCTTGTTCTGTGTTGCCAGCACGCCCTTCGGGGTGGTGGGGACTCACAGGAGACTGCCGGGGTCAACTCGGAGGAAGGTGGGGACGACGTCAAGTCATCATGCCCCTTATGTCTTGGGCTGCACACGTGCTACAATGGCAGGTACAATGAGCTGCGAAGCCGTGAGGCGGAGCGAATCTCAAAAAGCCTGTCTCAGTTCGGATTGGGGTCTGCAACTCGACCCCATGAAGTCGGAGTTGCTAGTAATCGCAGATCAGCAGTGCTGCGGTGAATACGTTCCCGGGCCTTGTACACACCGCCCGTCACGTCACGAAAGTCGGTAACACCCGAAGCCGGTGGCCCAACCCCTTGCGGGAGGGAGCTGTCGAAGGTGGGACTGGCGATTGGGACGAAGTCGTAACAAGGTAGCCGTACCGGAAGGTGCGGCTGGATCACCTCCTTTCTAAGGAGCATCTAGCTGCCGCGAGGCAGCCAGAGCCACTACGCCAGCGAATGTCTGGCGGTGGTCAGCTCATGGGTGGAACGTTGATTATTCGGCACGGTCGGGACGGACCAGGCGCTAGTACTGCCCCTGCTGGGGGCGTGGAACGCTGATCTGGTCGGCTGACCGTGCCGGGCACGCTGTTGGGTGTCTGAGGGTGCGAGCGTTGCTCGCCCTTCACGATGCCGGCCCCGGTGCAGCACCGCGTGATGTGGTGTGTGACGGGTGGTTGGTCGTTGTTTGAGAACTGCACAGTGGACGCGAGCATCTGTGGCCAAGTTTTTAAGGGCGCACGGTGGATGCCTTGGCACCAGGAACCGATGAAGGACGTGGGAGGCCGCGATAGGCCCCGGGGAGTCGTCAACCAGGCTTTGATCCGGGGGTGTCCGAATGGGGAAACCCGGCAGTCGTCATGGGCTGTCACCCTTGCCTGAACACATAGGGCAAGTGGAGGGAACGCGGGGAAGTGAAACATCTCAGTACCCGCAGGAAGAGAAAACAACCGTGATTCCGGGAGTAGTGGCGAGCGAAACTGGATGAGGCCAAACCTATGGCGTGTGAGACCCGGCAGGGGTTGCGTCGTGGGGGTTGTGGGATCTCTTTTTCACGGTCTGCCGGCCGTGGGACGAGTCAGAAACCGTATGGATAGGCGAAGGACATGCGAAAGGTCCGGCGTAGAGGGTAAGACCCCCGTAGCTGAAATCTGTACGGCTCGTTGGAGAGACACCCAAGTAGCACGGGGCCCGAGAAATCCCGTGTGAATCTGGCGGGACCACCCGCTAAGCCTAAATATTCCCTGGTGACCGATAGCGGATAGTACCGTGAGGGAATGGTGAAAAGTACCCCGGG
>NZ_AEJC01000238.1 GCF_000317595.1 Streptomyces ipomoeae 91-03 | reverse complement strand
GTGATCCGGCCGCTCCGGGCGTCGTACGTCGCCACACCGATCCCGGTGCCGCCGCCCTCCGCCGAGGTGTACGTGCCGAGGAACAGGGGCCGGGGGCCGGACGGGGCGGGGGAGGGCGAGGCGGCCTCGGCCTCCGCCTGGGGCGCCGTCGATGCCGAGGCGCTCCGCGCGGGCGAGGACGACCCGCCCCCGGTTGTCCCGCCTGAGCCGGAGCAACCCGCCAGGGCAGCCGGTACGGCCGTCGCCGCCAGCAGCCCCAGCACCCGGCGCCTGCTCCAGCCGCCCGGCTCCCGCTCCGCCTCACTCGTCATTTCCGGCACCTCGGATCCCGCTCGTCCCGTCCGGCCCCCACCTTGACGGCTACGAGCG
>NZ_AEJC01000237.1 GCF_000317595.1 Streptomyces ipomoeae 91-03 | reverse complement strand
CGCCTCGCGTTTGGTTCGGTTGGTCCGGGCGTGCTCGGCGCCGTCGCGGAGCGCCGCCGTCGCCGACTCCCTCGCGGACCCTGCCGGCGGTACGTCGACTCGGCCGACTTCACCACCTGGTGGTCTCGGCGAACGCGGTTGTGTCCGCGTCCTGTCACAGGACGTCCGGGTGCTGTCACGTCTCGCCGATTCGGCTTGTCGATGAGTTCCGGGCGCGGGCATCGTCTGTACTGCGAGGCGGTGACACGCCGCCGGCACTCACAACGACGTGGAGGTGCGCCATGTGTTCCCACCAGCCCCCGTGCCCTTCGTACGACAGCCCCGCCCGCGACGCCGCGCACATCGTCGCCTTCCACCCCGAGCAGGGCTGGAACCTGCTGTGCAACGGGGCCATCGTCTTCGACGACACCGGTGAACTGCTCCCCGACGGCAGCGTCGTCGCCCCGCACCGCCCGGTCTTCGGGCAACTGGCCACCGCCGCCTGACTTCCGCTTCCGGGGTGGTCGGCTGCGGCCAGGCCCGACGTCCGTCCGCTACGGCTACGGCAGCACCGCGAAGCCGTCCAGCTCCACCAGGGCCTGCTCGTCCCAGAGTCGTACGACGCCGATCACCGCCATCGCGGGGTAGTCCCGTCCCGCCAACCTCCGCCAGATCCGGCCCAGTCGGGGCGCCTGGGCGCGGTAGTCGGCGACATCCGTGGCGTAGACCGTGACGCGGGCGAGGTCGGCCGGAGTACCACCGGCCGCCGCCAGCGCGGTCAGCAGATTGTCGAGCGCCCGCTCGAACTGCTCCGCCAGCGTCTCCCCCACCACCTTGCCGTCCCCGTCGAGCGCGGTCTGCCCCGCCAGGAAGACGACCCGGCCGCCCGTCGCCACCACGGCGTGCGAGAAGCCGGTGGGCGGCGACAACTCGGCCGGGTTCACGCGCTCGGCGCTCATACGGGCCGCCCTTCCGCCGGGTTCCGTGCCGTTACGGGGTCCCGGTCCGCCCCGGAGGCCCGGCCTTCTCCGGGGCCTCGCGCATCCGCGATCGGCGCGTCCGCGTGCCGCCCGTACAACTCCTTCGCGATGATCGCCCGTTGCACCTCACTCGCTCCCTCGTAGATACGCGGCGCCCGCACCTCCCTGTACAGGTGTTCCAACAGATGGCCGCGTCGCAGCGCCCGCGCCCCGTGGAGCTGGACGGCCGCGTCGACGACGTACTGGGCGGTCTCCGTGGCCAGCAGCTTCGCCATCGCGGCCCGGCTCGGGACCTCCGGGTCACCCGTGTCGTACGCCGTGGCCGCCGCGTAGACCATGAGGCGTGCCGCCTCGGTGCGCAGGGCCATCTCGGCTACCTGGTGGGCGACCGTCTGGAGGTCGCGGAGTCTGCCGCCGAAGGCCTCGCGTCCACAGGTGTGGGTGAGCGTGGCGTCCAGGGCGGCCTGAGCCATGCCGACGGCGAAGGCGCCGACGCTGGGGCGGAACAGGTTGAGGGTGCCCATGGCGACACGGAAGCCCTGATCAGGAGCGCCGAGGACGTCGTCGGCCGTGACGGGGAGGGCGTCGAAGGCGAGGGCGCCGATGGGGTGCGGGGAGAGCATGTCGAGGGGGGTGCCGGTGAGGCCCGGGCGGTCGGCCGGGACCAGGAAGGCGGTGATGCCACGGGCGCCGGCGTCGGGGGTGGTGCGGGCGAAGACGGTGTAGCAGTCGGCCTCGGGGGCGTTGGAGATCCAGCACTTCTCGCCGGTGAGGCGCCAGCGGCCGGTGCCGTCGGGTTCCGCGCGCAGCGACAGGGCCGCCGCGTCCGAGCCCGCGCCCGGCTCGCTGAGCGCGAACGCGGCCACCGCTTCGCCGTCGCTGACCCGGGGGAGCCAGCGGGCGCGCTGGGCCTCGGTGCCGTGGGCGTACACCGGGTGGGCGCCCAGTCCCTGGAGGGCGAGCGCCGTCTCGGCCTCCGTGCAGGCGTACGCCAGGGACTCGCGCATCAGGCAGAGGTCGAGGGCGCCCGAGGTGAACAGCCGGGCGAGCAGGCCCAGTCGGCCGAGTTCGACGACGAGGGGGCGGTTGACGTGGCCGGGTTCGCCCTTCTCGGCGAGCGGGCGCAGGCGTTGTGCGGCGAGGGCACGGAGTTCGGCACACCAGGCGAGTTGCGCCGGTTCGAGCGAGAATGCGGTCATTGCCGTCCCCTCTTCCCCCTTGGGCCACTGTCGAGGCTATCGCGAACTGTTGACTGCCGTCACCAAGGCGATACGCTCGCTGGTGCGAGCCCACCCAAAAGCGTGCGAGCCACCCGGACATGCGAGCCCACCACCACAGGGACCACAGCAGGGGGCGAACGTCATGAACTCAGGGGTCACCGCCCACATCGACACCTTCGCCCAGGACCATCTCCCTCCCCCCGACCAGTGGCCCGAACTCACCTTCGACCTCCCCGAGCTGCGCTATCCGGCCCGGCTGAACGCCGCCGTCGAGCTGCTCACCGGGGCCGACCCCGGCCGGCCGGTCTTCCACACCTCCGCCGGTGTCACCTGGACCTACGGCGAACTCTCCGCCCGCGTCGACCGGATCGCCCACACCCTGACCACCGGCCTCGGGGTCGTCCCCGGCAACCGGGTGCTGCTGCGCGGGCCCACCACGCCCTGGCTGGCGGCGTGCTGGCTGGCGGTGCTGAAGGCGGGGGCGGTCGCGGTGACGGTGCTCGCGCAGCAGCGGCCGTACGAGCTGTCGACGGTGTGCGAGCTGGCGCGGGTGTCGCACGCGCTGTGCGACGCGCGGTCCGTGGACGACCTGGTGAAGGCGGAGGTGCCGGGGCTGCGGATCACCACGTACGGCGGGGACGGGCCCGACGGTCTCCTGGGCCGCACGGTGAGCGACGAGCCGTACGAGGCGGTCGACACGGCGGCCGACGACGTGGCGCTGATCGCGTTCACGTCCGGGACGACCGGGCGGCCCAAGGGGTGTGTGCACTTCCACCGGGATGTACTGGCGATCGCGGACACCTTCTCCGAGCATGTCCTCGCGCCGCGCGCGGACGATGTGTTCGCCGGGTCTCCCCCGCTGGGCTTCACCTTCGGGCTGGGCGGTCTTGTCGTCTTCCCGATGCGGGCCGGCGCCAGCGCCCTGCTGCTCGAACAGGCGGGCCCCAAGCAGCTGCTGCCGGCGGTGGCGGGGCACGGGGTGTCCGTGTTGTTCACGGCGCCGACCGCGTACCGGGCGATGCTCGGGGAAATGGACGGGCCGGCCGGGTACGACCTGTCGTCGCTCAGGCGGTGTGTGTCGGCGGGCGAGAACCTGCCGACGGCCACCTGGCGGGCCTGGTACGAGCGGACGGGGCTGCGGATCATCAACGGCATCGGCGCGACCGAGCTGCTGCACATCTTCATCTCCGCCGCCGACGACGCCATCCGGCCGGGCACGACGGGGGTTCCCGTGCCGGGGTGGCACGCGCGCGTGCAGGACACGGACGGGATGCCGGTGCCCGACGGACAGCAGGGGCTGCTCGCCGTGCGCGGTCCGGTGGGGTGCCGTTATCTGGCGGATCCACGGCAGGCGGAGTACGTGCGGGGCGGCTGGAACGTCACGGGTGACACGTATGTCCGCGAGCCGGACGGGTACTTTCACTATGTCGCGCGCGCCGACGACATGATCATCTCGGCCGGGTACAACATCGCGGGCCCCGAGGTCGAGGAGGCCCTGCTGCGCCATCCGGACGTGCTGGAGGCCGCGGTGGTGGGGCGGCCGGACGAGGAGCGCGGGCAGGTCGTCGTCGCGTACACGGTGCTCCGCGCGGGAGCGGTCCGGGACGGCGAGGCGCTGCGCGCGTTCGTGAAGGAGGAGCTGGCGCCGTACAAGTGTCCGCGCGAGATCGTGTTCCTGGACGCGCTGCCGCGCACGGCAACCGGAAAACTTCAGCGGTTCCGCCTACGCACCGGTAGTGACCAGCAGTGATGCCGAAGACCTAAAATGATCAACGTGTCCGAACAGCACGCACCACGTTCGCTCATCGTCACCTTCTACGGCGCCTACGGCCGTGCGGTGCCGGGCCCCGTGCCCGTCTCCGAGCTGATCCGGCTGCTCGCCGCCGTCGGGGTCGACGCTCCCTCCGTCCGCTCGTCGGTGTCCCGGCTCAAGCGGCGCGGACTGCTCCTCCCGGCCCGTACGGCGACGGGGGCGGCCGGGTACGCGCTGTCGGAGGACGCGCGGCAACTCCTGGAGGACGGCGACCGGCGGATCTACGCGGCGGCGCCGGAGCGGGACGAGGGCTGGGTTCTGGCCGTGTTCTCCGTACCCGAGTCGGAGCGGCAGAAGCGGCACGTACTGCGCTCCCGTCTGGCGGGGCTCGGCTTCGGCACGGCCTCGCCCGGGGTGTGGATCGCGCCGGCCCGGCTGTACGAGGAGACCCGGCACACCCTGGTCCGGCTGCGGCTCGACCCGTACGTGGATCTGTTCCGGGGCGAGCACCTGGGGTTCACGCCGACCCCGGAGGCGGTGTCGCGGTGGTGGGACCTGGCCGGGATCGCCAAGCAGCACGAGGCGTTCCTCGACCGGCACGCGCCCGTGCTGCACGGCTGGGAGCGCCGCGAGGACACCTCGCCGGAGGAGGCGTACCGCGACTATCTGCTGGCGCTGGACTCCTGGCGCCATCTGCCGTACGTCGACCCCGGGCTGCCCGCCGAGCTGCTGCCCGCGAACTGGCCGGGTGTGCGTTCGGCGGCCGTCTTCCGGACGCTGCACGAGCGGCTGCGGGACGCCGGGGCGGCCTTCGCGGGGGTCGATGTCGATCAAACGTAAAACTTCATAACGATTCTGTTCACTCAGGGAACCCTTAGGGCTCTACTTCAATCTTCTCAGAATCCTTACTTACCATCCTGACGCATGAGTCTCATGCGCAACTTGAACCGGGCACTCACCGCCACCACAGGCCTGCAGGTGCGCAGGGCCGCCCCCACCGCGCCTGCCGCGCCCGCGAACCCCAAGGTCACGGCGCCCAAGCCGGCCGCGAAGAAGCCGACGGCCGTGTACCGATGTCCGGGGCCGGAGGACCTCGCCACGGACCGGTTGCTGAAGCAGCCGGTCTTCATCATGTCGCCGGTGCGGTCCGGCTCCACCCTGCTGCGGATGCTGATGAACGCGCACTCGCGGCTGCACTCCCCGCACGAGCTGCACATACGCCGGCTCGAGGTCGGCTACGGCAGCAAGCTGTCCCAGAAGGCGATGAGCGCCCTCGACCTGGAGCGCGGCGACCTGGAGCATCTGCTGTGGGACCGGGTCATGCACCGGGAGCTGGTGAAGTCGGGCAAGGACTTCATCGTCGAGAAGACCCCGAGCAACGCCTTCGTCTACGAGCGCATCCGGGACTGCTGGCCCGACGCCCGCTTCGTCTTCCTGCTGCGCCATCCGGTCTCCATCGCCCAGTCCTGGCACGAGGGCGACCCCGACAAGCGCACCTACGACGAGGCCGCCGCCGACGCGCTGCGCTATATGAAGGCCGTGGAAAGGGCCCGCAAGGGACTCACGGGCGGACACACCGTCCGCTACGAGGACATCACCGCCGATCCGGAGAAGGAGATGCGGCGGCTGTGCGAGTTCCTCGACATCGACTTCGAGCCGGGCATGCTCGACTACGGCCGGAAGGACGACGCCCAGGTCGTCAAGGGCCTCGGCGACTGGCGCGACAAGATCAAGACCGGCCAGGTGCAGGCCGGGCGGGCACTCCCCACCGAGGACGACATCCCGGAGATCCTCCGGCCGATGTGCCAGGCGTGGGGCTACTGCAAGTGAAGGCGCACGCAGAGATAGCCGAGGTCTGGCCGCGCGACGGACGCATCAGACTCGTCGGCCGCATCCACGGACACCCCACCGGGGACGCCGCCGACGCGGCGGGCCCCTGGCAGCTGATCCTCACCCGCCGCGCCCGTCCCGACCGGCGGCTCGCTTACGACGCCGGGCTGAAGGGCGACCGCTTCGACAGCGAGTTCCCCGTCTCCGACCTCGTCGCGTCCGACTACGCGCCCGTCGAGGAGTGGGACATCCACCTCAGCGACGGCGACACCGAACTGCGGGCCGGACGGCACCTCGACGACATCCGCGGCAAGAAGAAGATCTTCGTGTTCCCGGAGCAGCACGTCGGGAACCTGGGCGTGCGCCCCTACTACACGATCAAGGACAACCTGTCTCTGGAGTGCCGCACGGGAGGCTCCGCATGACCGACCGCCGCCCCCTCCCCCACCGCCCCCTCGTCCGGTATCTGCTGCTGCACGCCTACGGCCGCGGCGGCACCATCCGCACGGTGATGAACCAGGCCAACTCCCTGGTGGCGGCGGGCTGGAGCGTGGAGATCGTCAGCGCGGTGCGCCGCCGCGACGACATCCAGTTCCCGCTCGACCCGGGGGTGAAGGTCTCCACGGTCGTCGATCTGCGCGAGGGCGCCTACACCCCGCCGTCCGGGCTCGTCGCCCGCTGGCGCGACCGCAAGCGCGGCGAACTGCTGCAGACGCCCGCGCAGCACATCCCGAAGGGCGAGTTCGGCTACCGCTACTTCAACCAGTACGTCGAGGACCGGCTCATCGCGTACATGCGGTCGCTGACCAGCGGCATCCTGGTCACCACCCGCCCGGCGCTGAACTTCCTGTCCGCCGAGCACGCCACGGGCGGCGTGATCCGCGTCGCCCAGGAGCACATGAACCTCGGCACGCACAAGCGGGACGTACAGCAGCGCATCCGGGAGACCTACCCGCGCTTCTCCGCCGTCGCCGTCCTCACCGAGCGCGACCGCGAGGAGTACGCCGAACTGCTGCCCGGTACCCGCGTGATCCGTATCCCGAACGCCGTGCACTCCCTCGACCAGGTTCCCGCCGACCCCACGTCGAAGATCGCGGTGGCGGCCGGCCGGCTCTTCCCGCAGAAGGGCTTCGACATGCTGATCCCGGCCTGGGCGAAGCTCGTCGAGACGTATCCCGACTGGCAGCTGAGGATTTACGGCAGCGGCGAGAAGAAGTCAGAACTTCGTCACCTGATCGAAGAAAACCATCTCTACAATCACGTCCTCCTCATGGGACACACCGACCGACTCGACGACGAACTCGCCAAGGCCTCCTTCTACGTGCTCAGCTCACGCTTCGAGGGTCTGCCGATGGTGATGATCGAGGCGATGAGCCACGCACTGCCCGTGGTGAGCTTCGACTGCCCGACCGGCCCCGCGGACGTACTGACGCACGGGGTCGACGGGCTGCTGGTCGCACCCGAGGACCCGGACGCCCTCGCCGACGCGATGGCCAAGCTGATGGCCGACGAGACGATGCGTGCCGACATGGGGGTGGCCGCGGTGCTCACGGCCGCCTCGTACGGCCCGGACGCCGTCCATCCGCGCTGGGAAGCCCTGTTCACCGACCTCCACGAGCAACGGCACGGCAGCCCCGCCGGCGCCGGCTCCGCGAAAGGAACGCAACGATGACCACCTCGTCCAGGGCTCAGGGAGCCACGATCTGGCTCACGGGTCTGCCGAGCGCGGGCAAGACGACGATCGCCCGCGTCCTCGCCGGGCGCCTGCGGTCCGAGGGGCATCGGGTGGAGGTCCTCGACGGTGACGAGATCCGCCGTTTCCTCTCCGCCGGCCTCGGCTTCTCCCGCGAGGACCGCAACACCAACGTGCAGCGCATCGGCCTGGTCGCCGAGGTCCTCGCCCGCAACGGCGTCCTCGCCGTCGTCCCGGTCATCGCGCCGTACGCCGACAGCCGCGAGGCCGTGCGCAAGCGGCACGACGTGAGCGGCACCCCGTACTTCGAGGTCCATGTCGCCACCCCCGTCGAGGTGTGCAGCGAGCGGGACGTGAAGGGCCTGTACGCCCGTCAGGCCGCCGGTCAGCTCAAGGGCCTGACCGGTGTCGACGACCCGTACGAGCCGCCGGTCGACCCGGCGCTGGTGCTCACCACGCAGAACCAGACCCCGGAGGAGTCGGCGGGCGCCGTGTACGCCCTGCTGGCGGATCGGGGCCTCGTATGACCGTCCACACCCTGTCCCACCTGGACGCCCTGGAGTCCGAGGCGGTCCATGTCTTCCGCGAGGTGGCGGGCGAGTTCGAACGGCCGGTGATCCTCTTCTCCGGCGGCAAGGACTCCATCGTCATGCTGCACCTGGCGCTGAAGGCCTTCGCCCCGGCGGCGATCCCCTTCTCCCTGCTGCACGTCGACACCGGGCACAACTTCCCCGAGGTGCTGGAGTACCGGGACCGTACGGTGGCCAAGCACAACCTGCGGCTGCATGTCGCCTCCGTGCAGGACTACATCGACCGGGGGGTGCTGCGGGAGCGCCCGGACGGCACCCGCAACCCGCTGCAGACCGTGCCGCTGACCGAGAAGATCCAGGCGGAGAAGTTCGACGCCGTCTTCGGCGGCGGGCGCCGGGACGAGGAGAAGGCCCGGGCCAAGGAACGCGTGTTCTCGCTGCGTGACGAGTTCTCGCAGTGGGACCCGCGCCGCCAGCGCCCCGAGCTGTGGCAGCTCTACAACGGCCGGCACGCGCCCGGGGAGCACGTCCGTGTGTTCCCGCTGTCCAACTGGACCGAGCTGGACGTGTGGCAGTACATCGCCCGGGAGGGCATCGAGCTGCCGGAGATCTACTTCGCCCACGAGCGTGAGGTGTTCCAGCGGGGTGGCATGTGGCTGACCGCCGGTGAGTGGGGCGGGCCGAAGGACGGCGAGACCGTCGAGAAGCGCCTCATCCGCTACCGGACCGTGGGTGACATGTCCTGCACCGGTGCCGTCGACTCCGACGCCGTGACGTTGGACCAGGTCATCGCCGAGATCGCCGCCTCCCGGCTGACCGAGCGGGGGGCCACGCGCGCCGACGACAAGCTGTCCGAGGCCGCGATGGAAGACCGTAAACGCGAGGGGTACTTCTAGCCATGAGCACCACGACCACTGTCGACACCCTTCGGTTCGCGACCGCCGGGTCGGTCGACGACGGCAAGTCCACGCTGGTGGGGCGGCTGCTGCACGACTCCAAGTCGGTCCTCACCGACCAGCTGGAGGCCGTGGAGCGGGCGTCCGCGAGCCGGGGGCAGAGCGCGCCCGACCTCGCGCTGCTCACCGACGGGCTGCGGGCCGAGCGGGAGCAGGGCATCACCATCGACGTGGCGTACCGCTACTTCGCCACGGCCAAGCGCCGGTTCATCCTCGCGGACACCCCCGGGCATGTGCAGTACACCCGCAACATGGTGACGGGCGCCTCCACCGCCGAGCTGGCGATCATCCTCGTCGACGCGCGCAACGGGGTCGTCGAGCAGACGCTCCGGCACGCGGCCGTCGCGGCGCTGCTGCGAGTGCCGCATGTGGTGCTCGCCGTCAACAAGATGGACCTCGTCGGGTACGAGGAGAAGGAGTTCCTCCGGATCGTCGAGGACTTCGGCCGGCACGCGGAGGAGTTGGGGCTGCCCGGGTTCACTCCGATTCCGGTCTCCGCGCTCGTCGGTGACAACGTCGTCGAGCGGTCCGCGCACATGGACTGGTACGACGGGCCCGCGCTGCTCGAGTTCCTGGAGACCGTGCCGGTGGGGGTGGAGGCCGGGGACGCGCCGGCCCGCTTCCCCGTGCAGTACGTCATCCGGCATGAGGAAGTCCGTTACTACGCCGGGCAGTTGGTGTCCGGTTCGCTGCGGGTGGGTGACCGGGTGACCGTGCATCCGTCGGGTGAGACCTCCGAGATCGTCGGGATCGATGTGCTGGGTGAGGCGGCGGAGGCGGCGTTCGCGCCGCAGTCGATCACTGTGCGGCTGGCCGATGAGCGGGATGTCGCCCGCGGGGACATGATCACCGCCGATGGGGCGGACTCGCCCACGCTCACGCGGGATGTTCGGGCGGCGGTGTGTCATCTGGCCGAGCGGCCGTTGCGGGTGGGGGACCGGGTGCTGGTCCGGCATACCACGCGGACGGTGAAGGCGATCGTGAAGGAGCTGGGTGGGGTTTCCTCCCTGGCCGCGAATGATCTCGGGCGGGTGGTGCTGCGGACGGCTGAGCCGTTGGCGGTGGACGACTACGCGGATGTTCGGCGGACCGGGGCGTTCATTCTGGTGGACCCGGCGGACGGGGCGACGCTGACTGCGGGGATGGTGGAGTTGGCGTAGCCGGGGGTGTGCGACACCCGGTGCTGGGGCTGGGCGGGGGCGGGTCGCGCCCTGTAAGGGGCGCGGGGAACGGCGCGGGGAACGGCGCGAGCAACCACGCACTGCCCGCAGTTCGCCGTACTCCACGCACCCCGAGCTGTCAGGCGCTACTGGGACAGTGTCAGACGCGGCTTCGGGGCGTCCGTTCGGCCCGTGTTGGGGCGGCGGCTGCCCGCTCGGTAGGGGGCGGGCCAGCTGACGCCCGGGCCCTCGTAGCCCTGCTCGGCTGCCGCGTGGAGGGTCCAGTGAGGGTCGTACAGGTGGGGGCGGCCCAACGCGCAGAGGTCTGTGCGGCCTGCGAGGAGCAAGGAGTTGACGTCGTCCCAGGAGGAGATGGCGCCTACGGCTATCACCGGTACACCGACCTCGTGGCGGATGCGGTCCGCGAACGGGGTTTGGTAGGAGCGGCCGTACTCCGGGTGCTCGTCGGACACCACCTGGCCGGTTGAGACGTCGATCGCGTCGGCGCCGTGAGCTGCGAAGGCTCGGGCGATTTCCACGGCTTCCTCGGCCGTCGTGCCGCCCTCGGCCCAGTCCGTGGCGGAGATACGGACGGTCATGGGGCGTTCCTCGGGCCAGACGGCCCGGATCGCGTCGAAGACCTCCAGAGGGAAACGGAGGCGGTGGTCGAGGGAGCCGCCGTAGCGGTCGGTGCGGTGGTTGGTGAGAGGGGAGAGGAAGCCGGAGAGCAGATAGCCATGGGCGCAGTGGAGTTCGAGGAGGTCGAAGCCGCTGCGGGCGGCCCGGCAGGCGGCGGTGGTGAACTGTTCCCGGACGTCGGTGAGTTGGGCGCGGGAGAGTTCGCGGGGCGTCTGGCTGCCCGGCTTGTACGGGAGCGGGGAGGCGGCCACCAGGGGCCAGTTGCCGTCCTCCAGGGGATCGTCGATGCCCTCCCACATCAGCTTCGTCGAGCCCTTGCGTCCGGAGTGGCCCAGTTGGACGCCGATGGCCGTGCCGGGTGCCTGTTCGTGCACGAACCGCACCGTGCGGCGCCAGGCATCGGCCTGCCTGGTGTTCCAGAGGCCGGCGCAGCCCGGGGTGATCCTGCCCTCCGGGCTCACGCACACCATCTCGGTCATGACCAGGGCGGCACCGCCGAGGGCCCGGGCGCCCAGGTGGACGAGATGGAAGTCGCCGGGGACGCCGTCGGTCGCCGAGTACATGTCCATCGGGGACACGACGACCCGGTTGCGCAGGGTCAGGCCGCGCAGCCGGAGCGGCGTGAACATGGGGGGCGTACCGGGTGGGCAGCCGAACTCCCGCTCCACGGCGTCGGTGAAGTGCGCGTCGCGCAGGCGCAGGTTGTCGTGGGTGACGCGGCGGCTGCGGGTGAGGAGGTTGAAGGCGAACTGTCGGCCGGGCTGGGAGAGGTGGAGCCCGATGTTCTCGAACCACTCCAGGCTGGCCCGCGCCGCACGCTGGGTGGACGCGACCACAGGGCGCCGTTCCTCCTCGTACGCCGCCAACGCCCTTTCCAGGTCCGGCTGTTCCTCCAGACACGCGGCCAGCGCCAGCGCGTCCTCGACGGCGAGCTTCGTACCGGAGCCGATGGAGAAGTGCGCCGTGTGCGCGGCGTCGCCGAGCAGCACCAGGTTGCCGTGCGACCAGCGCTCGTTGACGACCGTGCGGAAGGTGGTCCAGGTGGAGTTGTTGGAGCGGAGGGGGCGACCGCCGAGCGCGTCCGCGAACAGCTTGGCGCATCGTTCGATCGATTCGCGCTCGTCGATCCGGTCGAAACCCGCCGCCCTCCAGACCTCCTCGCGCATTTCGATGATGACTGTCGACGCGTTGGGTGCGTAGGGATAGCCGTGCAGTTGCATCACGCCGTGGTCGGTTTCGGCGATCTCGAAGCGGAAGGCCTCGAAGGCGAAGTCCGCGGCCAGCCAGATGTACCGGCAGCGGTGGTGTGTCACTGTGGGGCGGAACACCTCCGCGTACGCCTCGCGGGTGGTGCTGTGCACGCCGTCCGCCGCGATGACCAGGTCGTACGTCCGGCACAGCCACTCCGGGTACGGGGCCTCCGTACGGAAGCGGAGTTCGACGCCGAGGGCGCGGCAGCGGTCGTGGAGGATCTGGAGGAGGCGACGCCGGCCGAGCGCGGCGAAGCCGTGGCCTCCGGTGGTGTGGCGGGTGCCTCGGTGGACGATGTCTATGTCGTCCCAGCGGGCGAAGTCGTACTGGAGGGCCTCGTGGACGGTCGGGTCGGCGTGTTCTATGCCGCCCAGGGTTTCGTCGGAGAGGACCACTCCGAAGCCGAAGGTGTCGTCGGGGGCGTTGCGTTCCCAGACGGTTATGTCGCGGGTCGGGTCGAGGCGTTTGAGGAGGGCGGCGGCGTAGAGGCCGCCGGGGCCGCCGCCGACTATTGCTATTCGGTGGGGGCGGCTTGGGTTGTCGGGCGCGTGCGTCGCTGGGCCCGGCATCAGCGGCCTCGCCATTTCGGAGGGCGTTTTTCTGTGAACGCCGCGTGGAATTCCGCGTAGTCCTCGCCGGTCATCAGGAGGGCCTGGGTCGCCGCGTCCAGTTCCACCGCCGCGGACAGGGGCATGTCCAGTTCTGCCGTGAGGAGGGCCTTCGTCTGGGCGTGGGCCAGCGCCGGGCCCTCGGCCAGACGGCGGGCCAGGGCCTGGGCGGCCTCGTCGGCGCTGCCCTCGTCCGTGAGCTGGCTGATCAGGCCGATGCGTTCGGCCTCGGGAGCGCGTACCGGTTCGCCGAGCATGAGGAGGCGGGTGGCGTGGCCGAGGCCGACCACGCGGGGCAGGAGGTAGGCGGCGCCCATGTCGCCGCCGGACAGGCCCACGCGAGTGAAGAGGAACGAGAAGCGGGCGGTGGGGTCGGCCACGCGGAAGTCGGCGGCCAGGGCGAGGACCGCTCCGGCGCCCGCCGCCACGCCGTGCACCGCGGCGATCACCGGGAACGGGCACTCCCTAACGGCCCGTACGACCTGGCCCGTCATCCGGTTGAAGTCGAGCAGCTGGGATGTGTCCATGGCGAGGGTGGCGCCGATGATCTCGTCCACGTCGCCGCCGGAGCAGAAGCCCCGGCCCTCGCCGGCCAGCACCAGCGCCCGTACGGACTTCTCCCTGGACAGTTCGGCGAGCAGGTCGCGCAGATCGGCGTAGGCGCCGAAGGTGAGGGCGTTGAGCTTCTCGGGGCGGGCGAGAGTGACCGTGGCGACGCCGTCGGTGATCGCGCACCTCAGGTGTCGCCAGTCGGGGGTGCGGGCGGCTGACCCGATGAAGGGACTCATGACCGGCGGCCTCCTCGGGGCTACCACGGCGATACGGCTACTGCGGCGACGCGTGTACGCATGCACTGCGTGTGCTGCACGCAGTGCATGTACCGCATGTACGGCGTGTGCTGCGTGTACGGCGGCTACGGCGGCTTTCCCTCTCATGAAGTTATCACCGATATATGACTGCCGTCAGGAGTGCGCGATAGACCGGATGGGGTGGACGGCGCCTTCCTGTCGAAGGTCCGTGACGCCGCGCGTGACTCCGTCACGGGGTTTCTACAGAGGCGTAACGGCGGGCGCCGTCGGGCGCGGCGGGACGTTGGGGTGGGTACACCGCCGGCAACGGGGCCGACGGTCCCGTACGGCGCCCGGCGGACGGCTTCGCCGGGCAGGCCCGTACCATTCGTAACGTTGAAAGCAGGACGACCCATGACCTGCGCCATGAACGGATCCGCCGCCTTGCAAGAACCCCCAGCCCCCGCCTCCTGGCGTATCGCGCTGCCGCACACCGCCGCGGCCGTGCCTGTGGCCCGTGCGTTGGTCCGTACGGCGCTGACCGAGCTGAAGCATGGGGCCGACCGCGATACGGCCGAGTTGCTGACGGCCGAGCTGGTGGCGAACGCGGTGGAGCATGCGGCCGGGGAAGGGCCGATCGAGCTGGTCGTGGAGTTGTTGCCGGGGGGCTGCAAGGTGGAGGTGCACGACCCCGATCCGGCGCCGCCGGGGGATCTGACCGCGCCGGGGGGTGGGGAGCCGGATCCTTGGCAGGAGCATGGGCGGGGGTTGCTGCTCATCCGTACGTTGAGTTCGTCGTGCGGCCATCGCCCTACGGACTCGGGCAAGGCGGTTTGGTTTCGGCTGCCGACGATTCCGGCCCAGCGGCGGCCCTCGTAGCGTTTTCTCGCCCCCGCCGCCCCTACCCGTCCCTCCCCCAGGGGCTGCGCCCCTTCGACCCC
>NZ_AEJC01000236.1 GCF_000317595.1 Streptomyces ipomoeae 91-03 | reverse complement strand
CTGCCCGGACCTGTCGGGGGCGGACGAGGTGTTCCTCACCCAGCGCGCCTGGCAGGTGGAACTCTCCTACGGGGCGCTGTTGGACGAGCACCGTCACCGGATCGCCCCCGACGTGGTGTGGAACATCGAGGAGGGCCGCAAGCTCGCCGGGCCCGACCTGGGGCGTGCCCAGGCGCTGCACGGCGCGCTCTACCACCGGGTGCGCGAGTTCTTCGAGACGTACGACCTGCTGTTGCTGCCGGTCAGCCAGGTCGCGCCGTTCGACATCGACCTGCCGTACCCGACGGTCGTGGACGGCATCCCGATGGAGACCTATCTCGACTGGATGCGCTCGGCGTATCTGATCTCCGTCACCGGCTGCCCCGCCCTCTCCGTCCCGGGCGGGTTCACCTCGCAGGGCCTGCCGGTCGGGCTCCAGGTGGTCGGACCGCACCGCCAGGACTGGACGGTCCTGCAGGCCGGTTACGCCTTCGAACAGGCGACGCGCTTCGGCGAGCGCCGGCCGCCGGTGGTGCCACGAGGCTGATCGGTCGGCTCAGTGTGTGTGATCGGCCGGTGTCTCGTCCGGCTCCGCCGGGTCCGTCGCCTTTCCGGCCCGGACCGTGAACGCCGCGGTGTGGACCTCGCCCCCGTGCTTGAAGTCGAGGAAGAGACGGTAGGTGCCGCTGCTGGGCGCGGTGGCCGTGAAGGAGACATCGGGGCCGGGGGCGGTCGTGCCGTCTCCGGGCTCGCCGCTCGGGTGGACGTGGAGGTAGGCGAGGTCGCCGGAGCGCAGGGCGACCAGGTGGCCGTACGCACCGAGGTAGGGCTGGAGGTCGGTGACGGGGTCGCCGTCGCGGGAGACCTTCAGGGTGAGTTCGCCGGCGGCGCCCGGTCGCAGGCTGCCCTCCAGCTCGACCTCGTAGCCGTCGGTCGTGGCGGTGTCGCTCGGCGCCGGGAGCCGCTGGGGCTCGTACGGGCCGGAAGCGGCCAGGTCGGCGCCGAGGACGAGGTTCTCGGCGTTCTCGCCCGCCGGGGTGAAGTCGGCGAAGACTCGGTAGTCGCCCGCCCGGGGCAGGTCGACGGGGGTGCTCCAGGTGCCGTCGGCGGCCCGGGTGGGGTGCAGATGGCGGTAGGTGACGAGGTCGCGTGAGGCGAGGATGAGGTGGAGTTCCTTGTCGTGCTCGCGCTCGTACGCGGTGACGGCTCGGCCGTTCGGGTCCCGGATGACAAAGCGCAGGTCGGAGCGCTGCTCGGCGGTGACGCTCGGGGTCCTGAGGTCGAGGGTGTAGCCGTTCTCGGAGATCTGCAGCCCGCCGGCCGACGGTATCTCCTGCCGCCCCGCGTCGCCGCCGGCCCCGTCGGGTTCCGGTGACGCCTTGCTGTGGCTGTCGTGGCGCGCGGGTGCGCTCTCCGTCGTCTCCGCGACGACAGGGTCGATGCCCTTGCCCACGCCATAGGCCGTGCCGAACGTGGCGGCCAGCGCGGCGGCGAAGGCGGTGATCTTCAGTCCGGTGTTCATGGCCGGTCTCCTTCGGGGTACTGGATACAGCTCACCATACCCCAGGGGGGTATGTAGTCAACCTCTCTCGGCCGCTTGCGACACATACAGGTGGGGGGTATACGGAGACGCGCCGGCGACTCGGCCCTCGTACGCCGTGATCTGCGCGCCGCGGCCGACGCCATCCGCCTCGCCCGCCGGGCCCTGGGCACCATCCGCTCCAACCTGTTCCGGGTGCTCGTCCGCCACGTCGCCGCAACCGAGGAATTGACGGGCGCAGGCCGAGAGCGATTCGACATGGCCTTGCTGCCTCTCGACGAAAATCGTGTCGAATGCCGGGCTCGATTTCCCCGCCCCGGACACTCCTGCGCGAACGATGAGCACTCGCCTATTGGCGTCTGATTACCGGACCGTCATCAATCGATTTCATCGCCCGCACCGCGGAAAATCCGCCAAGGGCGGCGACAAGGAAATCGATCGAGGAAAACAGCCGCTCCCGGGACACGTCCCGGCGATCGTGCCCGGGAGCCGACGGGTTCCGCCTAGCGGCCCTGGTGCTTGCGCAGGTGGGCGAGCAGCAGGTTCGGGTCCTTCATGGTGAAGTACGCCGCGCTGGACACGTAGACGGTGTCGTGGCGTACGGCCACGGAGGTCGGGTTGGACAGCCCTTCGTGCTGTGTGAGAACGACCCGGTGGGTACCGTCCGGGCGCACCAGGACGACCTGGTTGCTGATGAGCAGAGCGGCGAGGACGGTGTCCCCGCGCCCGGTGAAGCCGAAGTCGTCGATTCCGCCGAGCTCCGTCGCCCTGGTCTCGATCGGGCCCGCCGAGCCGTCCCGCCGTACGGGGATGCGCAGCAGCGTCCCCCGGTCCGAGTTCGACACCCATACGGCGCCGTGGTGGATCTTGATGCCGTTCGCGCCGATGCCGGAGCCGCCTTCCGAGGTGGGAAAGGGGTCGAGTGCGGCTCCCGTGGCCCACGCGGTGGCCCTGCCGCCCTTCTGCGGCACGCGCCAGACCGTCCCCCGTACCGAGTCGGTGACGTAGAGCACGCCACGGTGTTCGTCGAGGGCGATGCCGTTGGGCAGCCCGTTCTCCGGCAGCTTCGCGATCTGGTGGGCTCTGGAGCTGTCGGGGGCGACGCGCCAGACACCGGTCTTGCCGGTCCCGGTGGCATAGGTGACGTAGAGCGTCCCGTCGTCCGCGCGGGCGATCCCCAGGACGATGTCGTCGCCGGCGACGGGCGTGTCCGGGTTCGCCTCGGCGGGCAGGGTCGCGCGGATCCGAGTGTCCCCGCGCTCGGTGACGTGAGCGATCTGACGGGCCAACGCGAAGGTCAGGTCGGCGGAACCGTCGGGTTCGAGTGCGATGTTCTCCGGTGTCCGCCCCTGGGCGAAGTCGAAGTGGGCGACGACCCGCGGACGGGAGACGATCGGCTCGCCGCCCGGCACGGGAGCCGCGCCGAGCGCGGTGAGGGCGGCGGTGGCCACGGCGACACCGGGCAGGCAGGGGAATCGGGGCATGGACCTCTCCTGGGACGGCATGGGACGCCGCCATGCGGCGCTACACGAACATGACGGCGTGACCGCCGCCGGCGACGGCAGTCACGGCCGGGAGTTCGCCCGCACAGCCCAGGGCGTGCGACCGATCGAGTTCCGTGAGCCGACGGAGCCGCATGGACGGGTCCCGCCCGGCCGGACGAGCACGACGGCCGCCATACCGGTGCCGGTGCCATGCGATACCGGGTGCCCGTTGCCGCTGCCCAGTGCCGGGGCCGGTTGCCGGTGCCTGGTGCCGGGGCCGGTTGCCGGTGCCTGGTGCCGGGGCCAGTGCCTGGTGCCCGTTGCGGGGGCCAGTCCCGGTGCCGGGACCGGTGCGTGCCCCTTGTCGGTGGCGATGCCGGGCCGCTGCCATGCCGGTGCCCGGTGTCGTTGCCGGTGCCCGGTGTCGGGGTCAGTACCGGTGCCGGTGCCGAGGATCAGAGGATCAGTCGTCGGTCCCCGGCAGGGACGCCAGGCGAGCCTCGCACCAGGCCCTGGCCTCGTCGGCGACCTTCTCCAGTGCGCCGGGCTCCTCGAACAGGTGGGTGGCGTCCGGTACCACGTGCAGCGAGTGCGGAACCTTCAGCAGCCCGGCCGCCTCCTGGTTCAGCCGCAGGACCTCCGGGTCCCGGCCGCCGACGATGAGCAGGACCGGTGCCCGTACGCGGTCCAGGGCGTCCCCCGCCAGATCGGGCCGGCCACCCCGCGACACCACCGTCAGGACCCGGTCCGGCCGCTCCGCGGCGGCCACCAGGGCCGCTGCCGCTCCCGTACTGGCGCCGAACAGGGCCACGGGCAGCCCCTTGGTGTCGTGCTGTCCTTCCAGCCAGTCGATCACGACCGCCAGACGGCTCCCCAGGAGTGGGATGTCGAAGCGGTACTCGGCCGTCCACTCGTCGTCGAGTTCCTCCCGCTCGGTGAGCAGGTCCATCAGCACGGTGCCGAGCCCGGCGGCGCGCAGCCGCGCGGCGACCATCCGGTTGCGGGGGCTGTGCCGTGAGCTGCCACTGCCGTGGGCGAACAGGACCACCGCCCGGGCCGATCCCGGCACCTCCACATCGCCCGCGAGCGCCTCGCCGTCGACGGGGACCATGACCGTCTGGGAGATCATCGCCGTCGCCTTCCTCCTCCGGCCGTACGGTCCTGTCCCTCGTACGGGTGTCGATCGTTCGTCGTGTGGCCCTGCCGCTTACGGGTACCCGAATCGCGAAGCATCCCTCCTGAGGAGATGACTCGGATGTTGCTCATCGGACTGCTCCTCCTGGCGGTCACCGGCGCCTTCACGGGACTGGCCATCGCGGACAACCTGTCCGGCGGCCCCGAGTACAGCGTGTCGGTACTCGGCAACGACATCGCCACCATGAACTCACTGGCCGTCTTCAGCTCGGGCCTCGCTCTGGCGCTTCTCTTCTGCCTCGGCGTGGCCCTCGCCATGAACGGCGCGACGCACCGCCACCACCACCGCAGGCCCCCGGCATAGCCGCCATCGGAGGAACCGGACGAGGGAGATGCGCATGGTCGGTGACACGGACGACGACATCCGGTTGCGGCGCGAGGGCGGCAACGGCCACCGGGCGGTGCCGCACACGGCCGACGTGCGCGTCGAGGCGTGGGGAACGAGCCGGGAGGGTTGTCTGGTGGAGGCGGTGCTGGGGACGGTGGAGTGCTTCGCGGACGTCTCCGCGGTGCGGCCCACGTCGATGGAGCGCGTCCGGCTGGCGGAGAGCAGCGACGACGACCTGCTGACCGCGCTGCTGGACGAGGTGGTCTTCCGTCTCGAGGTGCACGGCAGAGTGACCGTCGACGTGGAGGCGGAGCCCGCCGATGACGGCCTCGATGTGCGGCTGGCGTTGGCGGAGCTGGCGGACGTGGAGATCACCGGAGCCGTGCCGAAGGGCGTCTCGTGGCACGGACTGCACATCGGGCCGGACCCGTACGGCTGGTCGTGCGCGGTGACCGTCGACGTGTGAGGCGTACGGCGGGCTCGGGCGTGTGAGGTGTACGGCGAGCTCGGGACGGACCGATACGACCGGCGGGCGGAGGCAGACGACGTTCCTCGGGGCGCCCGGACCACCGGCCGCGCACGGATACGCACGTGTGGCCCGGCGAGCCCTCAGCCCTTCACCACGCCCAGCGGAACCAGCCGGGCGACCACGCGGCACAGACCTGCGGCCTCGCTGGCGGCCACCACCTCGGCGACGTCCTTGTACGCCTCCGGGGCCTCCTCCGCGAGGGCGCGCAGCGAGCGCGGGCGCACCGCGATGCCCTCCGTCTCCAACCGGGCCCGCAGTTCCTTCCCGCTGACCGCACGCGCCGCCCGGTGCCGGCTCAGGACCCTGCCCGCGCCGTGGCAGGTGGAGAAGAACGCGTCACCGCCGGGAACACCGGCGAGGACGTACGAGGCGGTGCCCATGGTTCCGGGGATCAGCACCGGCTGGCCCACCTCTCGCAGATCCCGCGGGAGGTCGGGGTGCCCGGGCGGGAAGGCGCGGGTGGCGCCCTTGCGGTGCACGCACAGTCGGCGCCGTGCTCCGGCCACCGTATGGGTCTCGATCTTGGCGAGATTGTGGGAGACGTCGTACACCAGCGTCAGCCGGGCTCCCGTGGCGCGGCGGAAGACCCGGCGGGCCGCGTCCGACAGCAGTTGGCGGTTGGCCCGGCCGTAGTTGGCGGCGGCGGCCATCGCCCCGAGATAGGCGCGTCCTTCGGGCGACTCGACGGGGGTGCAGGCCAGCTGCCGGTCGGGCACGGTGATGCCGTAGCGGGACATGGCGCGGTCCATCGCCCGGACGTGGTCGGTGCAGATCTGGTGGCCGAGGCCCCGCGAACCACAGTGGATCATCACGCACAGCTGGTCGGCGGCGATACCGAAGGCGGTGGCGGTCTTCTCGTCGTACACCTCGTCGACCCGCTGGACCTCCAGGAAGTGGTTGGCGGACCCCAGGCTGCCCACCTGGCCCAGGCCCCGCTCGCGCGCCCGCCGGCTCACCTCGTCCACATCGGCGTCGGCGACCGCCCCGCCGTCCTCGCACCGCCTCAGGTCGCGCTCCTCGCCGTATCCCTCCTCCACGGCGTACCGGGAACCGCCCCGGAGGATCCGCTCCAGCTGTCCGGGACCGGTCGGCTGCCATACTCCGCCGGGTCCCGCGCCGCGTGGGATCGACCGGTCCAGGCCGTCCATGATCGTCGGCAGTGCCGGTTCGAGCTCCCGCCGGTCGGAGTCCGCGGCCAGCAGTCGCACCCCGCAGGAGATGTCGAAGCCGACCCCGCCGGGCGAGACGACACCGCCGTCGTCCACGTCGGTCGCGGCCACCCCGCCGATCGGGAAGCCGTAGCCCCAGTGGATGTCCGGCATGGCGTAGGAGGCGCCGACGATGCCCTGCAGCGTGGCCACGTTGGCGACCTGCTCAAGGGAGTGCTCGGCGTCCCTGAGCAGGGACCGCGACGCGAACACCACCCCGGGCACCCGCATGCGCCCGCGTGGTTCCATACGGAAGCGGTGGGGACGTTCCTCGACCAGTTCCACGGCGGCCTCGATGAGTTCCACGGCAGCCTCCCGTCTCCGGCGTCCGACATCCGCAGTACCCGCGCAGGGTGTTCCGTACCGCTCCGGCTCTCCCGAATCCTCGCTCGTCGCCTCAAGAGTGCTCGGGAGTGCGGAACGTCTCCCGGGGTGCGAAGCGGCTCCTACTGTGGAGGTATGGCCGACGGCGTGGTGACGCTGTTCGTCTGCGGTGATGTGATGCTCGGGCGCGGTGTCGATCAGATCCTGGCGCGGCCCGGTGACCCGGCGCTGCGGGAGGACTACGTCCGGGACGCCCGGTCGTATGTACGTCTGGCGGAGTCGGCCAATGGTCCCGTTCCGGCCCCGGTGGAACCGTCGTGGCCGTGGGGCGAGGCACTGCGGTCCCTGGATGCGGCCTCCCCGGACGTCCGGATCGTGAATCTGGAGACGGCCGTGACAGGCGACGGCGAGTTCGCGCCGGACAAGGCGGTGCACTACCGCATGCACCCGGCGAACCTGCCCGCCCTGACCGTGGCCCGGCCCGACGTCTGCGTCCTGGCCAACAACCACGTGCTGGACTTCGGCCGCGCCGGTCTGACGGAGACGCTGGACTCGCTGACCCGCGCGGGGCTGCGGGCGGCGGGCGCGGGGCGCGACGCCGACGAGGCATGGGCTCCTGTGGCGGTCCCCGTCCCGGTCGGCGGTCGCGTTCTCGTCCTCGCCTTCGGGATGCCGTCCAGCGGCATCCCGGCCGACTGGGCGGCGGGCGCCGACCGGCCCGGCGTCGCCTACGTTCCCGACCTGTCGCCCCGCGCGGCTGCGGCGGTGGTCCGGCGCGTACGGCAGGTGAAGCGGGCGGGCGACGTCGTGGTCGTCTCGGTGCACTGGGGCGACAACTGGGGCTATCACGTCCCCCGGGAGCAGACCCGCTTCGCGCACGCCCTGGTGGACGGTGGTGTGGACGTCGTCCACGGACACTCCTCGCACCACCCGCGCCCCGTCGAGCTGTACCGGGACCGGCTGGTCCTCCACGGCTGCGGCGACTTCGTCGACGACTACGAGGGCATCCCCGGCTACGAGAAGTACCGTGACGACCTCCGGATCGCCTACCTCGTCACCGTGGCGGCGGACACGGGCCGGCTGACCGGTCTGCGCATGGTGCCCCTGCGGGCCCGGCGCATGCGCCTGGAGCGCGCGCCGGACGAGGACCGCGCCTGGCTGCGCGCCACCCTCGACCGCATCAGCGACGGCGTGCACATCGCTCTGGAGCCCGACGGAACACTGTTGGCGAGCCCGCGCTCGACCGGAGGCGGCACATGACCCGCCGACCGCGGCTCACCCTGCTCGGCGTCGGCGCGATGAACTCGCCGCGATTCGCCCCGGCGGGTCTGTTGCCGCGCTACGGCCGGCAGCGCGCGGCGTTCGACGGCGGCCCCGGCGCCGATCCGCCGCTCGGCCCGCTCGCGGGCCGGCCGGTCACCGACGAGCGGTCGGAGCTGAGGTCCGCGCCGCGCCGGGCCGCGGTCCTTCGGGGCGTCTCGATCCGGGCCGGCGATCTGGGCCTCGGCGATGTACGGGTGCGCTGCCGCCCGGTGGTCCACACGTCCCACCCCACGTACGGCTACCGCATCGAGGCGGGCGGTCTGGTCGTGGTGTGGGCGCCGGAGTTCCGGGAGTTCCCGGCCTGGTCCGCACGGGCCGATCCGATGTTCGCCGAAGCCGCGGCGTGGGGGCGGCCGATACGGTTCCGGGGCGGTGCGGGCGGCCACGCGAGCGTGCAGACCGTCGCCGAACAGGCCGTACGGCATGGCGTACGCCGGTTGGTCCACGCCCATATCGGGCGCCCCGCCCTCCGCGCGATCGACGCGGGTCCGAGACCTCCGGTGGGCGAGTGGGGTCTCGAGGGTCGCACCTACTCGCTGGGGTCGGCGGGGCCGGAGGTGGGCCGGACGGCCGGGTGACCGACGCCCCTCCGCGCCACGGCCGGCTGCCGCGCGTCTCCGCTTCACATACCGCTCGCCCGGGCGTCGCGCAGTGCTTCGAGCACCTCGGCGTCCGTCAGTTGGCCGAAGTCCGCGTACCACTCGCCCACGGCCGTGAACGGCCTGGGCCGGTAGAGGCAGACCACGTCGTCGGCCTCCTCGCGCGTCAGGGCGACCGCTTCCTGTGAGCCGACCGGTACGGCCAGGACCACGCGCTCGGGTGCCCCGCGCCGTACGGAACGCAACGCGGCACGCGCCGTCACACCCGTCGCCAGTCCGTCGTCGACGACGATCACGGTCCGGCCCCGCAGCTCCGGGGCCGGTCGGCCCTGCCGGTAGCGCTCCTCCCGGCGGCGCAGTTCCTTCCGTTCCCGCTCCACCGTCCCGGCGAGTTCGGCCTCGCTCAGTCCCAGCCGGTCCAGGCTGTCCATGTCGAAGAGGGGTTCATCGTCACCCGCGATCGCGCCGATGCCGAACTCCTCATGGAACGGCGCGCCGATCTTGCGCACGACGAGCACGTCCAGCGGGGCCTGAAGCCCTCGCGCGACCTCGCGGCCGACCGGGATTCCGCCGCGGGGCAGGGCGAGGACCACGGGATGCGGAAGAGCCCCCTTCTCCTGCAGGATGCGGAGCCGTTCCGCCAGCTCCTGTCCCGCCTGGGTGCGGTCACGGAACTGCATGTGTCTCTTCTTCCTCACGGCGCCGGCGGGCGATGGCGCGGCATGCCTCTCTCGGCTCCGCGAGTACCCGGCGGAACACCGCCCACACCACCCACACCGCTCACGTCGCCGTCCTCCCCACGCATCACACGGTTCGCGGGGCTCTCGCAGAGGCCCACGGCCCCGGAGCCGCACGGCCCACCCGCTTTCTTGCCCCCCGTCGCGGCCGCCCCCTACCCTTCCTTTGTGCCGCCATTAAACAAATCTGCCCTGCGCGGCGTCGTGCCAGACACCTCCCTCACCCGGCTCCGCACAGCCATCACCGCCTTCTTCGCCCTCGACGGTTTCGTGTTCGCGGGGTGGGTCGTCAGGATCCCCGCCGTCAAGGAGCAGACCGGCGCGTCGCCGGGGGCGCTGGGGCTGGCGCTGCTGGGGGTGTCCGCCGGGGCCGTGGTCACGATGATGCTGACCGGTCGGCTGTGTCGCCGTTTCGGCAGCCATCCGGTGACGGTCGTGTGCGCCGTCCTGCTGTCGCTCAGCGTGGCCCTGCCTCCGCTGACCCACTCGGCGTTCGCGCTGGGGGCGGTCCTGCTGGTGTTCGGTGCTGCTTTCGGCGGGATCAACGTCGCCTTCAACAGCGCCGCCGTGGACCTGGTGGCCGCGTTGCGGCGGCCCATCATGCCCAGTTTCCATGCCGCGTTCAGTCTCGGCGGCATGGTCGGGGCCGGGCTCGGCGGACTGGTCGCGGGCTCTCTGTCGCCCACGCGCCATCTGCTCGGCATCACCGTGATCGGCCTGCTGGTCACCGCCGTCGCGGGCCGCGCCCTGCTGCGCCACGAGCCCCCTGCACCACCGGACCGCGTCGAGACCGACAAGGGCGCGCGGCGCCGCGTCGACGGCCGTACTCGCGGTCTGGTGGTCACCTTCGGTCTGATCGCCCTGTGCACGGCGTACGGGGAGGGCGCGCTCGCCGACTGGGGCGCCCTGCATCTGGAGGAGGACCTGGACGCCTCGCCGGGCGTCGCGGCGATCGGCTACTCCTGCTTCGCGCTCGCCATGACGATCGGCCGGCTGACCGGGACGACCCTGCTCGAACGGCTGGGCAGGACCAGCGTGCTGGTGGCCGGCGGCGCGACCGCCACGGCCGGCATGCTGCTCGGTTCCCTCGCCCCCTCCGTGTGGGCGACCCTGCTCGGCTTCGCGGTCACCGGCCTCGGCCTCGCCAACATCTTCCCCGTCGCCATCGAACGCGCCGGCGCGCTGGCCGGACCCGGCGGCGTCGCCACCGCCTCCACCCTCGGCTACCTCGGCATGCTCCTCGGCCCGCCCGCGATCGGTTTCCTGGCCGAATGGCTCTCCCTGCCCGCCGCGCTCACCAGCGTCGCGGTGCTCGCCGGATTCGCCTCAGCCATCGCGTTCGCCACTCGCCGCGCCGCGAAATGACCACTCACCGTTGTCCTGCCCAAGCTCCCGGTGCAGGACGACAGCGCTCCGACAAGATGAGGCAACCATTCAGTCGTTCGATTCGTATAACTCCCTGGAGGCCCAGCGATCCGGCCCGACAGAATGCGGCCGGAGCCTCACCATCCGTTTTCCGGATGGTCTCGAACAAGGAGAAACGATGCGACTGTTCGTGCTCAACTACGCTCGCGCGACTGAGCAGTTGGAGTTCAGCGCTCCGTATACCTACGACTCCAGATTGCAGTTGAACGTGCTCGCCGACGGGCGCATCGCCGCCCATGACCAGGCTTTGATGCGGGAATTGGGGGCGACGACCTCGACGGCGGGCTCGAAGACCCACTTCGACGACTGAACGCGGACCGGCGACGATGACGGTGTTGATCCTGACGAGTGAACAGGATGTGACGGCGGACCTGGTGGTGGCCCAACTCAATACGACCGGCGTACCGGTGGTCCGGCTCGATCCCGCCGACCTGCCCGGCGGGGTCTCGCTGTCCGGCGAGTACGTTCAGGGCGCCTTCCACGGGCAGCTGTCCGCCGGGGGGCGCCTGGTCGGCATGGACGGGCTGCGGTCCATCTGGCTGCGCCGGCCGGGCGTCCCGGCCACCCGAGTCGCCGAGCCGTCCCCCTGGCTCACCGAGGAGTCCTCACAGGCCCTGTACGGCATGCTGCGCAGCACGGGCGCCCGCTGGATGAACGACCCCGACGCGGCCCGGCGGGCCCGGCACAAGCCCTGGCAGCTCCGGCACGCCCAGCGGTGCGGACTGTCTGTACCGGCCACCCTGATCACCACGTTCCCGCAGGCCGCCCGCGACTTCGCCGAACGCTTCCCCGACCTGGTGGTGAAGCCGGTTTCCGGCACCCACCCGCTGGCCGGTACGCACCCGCAGGAGCTGCCCAGCACGATCCCGACCAGCCGTATCGCTCCCGGCACGGACTTCGCCGCCGTCGCCTTCGGGCCGACGCTGCTGCAGCGCCGGATCGACAAGACCGCCGACATCCGCCTCACCGTCGTCGGCGACCGCATGCTGGCCGCCCGCAAGGCGGTCCCCCCGGACGCGCACCCCGACGAGGTGGACGTCCGCTACGCCGCCTCCGGCTCGCCCTGGGTCCCGGTCGACGTCCCCGCGCGTATCGCCCCGGCCGTACGCGCCTATCTCCGGGACGCCGAACTCGCCTACGGCGCCTTCGACTTCGTCGAGGACGCCGACGGCATCTGGTGGTTCCTGGAGTGCAACCAGTCCGGCCAGTTCGGGTTCGTGGAGATGGACACGGGTCAGCCGATCGCCCGCAGCGTCGCCGAGTGGCTGATCCATGAGGAGCCGGAAACGGAGAAACAGCACAATAACCGTACGAGGACGGCGCCCTGACGGACAATCAGGGGCCTGTTTTCCGAAGTTGATCGGCCCGCTTCGAGCCCACTCCATCCGGCAGACTCGCCTCATGGAGATCACCGAGCACATCCGGACGTTGGACGACGAGGGCCGACTGCTCTCCGAGGCGGCCCGGGAGGCCGGCATCGATGCCGAGGTGCCGACCTGCCCGGGTTGGCGGGTGCGGGATCTGCTGCGGCACACGGGAACCGTGCACCGATGGGCCGCGGCGTTCGTCGCCGACGGGCACACCTCGCCCCGCGCCCCGCTGAACGAGCCCGATCTGGACGGCGCCCCGCTCGTGGCCTGGTTCGAGGAGGGCCACCGACGGCTCGTCGACACCCTGCGCGGCGCCCCCGCCGACCTCGACTGCTGGAGCTTCCTCCCCGCGCCCTCCCCGCTGGCCTTCTGGGCACGTCGGCAGGCCCACGAGACGACCGTGCACCGCGTCGACGCCGAGTCCGCACGCGGCGGCACCCCCGCCGAACCCGCCGTGGAGTTCGCGGTCGACGGCCTCGACGAACTCCTGCTCGCCTTCCACGTCCGCGCCAAGAGCCGGGTACGCACCGAGAAACCGCAGGTCCTGCGCGTACGGGCCACGGACGCGGACGCCGTCTGGACCGTACGGCTGTCGTCGGAACCGCCCGTGACCGAACGGACCCACCGCCTGGAAGCAGCCGACTCCACGGACGCGGACTGCGAGATCACCGGCCCGGCGTCCCGCCTCTACCTCTCCCTCTGGAACCGCCTGCCGTTCCCGACCGTCACCGGCGACACCTCACTCGCCGACCTGTGGCGGGAGAACTCGGCCATAGTCATGCGCTAGCCGGGCGCGGCCGTATCGGCACCGCTCTCTTCCCGCGGCCCGGGCTGCGGAAGCGTCCGCCTCAACCCATCCAGCCCGGCCGTACCAGCCCCGACTCATAGGCCAGTACGACGAGTTGGGCCCGGTCGCGGGCGCCCAGTTTGACCATCGTGCGGCTGACGTGGGTCTTGGCGGTGAGGGGGCTGACGACGAGACGGCGGGCGATCTCCTCGTTCGTCAGGCCGATGCCGACGAGTGCCATCACCTCCCGCTCCCGCTCGGTGAGGTCGGCGAGGGAGGCGACGGCCGCGGGCTCCTTGGAGCGGGCCGCGAACTCGGAGATCAGCCGGCGTGTGACGCCGGGCGACAGCAGCGCGTCGCCCGCGACAACCGCCCTGACGGCGCGCACGAGTTCCTCGGGCTCCGTGTCCTTGACCAGGAAGCCCGAGGCGCCGGCGCGGATCGCCTCGAAGACGTACTCGTCGAGTTCGAAAGTGGTCAGCATGACGACCTTGACGTGGTCGAGGCCGGTGTCGTCGGTGATGCGCCGGGTCGCCGCGAGGCCGTCCAGGACGGGCATGCGGATGTCCATCAGGACCACGTCGGGGCGCAGCTCGCGCACCTCGCGCAACGCCTCCTCGCCGTCCGCGGCCTCCCCGGCCACCTCGATGTCCGGCTGGGCGTCGAGCAGCGCCTTGAAGCCTGCCCTCACCAAAGACTGGTCGTCGGCGAGCAGTACGCGGATCACCGGTCCTCCTTGACCTCGCGGGGCGCCCGTACCGGCAGTACGGCGAGCACCCGGAACCTCCCGTCGGCGCGCGGGCCCGCCTCGATCGTGCCACCCAGCGCGGCGGCCCGCTCCCGCATTCCGATGAGCCCGCTGCCGCTGCCGCCCGCGTCGGCGCCGGTCGCGGGCCCGTCGTCGTCGATCCGCAGCCGCAGCTCACCACCGCCGTGTCCGAGGTGCACGCGCGCGTGCCGCGATGCCGAGTGCCGTACGACGTTGGTGAGGGCCTCCTGGACGATGCGGAAGGCGGCGAGATCGGTGCCCGGTGACAGCGCGGGCGCCTCGCCCTCCACCTCGACGGTCAGCCCGGCGCCCGCCGCCTGCTCGACGAGCTCGGGCAGCCGGGCGAGTCCCGGCGCCGGCGCGCGCGGGGCGTCACCGGGCGTCCGGAGCGTGTCGAGCACCTGGCGGACCTCGCCCAGGGCCTCCTTGCTGGCCGCCTTGATGGTGGTCAGCGCGGTGCGGGCCTGTTCCGGGTCGGAGTCGAGGAGCGCCAGGCCGACGCCCGCCTGGATGTTGATCACCGAGATGCTGTGGGCGAGTACGTCGTGCAGTTCGCGGGCGATCCGCAGCCGCTCCTCGTCGGCGCGGCGCCGGGCGGCCTGCGCGCGCTCGGCACGTTCGCGGGCCCACTGCTCGCGGCGTACCCGGACCAGCTCGGAGACCGCGAGGATCGCCACGATCCAGGCGGCGACGGGCACCTCCTGCCCCCAGTCGACCGCATCGTCACCGGACGGCGGCAGCCACCGGTACAGCCAGTGCGCCACCAGCACATGTCCCGCCCAGAGCATGCCGACCGCCGCCCAGGCGGCCTTGCGGTGCCCGGAGACGATCGCGCTGAAGCAGCCCAGGGCGACCGTGAAGAACACCGGGCCGTACGGATACCCGGCCCCCAGATAGACCATGGCGGCGGCGGCCGTCCCGAAGGCGACGAACACCGGGTACCGCTGCCGCCACAGCAGCAGGCCCGAGCCGAGGAGCAAAAGCCCGCGCGCGAACACGCCGAGAGAGGCGCGCTCACCCTCCTGCAACTGCGCGGCGGCGTTCGAGCCGACCAGCACGAAGACGGTGAGCAGCAGCGTGGAGCGCCACGGCCACCGGAGTCCCGCGTCCTCGTCCGGCCGCATCCACCAGGGGGGACCGCCCCGCCACCACGGAGGCCCGCCCGACCAGCCGGGATGCCCGCCCGGCCCCCGTCGCCACGGCGGTCCTCCCCGTGCCGGGGTCGGCGTGCCCGCGCCCTGCTCTCCCATGACGGCCACGCTAGACGCCGGGCACCGCCCGGTGCGTCACCCGAGCGTGGTGATCACACGTACTCCCCGCGAAGTACGCCCTCCCCGTGCGCTCGGGCCGCCTCTTCCGCGATCCCGAACCGCTGGCGCGGCCGACGCGGCGGACACGGCGCCCACCAGTTCGCGCGACCCGCGAGCCGCATCGTCACCGGGAGCACACCGCGCTCGTGGTGTACGAGGAGCTGCGGCAGCGGCCGACGGAGGCCCTGGGCGCGCGGTCCCGGGCCCGCGCCGCGCTCACCGCACGCACGGATCCTCCGTCAGGACCCGGCCTCGCCGGCGCCCTGCGTCCCGGTGGGCTGAGGGAGCACCAGACCGACCTGGTGGGCGAGTTGGGCGCCCGCGTACCGGAAGAAGGTCCCGCGGTCCTCGACCACCCGGTTGAACTGTCCGAACACCTCGAAGTTGACCAGTCCGAACAGCTGCGCCCACACCCCGACCAGCACCACGACCACCTCAGGCGGCAGATCCGGGGCCAGTTCCTCGGCCATCCGCCGCGCCTCCGGCCGGAGTTCGGCGGGCACCTTCCACTGGGCCACACCCTTGTCCCGGTACGCGTCACGCACGATCCCGATCAGCAACTGCCCGACCCGGGACGCGGCCGGCACCGTCGTCGGCGGGGCGGTGTACCCGGGCACCGGCGAACCGTAGATCAACGCGTACTCGTGCGGCCGGGCCAACGCCCACTCCCGCACCCCTTCGCACACCGCGATCCACCGCCCCGCCGGGCTCTCACGGTTCGCCTTCGCATGTGCCGCCTCGGCGGCCTCCCCGAGGGAGTCGTAGGCGTCGATGATCAACGCGGTCAGCAGCTCGTCACGGCTGGGGAAGTAGCGGTACAGCGCCGAGGAGACCATGCCGAGCTCACGGGCGACGGCTCGCAACGACAGCTTGGCGGCCCCTTCGGCGGCGAGCTGCTTGCGCGCCTCGTCCTTGATGGCGGCGGTCACTTCGATACGGGCGCGGGCACGGGCTCCTTGCGTGGTGCTCATGGGCAGCAGTGTGCCACAGCGTCGGAGCAGTGCACACAAACCGGAGCGGCGCTCTCTAATGAGAGCTGGGCTCCCCGAGCAGAGCACCGTCCACAAATGAGAGCACTGCTCTTGCTTCGGAGCGCCAGCCTCGTGCACACTGCTCTAAAGCGAGAGCACTGCTCTCCATTCGGAACACTGATCCGGGAGGAACCCCATGTCATCGACCCACTACATCAAGGCCAACGCCTTCGACCGGGCCATGAACAACTTCGTCGGCTGGCTCGCGCGCCGCGGTCTCAGCCTGCTCGGCACGGCCGAACTCTCCGTACGCGGCCGCAAGAGCGGCGAGTGGCGTCGGCTGCCGGTCAACCCGCTGCCGTACGAGGGCGGCCCCTACCTCGTCTCGGCACGTGGCAACTCCGAGTGGGTCCGGAACATGCGGGCGGCAGGCGGCGGACGGCTTCAAGTGGGCCGGCGGGTGCAGGAGTTCACCGCGGTCGAGCTGTCGGACGAGGAGAAGCCGGTGGTCCTGCGGACCTACCTCAAGAAGTGGGGCTGGGAGGTGGGCCGCTTCTTCGGGGACGTCAACGCCGACTCCACCGACGAGGAGCTGCTCGCCGCCGCGCCCAAGCACCCCGTCTTCCGGATCACCGTCAAGCAGTGACCGGCCGGGGTGCCCGAGGCTCCCTACCGAAGTGCGGCCACGACCTGCCGAGCCGCACCCGCGACCCGCGATCGGTACCGTCGCCCGCGCGAGCGGCACCCGCGTCCGCTGTCATCTGTCGAAGGCGGTCAGCGCACGCTGGGCGATCGGGTGGGTGCGGACGATCTCGCCCAGAGACGTGGAGCCGCGTGTGATGTCCACGAAGGCCCGCCAGGCGGGCCGGAAGCCGGTGAGCGCCGCGTGGAAGAGTCCGGGACGGCGCTCGAACGCGGTCAGGAGCCGCTTGCCGACGCTCATCTCGACGCCGAGCCCGGCCTTGACGGCGAACGCGTAGTTCAGGGCCTGCCGGCGGGTGTCCACCGCGTCGTGCGCCTCGGCGATCCGTACCGCCCACTCCCCCGCGAGCCGTCCCGAGCGCAGCGCGAAGGAGATGCCCTCCCGCGTCCACGGTTCGAGCAGCCCGGCCGCGTCCCCGCACACCAGCACACGCCCCCGCGAGAGGGGCGAGTCGTCGGCGCGGCAGCGCGTCAAGTGCCCGGAGGAGACGCTCGGTTCGAAGCCGGCGAGGCCGAGCCGTCCGATGAAGTCCTCCAAGTACCGCTTGGTGGCGGCGCCTTCACCGCGCGCGGAGATAACCCCCACCGTCAGCGTGTCGCCCTTGGGGAAGACCCAGCCGTAACTGCCGGGCATGGGGCCCCAGTCGATGAGGACACGCCCCTTCCAGTCCTCGGCGACGGTCTCCGGCACCGGGATCTCCGCCTCCAGACCGAGGTCGACCTGTTCCAGCTTCACCCCGACGTGCGCTCCTATGCGGCTGGCGCTGCCGTCCGCGCCGACGACGGCCCGCGCGAGCAGCGTCTCGCCGTTCTGCAGGACGACGGCGACCGTGCGCCGGTCCGGGACGGCGGAGCCGTGCTGCTCGACCCGGGTGACCGTGGCGCCGGTACGCAGTTCGGCGCCCGCCTTCTGCGCGTGCTCGACGAGCTGCTGGTCGAACTCGGGCCGGTTGATCAGCCCGAACAGCATCTGCTTGGACTTGCGCGTACGGGAGTAGCGGCCGTCGAGGGAGAAGGTGACCGCGTGCACGCGGTCCTTGAAGGGCAGTTCGAAGCCGGGCGGCAGCGCGTCGCGCGAGGGGCCGATGATGCCGCCGCCGCAGGTCTTGTACCGGGGCAGCTCGGCCTTCTCCAGCAGAAGGACGCTGCGTCCCGCGACCGCCGCCGCGTAGGCGGCCGAAGCCCCCGCAGGGCCCGCGCCCACCACGACGACGTCCCACACCCGCTGCACGTCGTCCGCCGAAGAGTTCTCGCTGCTCACGATGGTCTACTGCTCCCGATCCAGCCGCCTGCCGCACCTGACTCACGCATCCTACGGCGGGTGTCGCCGAGGACCGTTGTGGGAGGATCGACAGCGCGTGCGCCCTACACCGATACACGGGGTACGCGCGTACGCACCCACTACCCAGCAGGACAACGTCGCACCCACGAGGAGCGTGCCCATGTCGTCGAACCCGGTCGCCGAGACCGTCGCCTCGCTGATGCCCAGGGCGAAGGAGGAGCTCACCGAGCTGGTGGCCTTCAAGTCGGTGGCGGACTTCGACCAGTTCCCGAGGAGCGAGAGCGAGGGCGCCGCGCGCTGGGTCGCCGACGCGCTGCGCGCCGAGGGCTTCCAGGACGTGGCGCTGCTCGACACCCCCGACGGCACCCAGTCCGTGTACGGCTACCTGCCGGGGCCCGAGGGCGCCAAGACCGTGCTTCTCTACGCGCACTACGATGTGCAGCCGCCGCTGGACGAGGCCGCCTGGCTGTCGCCGCCGTTCGAGCTGACCGAGCGCGACAGCCGCTGGTACGGGCGCGGCGCGGCGGACTGCAAGGGCGGCGTGATCATGCATCTGCTGGCGCTGCGCGCGCTCAAGGCCAACGGCGGCGTCCCCGTCCACATCAAGGTGATCGCCGAGGGCTCCGAGGAGATGGGCACCGGCGGCCTCCAGCAATACGCCGAACAGCACCCGGACCTGCTCGCCGCCGACACCGTCGTCATCGGTGACGCGGGCAACTTCCGCGCCGGTCTGCCGACGGTCACCTCCTCCCTGCGCGGCATGATCGCCATGCGGGTGAGGATCGACGCCCTCGAAGGCAACCTGCACTCGGGGCAGTTCGGCGGCGCCGCTCCGGACGCGCTGGCCGCGCTGATCCGCGTACTGGACTCGCTGCGCGCCGAGGACGGCTCCACGACGGTCGACGGTCTCGCGAACGACGGGACGTGGGACGGACTGCCGTACGACGAGGAGCGGTTCCGCGAGGACGCCAAGGTGCTCGACGGCGTGGAACTGGTCGGCTCCGACACGGTCGCCGACCGCATCTGGGCCCGGCCCTCCGCCACCGTGCTCGGCATCGACGTCCCGCCGGTGGTGGGCGCGACCCCGTCGATCCAGTCGAGCGCCCGCGCCCTGATCGGCCTGCGCGTCCCGCCGGGCGTCGACGTCGCGGAGGGCATCAAGCTGCTCGAAGCCCACCTGGTGGCGCACACCCCGTGGGGCGCCCGGGTGAGCTGCGAGCTCATCGGCCACGGCCAGCCCTTCCGCGCCGACACCTCCAGCCCGGCCTACGAGGCGATGGCCGCCGCCATGGCCGC
>NZ_AEJC01000235.1 GCF_000317595.1 Streptomyces ipomoeae 91-03 | reverse complement strand
CCACAGCGCGCCACTCCGAAAGCCGGTGCGGCAGGGACCGCACGGGCACCAGACTGACCCCATGACCATCGCACCGGATGCCAAGGCCGACCTCCTCTTCTACCTCCAGTCCGCCCGTGACGCCCTGCTGTGGAAGCTCGACGGGCTTTCGGAGTACGACATCCGGCGCCCCATGACGCCGACCGGCACCAACCTCCTGGGCCTGGTGAAGCACGCGGCCAGTGTCGAACTGGGCTACCTGGGCGACACCTTCGGCCGCCCGCACGGCGAACCGCTCACCTGGCAGACGGCCGACGCCGACCCCAACGCGGACATGTGGGCCGCCCCCGACGAGTCACGCGAGTGGATCACCGACCTCTACCGCCGCACCTGGGCCCACTCGAACGCCACCGTCGACGCCCTGCCCCTGGACGCGATCGGCACCGTCCCCTGGTGGCCCGCCGACCGCAACAAGACCACCCTCCACCACGTCCTCACCCGCGTCATCGCCGACACCCACCGCCACGCGGGCCACGCCGACATCCTCCGCGAACTCATCGACGGCGCCGTAGGCATGAACGAGACCAACACGAGCATGCCGCCGGGCGACGCCGAGTGGTGGCAGGACCACCGCACCCGCCTGGAACGCGTGGCCGAAGAGGCGGCATCACGCGAGTCGTAGCAGGCGCCCGCATCCCCCGGTGACGGGTCGTGCTCGACCTGAGCGCGCTCGCTCACCCCCGCTCCACGACCAGCGACCACACCTCCACGTCATGCCGGACGCCGTCCAGGTCCAATGCCGAGCGCAGTACGCCCTCACGCCGCATGCCGAGGCGCCTGGCCACGGCGAGGCTGGAGGTGTTGGCGGTCGCCGCCGACCACTCCACCCGGGACAGGCCCCGGGTGTGGACGGCCCAGTCGATCAGATGGCGGGCGGCGAGGGTGACCAGCCCCCGGCCGCGGGCCTCCGGTGCGAGCCAGGCGCCCAGGGAGCAGGTTCCGTTGCGGGCGTCGAACGTGGCGAAACCGGCGCCGCCCACGAGGAGACCGTCGAGCCAGATGCCGTAGAGGCGCCTGCCGTCCCGGATCTGGTCCTCGGCGTAACCACGCAGCCAGGCCTCGGCCTTGGGCACGTCGTCGATGGCCGTCGCCCACGGCAGCCAGGGGGCGAGGTGGACCCCCGACCGTTCGACGAACTCGTGGAACTCCCGCGCCCGCCAGGGTTCGAGCGCACGCAACTCGGCCCCGGCGGCAAGGGGATGACTGAGCATGAGACTTCCGATCGACCAGGGAGGGAACGCTTGAGGCAGCGGCGCTCAGGCTAACCACGGCCGTCCCCGCCGGCCGCGGCCCCCCTTGCCCTCCACGGTCACCCCTCGGCCTCGGTGAACGCCGTAAGGCCCCTGGGCGTCAAGGGAGTTGAGACGACGTGGGTGACATGTGCGCATCCGGTTCTCAAGTCTTCAAGATCTTGTCTCGGTGGGAAGGCGGATCGTAGAGTTCCGGCGGACCGAGATGTAAGGCGCGGGTCGCCTCCTTCCCCACATCCGGTCGTGCGTCACATGTGTCACAGGTGTCACGGGTTACGTGCGTAGCGGGCGTGACGGGCGGCGGCCGACCGGTTGATCCCGGTCACAGGACGAAGCCCGCCCGGGGAAGGGTCGGTTCGTCCACGAATGGGCATCGCTGCCTTCGTCCTCAGACGGCTGTGCGCCGGGCTGCTCCTGCTGTCGGCTCTCAGCTTCCTGGTCTTCGCCCTGCTCGCCGCGAGCCCGGGCACACCGATCCAGACCCTCCTCGGCACCCGCCCCGCGACCCCGGAACTCGTGGCCGAGCTGCGCGCCCGGCACCACCTCGACGACCCCTTCGCCGTCCAGTACCTGCACTGGCTCTCCGACGCCGTTCACCTCGACCTCGGCCGGTCGATCTCCGTGCAGCCGGGCACCCCGGTCGCCGACATCATCTACGGCCGCATGGCCCTCACCGCCGAACTGGCGCTCTACTGCCTGCTGCTCGCCCTCCTGGTGGGCGTCCCCCTCGGCATGGCCGCCGGCATCCGGCGCGGCCGGACCGCCGACCGGGGCATCTCACTGCTGGCCACGGTCGGTTTCGGCGCCCCCGTCCACGCCCTGTCCATCGTCCTGCTGTACGTCTTCGGCGTCGTCCTGGGCTGGTTCCCGGTGTACGGCGCGGGTGAGGGCTTCGCCGACCGGGTCACGCATCTGACGCTGCCCGCCGTCGCGCTGGCGACCGTACTGTCGGCCGTCGTCATCCGGCAGACCAGGGCGGCCACCCTGACGGTGACGCGGCAGGACTACGTCACCTTCGCCCGACTGCGCGGACTGAGCCCGGCACGGGTCCTGTTCCGTTACGTGCTGCGCAACTCCGCGCCCCCGGTGGTCACCAGCGCCGGCCTCCTCCTCATCGCCCCGCTCGGCTCCGGCATCTTCATCGAGCAGGTGTTCTCCCTGCCCGGCGCGGGCTCACTCCTGCTGTCGGCGGTCGCCTCCGAGGACGTACCGGTCGTCCAGGGCCTCACCCTGCTGCTCGGCGCCCTCGTCATCGTGATCAACCTGCTCGTCGACCTGCTCACCTTCCTCCTCGACCCACGGATCCGCCTGCACGCGGAGGGGGAGTCCTGATGCCACACCCGGACCCCACCACGGATTCGGACGTCGCCACGAGCCCGCCCCCCGCCCCGGGCTCGGACCCCACTCCGGACCCCTCCGACGTACGGGGCCGGGGCCCGGGGCGTCCTCCCGTGCTGGTGGTCCTCGCCGCGGCGGCCGTCGCCGGCATCGCCCTGCTCGTCGTCGCGGGCGGCGGGCTCGCCCCGTACGACCCCGCGCACCAGGACCTGATGCGCGGCGCGGCCGGTCCCGGTGACGGGCACTGGCTCGGCACCGACAGCCTGGGCCGGGACGTCCTCTCCCAGGTCGTCGCCGGCACCCGCACGGCCGTGGTCGGCCCGCTCTGCGTGGCGATCGGCGTACTGCTGCTGGGCGTTCCCCTCGGCGTGGCGGCCGGATACCGCGGCGGCCTCCTGGACGCCGTCGTGAACCGGTTCGCCGACCTGATCTACGCCTTCCCCGCGATGCTGCTGGTCATCGTGGTGGTCGGGGTGATCGGCACCGGCGACGGGGGCGACGGGGGCGTCGGCGACGGCGGCACCGGCCAAGGGCTCGACAGCCAATGGCTCGGCGGCTACTGGCTCGCCGTCGCCGTCCTGACCCTGCTGTCCCTCCCGGCGCAGATCCGCCTCTGCCGCAACACCACCCTCGTACAGGCCCGGCTGCCGTACGTCGAAGCCGCCCGGACCCTGGGCCTGTCCGCCCCCCGGATCATGTTCCGCCACATCCTGCCGAACATCCTCCCCACGGTCCTCGCGACCTTCCTCCTCGACTTCGTCGGAGCGCTGATCGGCCTCTCCGGCCTCTCCTACCTCGGACTCGGCGTCCCCCCGGGCACCCCCGACTGGGGCGAACTCCTGCGCCAGGGCCAGAGCCTGCTCACCGTCAACCCCTACCTGTCCCTGGCCCCCGGCCTGATGATCATCATCACCGCGGTCGGTGTCACGCTCCTGGGAGACTGGATGTACGACCGCCGCACCGCCGGGACGGACCGGCGATGACGACGACAACGCCCGACGGCACGCTCCTGTCCGTACGCCACCTGCACGTACACGCGACGCGCACCCGGGGACGGCCGTCCCGGACCCTGGTCCGCGACGTCCGCTTCGACCTCGCCGCCGGCCAGACCCTGGGCATCGTCGGCGAGTCCGGCAGCGGCAAGACCCTGACCGCCCGTGCCGTGATGGGCGTACTCGCCGACGGCCTGCGGGCCGAGGGCGAGGTCCTGTTCGACGGCATCCCGCTGCTGGGCCGGCGGGAACGGGAGCTGCGTCCGCTGCGCGGCAGCCGCCTCGCCATGGTGCTGCAGGACCCGTTCACGGCCCTGAACCCGCTGCAGACCATCGGGGAACACCTGCGCGAGTCGCTGGCCCCGCGGGCGCGCCGGGACCGGGCCACCGCCGCCGCGGAGATCTCGCGCCGCCTGCGCGAAGTGGAACTGGACCCGGACACGGTCGCGGGCCGCTACCCCTTCCAGCTCTCCGGCGGCATGCGCCAGCGCGTGGCGCTCGCGGCGGCCCTGGCCCAGGACCCGGACCTGCTCATCGCGGACGAACCGACGACCGCCCTCGACGTCACCACCCAGGCGGAGCTCCTCGCCCTGCTGCGCCGGCTCAGGGCCGACCGCGGCATGGCCCTCGTCCTCATCACCCACGACCTGCGCGTCGCGTTCACCGTCTGCGACCGCGTGCTGGTGATGTACGCCGGGTCCGTACTGGAGGACGCCCCGGCCGCCGCGCTCGCCCGCTCCCCGCGCCACCCCTACAGCCTCGGCCTGATGCTGGCCGAGCCCCCGGTCTCCCACTACGTGGACCGGCTGTCCCCCCTCCCCGGCCAGGTGCCCCCGGCCGACGGCGTCGCCGACCGGTGCGCGTTCGCCGACCGGTGCGCATGGCGGCGCGACTCCTGCGTGACGGCCCGCCCCGACCTCGTACGCCTCCCGGACGACCGGGCCTCCGCGTGCGCGCGCGTCACCGAGATCGCCGACGAACTCCACGCCCGCCGACTCCACCCGATCACCCCGGGCACACCGCCCACCACCCCCGGCGGTGCCCCGTTCCTCGTCGTCGACGGCCTCACCAAGACCTACCGGAGGAGGTCATCGTTCGCCGTCCGCCCAAGAAGGACGGCGGCAAGGGCACCAGCGGAAACGGCGACAAGGACAGCGGCCGGCATCCCGGCGGCCCTGCGCGAGGTCTCGTTCGAACTCCGCGAAGGCGAGTCACTGGGCGTGGTCGGCGAGAGCGGCTCCGGCAAGACCACCCTCGCCCGCTGCGTCCTGGGCCTGACCACCCCCAGTACGGGCACGATCCGGCTCGGCGGCATCGATGTCAGCGACTACCGCCGCCTCAGCCGCCCCGACCTCCGCGAGGTCCGCCGACTGGTCCAGATCGTCTTCCAGGACCCGTACGCCTCCCTCAACCCACGCCTCACCATCGGCGCCACCCTGCGGGAGGCGGTGGCGGCACGCGGCAAGGACCATGCCGCCGACCCCGCCCACCAGGCCGCGGAACTCCTGGACCTCGTACGCCTGCCCGCCTCGTACGCGTACAAGCACCCGGGCCGGCTGTCCGGTGGAGAGCGCCAACGGGTGGCCATCGCCCGCGCGTTGGCGGTCCGCCCCAAGCTGCTGATCTGCGACGAACCGGTCGCGGCGCTCGATGTGTCGGTCCAGGCGCAGATCCTGGAGCTGCTGCGCGAGGTCCGCGCCGCGTACGGCACGGGTCTGATCCTCATCACCCACGATCTGTCGGTCGTCCGCCAGATGACCGACCGCGTCGTCGTACTGCGCGGCGGCGAGATCGTCGAGAGCGGCCGGACCACCGACGCCCTCGACTCCCCCCGCCACCCCTACACCCGACGTCTCCTCGCCTCGATACCGGGCGAGAGCTGACCCCTGCCCGAACCCCCCTGCCCGAACACCCCCACAAGGAAAGAAAAAGATGCCCCCCACCTCCTCCCCCACCTCCTCCGCCCGACCGCTCGCCAAGCCCTTCGCCCCCCGGCGGCGAACGATGCTGGCCACCGCCCTCCTGACCACCCTCACCACATTCGCCGCCACCGCCTGCACCGGCGCCAACGGCGACGACGCCGAGACCAGGAACGCGGCCAGAACGACGGACAAGGCGATACCGGTCGTCAATTGGGCGCTGCCCAACGCCCCGGCGTCGCTCGACTACGCCAAGAGCTACGACAACAACTCGACCGGCGCGGTCATGTCACTCGTGACCGAGCCCCTGGAGCGCGTCTCCAGCACCGGCGAGTTCACGCCCAACCTCGCCACCTCGGTGACCCAGCCGAACGCCACGACGATCGTGTACAAGCTCCGCTCGGGGGTGAAGTTCTCCAGCGGCGCGGAGATGACCGCGCAGGACGTCGCCTGGAGCATCGAGCACTTCTCGGCGGCCACGGCGCAGACCTCGGCCGTCGGCCAGCAGGTGGACAGTGTCGAGGTGACCGGTCCCATGGAGGTGACCGTGAAACTCAAGGCCCCCGTCCCGACGGCCCGCGCCGGCATCGCCATCACCACCCTCGTGGAGGAGGCCGAGTACGCGAAGGCGCACACGAAGACGCTGGGGAACGCGGGAACGGCACCCGTCGGCACCGGCCCGTACAAGGTCGCCTCCCACACCGCAGAGAAGATCACACTGGTCCGGAACCCGGAGTACACCCGCACACCCAGGCCATCCGCCGACAAGGTCGTCTTCTCCGTCATCCCCGACGACACGGCCCGCCAACTCGCCCTGCGCTCCGGCGACATCGACGGCGGCCCGATCACCGACCGCAAGAGCGCCGCCCAGTGGAAGGCCGTACCCGGCGCGACCGTCTACGCCTCCCCGTCCCTGTCGCAGGACTTCCTGGCCATGGACGTCACCCGGGCACCCTTCGACGACGTCCACGTCCGCAGGGCCGTCGCCCACTCGGTGGACCGCGCGGGCATCATGAAGGCCGCCTTCGGCTCGTACGCCCAGCCGATGACCGGCCTCGTCCCCGCCGGCGAACTGGCGGGCGTGGCCGGCTCCCGGCAGGCGGCCGAGGACTTCCTGGCCGACCTGCCCCAGTACGGGCTGAGCGAGGACGAGGCCAGGGCGGAGCTGGCGAAGTCGGCCCACCCGAAGGGCTTCTCGGCGACCATCGAGTACGTCAAGGACTATCCCTGGCAGGAACTCGCCGCCCTCAACATCCAGCAGAACATGAAGCCGCTCGGTGTGAAGATCACCCCGAAGCCGGTCACCGCGAACGAGTGGTACGGCAAGTTCTTCAAGCACGAACTGACCGACATCACCCTCCCCTTCGGCTTCGGCGCGAGCTACCCCGACCCGGCCCCCCTCCTCGGCAAGCTGGTCGGCAAGGCCAACATCGGCCCCCAGAAGATCAACATCGCCAACTGGACCACCCCGGAGGTCGACAGGGCCCAGTCGGTCGTCACCACCGCCGGTTCCGACACCACCCGCTGGAACGCCACCAGGACGATCCTCTCCGCCGTCGCCGACCAGGTCCCCTACGTCCCCCTCTTCACCGAGGACGAGGTCTACGCCGTCGGCCGGGGCCTCGCCTTCGAGGGCTCGGGCATCACGTCCTTCGACCTGTCCAACGGCACGTGGATCTTCCGGCTGAAGTCGACGACCTGACCGCTGCGCACGAAGCTCCTGGCAGTCACGGACGTCTTGGTGAGACCCCGTTGCCGCCAGGAGCTTCGTCGTTCCGTACAACCTGCGTCAGCGCCCGCATCCGGACCGTACCGACCGGCCGGAGGGGGCTCAGCGCATGGTGTGCGGGCTGTCGATCAGAAGGAGACCTGTCGATCAGAAGGAGACGTTGACGCCGACCTGGTGGTACTGGTCGACGGTGCCCAGGACCTGGTCCTTGACCGCGCCGACCTGGGCCAGGACATTCGCGTCGCTGACCGCCGTCGGGCCGGCGACGACGCTGACGTGCGGGCTCAGGCCACCGGAGACGTTGTCGAGCGCGGCGTCGGAGAGCTCTACGGTCTCGACCTGGGGAGCGGAGTTCATGAGGAGACTTCCCTTCGTATGGATGATCCACAAGGGGGGTGGCCCCGCTGGGGACAGATGGCGGGCCTCGGCCACAGGGGCGCGGCACCCGGTTCCGGAAACCTTTGTGCGACCCCCGCGGCGCAGAGGATCAAAGCACGGAGCTCGCCGGGCATCCAATCAACCAACGCTCCCACCAGGGCCGTTGAACGCCCAGGCGGCCATTCCGTGCCGACGGCCGCACGGCTTGAGAACGACTTCTCCACATACCTGCGCGGCACCGGGGGGCCACGGGTCTTGCCATCGCGATGCCGAACAGTGCACTCGGCGCCAACAGGGCACCATCGGGCAGACCGTTGTGCAGATCCACGGCGCCCTGTGGCGCGGTTGCGCAATCGATGTGCAGGTTCGCCGAAGCCGGAGTGCCGCTCCCCGCTCGGTCACCGGCCGCTGTCCGTACAGCGGCGGACCGTCGCGTCCAGGTGATCGTCACACCCGGCCCAGCCGCGGCCGGGCACCTCGCCGGCGTGCGTCACCGAAGGCGGGACCGATCCCGCCGGCCCGTCCATGGCGGGAGCGCCGATGCGGCAGCTTGATGCTGAATTGCAAAATTTCGCAATTGGCTAGATGCTGTGCTGGCTGTGCTCGCAGATAGCCGAGGGCGCAGCCTTTCGTATCCACCCCGACACCCCGAGGGGTGGGGCTCGCAGGGAAGCCGAGGGTCGTGTCCGTTCCGCTCTACCAGGCCAAGGCCGAGTTCTTCCGGATGCTGGGCCATCCCGTACGGATACGGGTGCTGGAGTCCCTGCAGGACGGACCGATGCCGGTGCGGGACCTGCTCACCGCCATCGGGGTGGAGCCCTCCGGCCTCTCCCAGCAGCTGGCCGTGTTGCGCCGCTCGGGGCTCGTCACCGCTACCCGCGAGGGCTCGACCGTTGTCTACGAGCTGGCCGGCGGGGACGTCGCCGACTTGATGAAGGCCGCGCGGCGAATCCTGACCGAGATGCTGGCCGGGCAGGGCGAACTCCTCGCCGAGCTGCGGAAAGCGGAGGTCGCCACGCGATGACCTCCCGGACCAGCCGGGCCTGGCCCCGGATCACCTCGCTGCTGCCCGCCCGAGCCGACCTGACGGAGATGCGCCGCGACCCGCGCCGGGATCTGCTGGCCGGGCTGACCGTGGCGATCGTGGCACTGCCGCTCGCCCTCGGCTTCGGCGTCTCCTCCGGGCTGGGGGCGGAGGCGGGCCTGGCGACCGCCGTGGTCGCGGGTGCGCTCGCCGCGCTCTTCGGGGGATCGAATCTGCAGGTGTCGGGGCCGACCGGCGCCATGACCGTGGTCCTCGTCCCCATCGTGGGCGAGTACGGGCCGACGGGCGTCCTCACGGTCGGTCTGATGGCCGGGGCGATGCTGGTGGCGCTGGCCGCGCTGAAGGCCGGCCGTTACATGCAGTACGTTCCCGCCCCCGTGGTCGAGGGCTTCACCCTCGGCATCGCCTGCGTGATCGGTCTGCAGCAGATCCCGAACGCCCTCGGCGTGCCCAAGCCGGACGGCGACCGGGTGCTGGTGGTGACCTGGCGGGCTGTCGAGGAGTTCGCCAAGTCCCCGAACTGGACCGCACTCGGCTTCGCCGTCGTCGTCGCGGTGGTCATGCTGGCCGGAGCGCGGTGGCGGCCGACCGTCCCGTTCTCCATCCTGGCCGTGATCGCCGCGACGGTCGTCGCGCAGGCCGCCGGGCTGGACGCGGCGCAACCGATCGGCGACCTGCCGTCCGGGCTGCCCGCGCCCTCGTTGTCCTTCCTCGACCTCGGTTCACTGGGCACCCTGCTCGCCCCGGCCGTCGCGGTCGCCGCGCTGGCCGCCCTGGAGTCCCTCCTCTCGGCGTCGGTCGCAGACGGCATGACCGTGGGCCAGAAGCACGACCCCGACCGGGAGCTGTTCGGCCAGGGCCTGGCCAACATCGCCGCCCCGCTCTTCGGCGGTGTCCCCGCGACCGGCGCGATCGCCCGGACCGCGGTCAACGTCCGCACGGGCGCGGGTTCCCGGCTCGCCGCCCTGACCCATGCCGCGATCCTCGCCGTGATCGTCTTCGCGGCGGCCCCCCTGGTCTCGAAGATCCCCCTCGCCGCACTCGCCGGAGTCCTGCTCGCCACCGCGATCCGCATGGTCGAGGTCGGCTCGCTGCGCGCCATGGCGAAGGCCACCCGCTCCGACGCGCTGATCCTCGTCCTGACCGCCGTCGCGACCCTGGCCCTGGACCTCGTGTACGCCGTCATCATCGGCCTCGCCGTCGCGGGCGCCCTGGCCCTGCGCGCCGTGGCCAAACAGGCCCGCTTCGACCAGGTCCCCCTCGACCGCGGCGACCACAGCGCCGAGGAGCACGCGCTGCTCGCCGAGCACATCGTGGCCTACCGCATCGACGGGCCGCTGTTCTTCGCCGCCGCGCACCGCTTCCTGCTGGAGCTGACCGAGGTCGCCGACGTACGGGTCGTCATCCTGCGCATGTCCCGGGTGTCGACGATGGACGCCACCGGCGCCCTCGTCCTCAAGGACGCCGTGGAGAAGCTGCGGCGTCGTGGCATCGCCGTCCTCGCCTCCGGGATCCGTCCCGGCCAGCGCCAGGTCCTCGACTCCGTCGGCGCGCTGGACCTGCTGCGCCACCAGGGCCGGGAGTACGCCACCACGCCCGAGGCGATCCACGCCGCCCGCGGCCACCTGGAGACGGCCGGAGTCCTGCCCGCCCCTACCGCACAGAAGCCCCGAACCGCCGGCGAGGAAGCCCTGCGATGAGCACTCCCCCCATCCCCCTCCGTATGGTCGAGGTCTCCGGTGCGGAGGCCCTGTGGCTGCTGGAAGGCAGCAGCCTGGGACGGCTGGTGTACGCGCAGCGGGACCTGACTGTCGTACGGCCCGCCCGGCATGTGTGGGAGTACGGCCGACTGGTCGTGCGCACGCCGGTCCCGGCGCCGGGGGTGCCCGCGACGGTGACGTACCACGTGGACGAGATCCGCGCCGTGCACGGCACCGGCTGGACGGTCACCGTCTGCGGACCGGCCGAGGTGATCACGGATCCCGACGAGGCCGCGCACCACCGGCGCACCCTGTCCGGCTGGGCCCACGGCCCGCACGACACCCTGCTGCGCCTGCGCCCCAAGACCGTGACCGGGTTCCGCCTCGTCCGTGAGGAAGCGTGAATGATCCCCACGCCGCCGGAAGCCCTGCCCTACCGGCACGTGGTCACGTTGCCGACCGAACCGTCCGCCGTCCGCCTCGCCCGCGAGACCGCCGAGCAGGCGCTGGTCGAGTGGGGAATAGGGCTACGCCATCCCACCGTGGACCCGGCCCTGCTGATTCTGAGTGAGCTGGTCACGAACAGCGTCCGGCACGCCGCTCTCCTCTCCCCGCAGGTGACCGTGGTCTACGCGTCGGGCCCGGACTGTCTGGCCTTCGCCGTCCATGACCGTCACCCGTATCAGCCTCCGCTGTACGGCGCGGTGACCGGCACCGGGTCGGGCGGTCTGGCCACCGTCATGGAGCTCACCCTCGCCCTGGGCGGCACGGCGGTCGTCCGCGCGGACGCCGACGGCCGCGGCAAGAGCATCTGGATCACCCTGCCCCTCCGCCCCCCTCACCAGAATTGACAAATTGCTAATCTCGGCAATTCGTGAGGACGTCACTTCCGGAACCGGTGGTCCGGTTCCTCCAGGCGGGTTCGGTGCGGCCGGTGGCGCACGCGAGGATGGGCCGCATGTTGTTGACGAGTGGGTGGACGCGATGCGCCGAGGCTCGGCCGGTGGGGCCGTGCCGTGGTGTCGGGGAGGCGACGGCACGATGAGTACGCCGCTGTACCAACTGAAGGCCGAGTTCTTCAAGACGCTCGGCCACCCGGCCCGCATCCGCGTCCTGGAGCTGCTGAGCGAGCGCGAGCACGCGGTCGCCGAGATGCTGCCCGAGGTGGGCATCGAGCCCGCGCACCTCTCCCAGCAGCTCGCCGTCCTGCGGCGCGCGAACCTGGTGGTGACGCGCAAGGAGGGCTCGACCGTCTACTACTCGCTCACCAGCCCGCACGTCGCCGAGCTCCTCCGGGTCGCCCGCACCATCCTCTCCGGCGTGCTGGCCGGGCAGGCAGAACTGCTCGCCGACCTGCAGGCAGCCCAGGGCGAGGCGAAGCCGCCGTCGTAGCGACGGCCCCCCTTGACCGGCGGCCGTCTCCCAGGAGCTCTCCCAGGAGAGCTGACCGCGCTCTGTGGTGTGCTCTGCGGTGCGCTCTGTGGTGCCGGGAGGCGGCCCCCTTCACCAGGATGCGCACGAAGGTCCCGACCAGCGAACCGGTCGGGACCTTCGTTTACGGGGACAGCCCCGCAGGCACCTGTCGAATCCACCGCTAAGCGGCCTTGGACCGCGCGGCACGCATGCCCGACACGGGCTCCTGTGCGTCCTCGAGCAGGAAGGTCTCGTCTTCCCCGAAGTCGGGGGCTTGGAAGGGGTTTGTCGCCGGAGGCGGCGATGCTGCGGTGGAACAGCGGAGTTGCCCTTCCACGGCGGAGAACAGCGATGTCGGATCGATGAGAGGTATCCCTTTCGTTACAGGCCCCTGAACGGGCCTGGCGTGCCGTGACCGGGCACTGCGGTCCTACAGGTCCTACAGCTTGGTCATCTTGGCGTACGGGCTCAGGATCCGCATTTGCGCCGAGCCGAAATCCACGAGCGCCGCGATTCCCTCCTCGATGCCGATCACCCGGCCGAGGCCATACACGTCGTGTGTGACCTGCTCGCCCACGGCGAAGTGCTTGGGAGCCGGTGTGACGGGGGCCTTGAAGGGACTGGTAGGCAAATGACGCTTCGGTGCAGCAGGCTTTGTCATTGCCCCTAGTATGCGCCTACCTGTATCCGGTTCGTTGTGACCGTCCACACAGCCTCGGACGGCAACACGCATGTGACCGGGACCTTGCTCCGCAAGGTCGCCAGCAAGTCAACTCGTGAGGGGTTGCCCCCCACGCGCTTTCCACATGTTCGTCCGGGCGTTCGGGGAGGGCCGGGGGCGTTCTGACCTGCGGTGGAGCGGGGGGTGGCGGGCGTCTCGGACGACGCTGAACGGGGGTGAGCGAGACCAGGACTGAGACCGGAGCGCCGGGTCATACCTTCTTGACGACGATCGACTCCGGGACCAGCTTCTCCAGGTCGTCCACGTCCGAGGCGAAGACGGTGACCTGCCCCTTCTGCTGTCGCGCGATGACGGCGAGTATCGCGTCGATCGCGCACTTGTGGCCGTGCAACTTCGCGTTGGCCAGGAGCCGGCGGGCCTGGCGGGCCTCGTCCTTCCCGATCTCGGCGACCTTGAGCCGGGAGAGCACCCAGTCCCAACGCTGCTCGGTGGTTCTGCCGTCGTACGCCTCGACCAGCGTCATGGGGGACGTCACTACCTCGGCCTCGCCTCGGGCCGCGAGGTCGAGCCAGGCGATCATCTTGCGGTCGCCGCGCACGACAAGGGACAGGGCTTTGTAGTCGAGTACGAAGATGCGCAGGGGCCGCTGCCCGTGCCCGGTGGCACGCTTCTTCACACGGCCTCTCCGGCGTCGTGCTTTCCTGCGGTGCGGCGGCGCTCGTGCTCGGCGTCGAGATCCTCGAGTTCCTCGAGCGCTGCCGTGCGCTCCTCCTCTGTGAGGGGGCCGTGTTCCTCCTGCAGCCAGTCGGACAGTTCCCGCAGCCGGTCCCGGTCGCGCTTGAAGCGCAGCGCCTCTGCGACGTACGCCGACAGCCCTCGCTCTGCCGCCTCCGTACGGATCTCGTCCAGGAGATCCTCGGGGATCGTCACCGTCACCTTCTTGGTTGCCATACGAGAGACCATACTCTTGGTACAAGCGCCCTTACCAGCGGCTGCTGCGATCGGTCGGAGGCAGGAAACCAATGGTCAATCTGTGAGGCTTTCCCACGCATGATGGCCGGCTATACCGCTTCACTCGGTCATCTCGCGTCGTTCACTCTCACCAGCGCATGTACCAGAGAGTGCGGATAGTTGCCCTTCACGGCGGTGAGCCCGACCGCCGTCACATCGAGCGCAAGACAAAGGCTGAGGTGACCAAGGCGGTCCGCGAGATGGAGCGGGCTCGGGACGACAAGAAACTCAGGAAGCCGGGGCAGAGCTGGACGCTTCAAGCCTGGCTTGAGCACTGGGTCGAGAACATCGCCAAGCCGTACGTCTCCGAGAACACGTACGACGGCTACGAGGTGGACGTCCGGGTTCACCTCGTGCCCGGCCTGGGCGCCCACAAGCTCGACAAGCTGGAGCCCGAACACCTGGAGCGCTTCTACCGGAAGATGCAGGACTCGGGGAGCGCGGCCGGCACCGCCCACCACGTCCACCGCACGATCCGGGTCGCCCTGGGTGAAGCGGTCCGACGTGGACACGTGGCCACCAACGTGGCGGAGATCGCCAAGGCTCCGCGCCTCGAAGAGGAGGACATCGAGCCGTACACGATCGAAGAGGTTCAGAACCTGCTCGTGGAGGCGGCCAAGCTCCGGAACAGCGCGCGCTGGGTCGTCGCCCTGGCCCTCGGGCTCCGCCAGGGGGAGGCGCTGGGGCTGCACTGGGAGGACGTCGACCTGGAGGCGGGGTACGTCCGCATCCGCAAGAACCGGCTGCGTCCCAAGTACGCACACGGCTGCGGGGACAACCCGTGTGGCCGGAAGGCTGGCTATTGCCCCCAGCGCCAGCAGGTCCGCCGGGAGTTCAAGTCCACCAAGTCCCGCGCGGGACGTCGTACGGTCGGCCTGCCCGACCCGCTGATCAAGCTGCTCCGTCAGTACCAGGACGAGCAGGAGAAGGACCGGATCGCCGCCGGTGCCGACTGGGAGGACAAGGGGTACGTCTTCGCCTCCCCGGTCGGCGGGCCGCTCAGCCCGAACACCGACTTCCCCACCTGGAAGCGGCTCCTCCGGGACGCGGGTGTGCGGGACGGCCGTCTTCACGACGCTCGCCACACCGCCGCGACCGTCCTTCTGATCCTCGGCGTCCCGGACGTCGTGATCGACTCGATCATGGGTTGGGAGCCTGGGGGAGCGGCACGCATGCGGGCCCGCTACATGCACGTGACGGGGACCATGCTCCGCAAGGTCGCGCAGCAAGTCGGCGACGCCCTGTGGGAGCCGTCCACGACGGGCCGAGAACCCAACTGAGACGGAAACTGATTCGAAAATCCCCCCTCCACGTGTCGGTAGCGGATGGTCAGACGGATCCTTCCGTCTGAAGGGTCACGTGGTAGCCGAGTTGGTTGAGCTGGCTGACCAGGCGCCGTGTCTGCCGGGCCCGGCCGGTGCGTTCGATGAAGTACCGGCCGCCGAGGTCGGCGTATTCGGCGTCGTGGGTGAACATGTGCCAGACGGAGATCAGGATCGAGTGCTGGAGGGCGACCAGTGCTCTCTTCTTGCCGCGGCGGGAGGCGATGCGCCGGTAGCGGGCGGCGAGGTAGGTGTCCTTGGTGCGCGAGGCGGAGACGGCTGCCTGGCCGAGGGCGGCCTTGAGCCAGGGGTCGCCGTGACGGGTCCTGCCCGGGCCTGTTCTGCCGCCGGACTCGTTGTTGCCGGGGCAGACGCCGGCCCAGGAGGCCAGGTCGGCGGCTGTCGGGAAGCGGGCGATGTCGTCGCCGATCTCCGCGAGGATCACCTCGGCGGTGCGGGTGTTCACACCGGGAATGGTCACGAGCAGGTCGATGCGGCGGCGTAAAAGTGCGATCTGTTCGTCGATCCGCTCATCGAGCCGCTTCTCCATGGCGGTGCAGGCGTCGATGCGGTCGAGCATCACGCGGACCAGGAACGCGTGATGGTCGATGAAGTGGCCGGTCAGGGCCTCGATCAGAGTGTCGGTCTTGCGCCGCATGGAGCCCTTTGTCCGCGTACTCGTCTGAGTGCGCCACCGAGTACGAAGTTATGTGCACCGCTGTTCAGGCCACGTCGGTGTCCCGCTCGATGGCCTGGAGGCGGTTCTTGAGCCGGTAGCTGTTGCCGTTGATCGGGACGACCTCGCAGTGGTGCAGGAGGCGGTCGAGGATCGCCGTGGCCAGAACCTCGTCGCCGAAGACCTGGCCCCACTCGCCGAAGGTCTTGTTCGACGTCAGGATGATCGAGCCCTTCTCGTAACGCTTGGAAATGACCTGGAAGACCAGGTTTGCCTCGGCTCGCTCAAGAGGCTGGTAGCCCACCTCGTCGACCACGAGAACGCTGGGGCGGAGGTAGCCGGTGAGCTTGCTCATCAGCCGACCATGGTCCTCAGCAGCCTTGAGGTTGCGGACCATGTCGTCGAGGCTGGTGAAGTGGATCGAGTAGCCGGCCCGGCAGGCCGCGACCGCGAGGGCAACGGCGATGTGGGTCTTGCCGGCCCCGGGCGGCCCGAGCAGAGCGACGTTGGCCTTGTCCTCGATGAAGGAGAGGGTGGCCAGGTCCTTGACCTTGCGCGGGTCGAGTTCGGGCTGGAAGGAGAAGTCGTAGTCCTCCAGCGTCTTGTGGTGCGGCAGCTTCGACAGCCGCAACCCATTGCGGAAGCGGCGGTCGTCTCGGACCGCGAGTTCCTCGGCCAGGACCAGGTCGAGCGGATCGAGGTAGCCCATCTTGGCCTCGTCGGCCCGCTGGACGTACTGGTTCAGTGCCTCGGCCAGGTGCGGCAAGCCGAGCTTGACGGCGGTCGTGCGGATGCGGGTGCTGGTCAGCTCGCTCAACGGGCTTCCTTGGTCGGGGCGGTGGAGGTGAATGGGCGGGTGCCGGTCAGCTCGTCATAGACCGACAACGGACGGCGGCCGACCTCGATGTGGGCGGCTGCGGTCCGGTTCAGCAGAGCCTGCAGCGGTCCGGTCTCCGGTCCTGCCGGCTGGCTGCGGCGGGGTGGAGGCAGAGCGTCGTCGCCCGTGGTGACGCGGCGGCCGGCACCGGTGGGCAGACCGTCCCAGTGCGTCTCGTCGACGATGCGGGCCCCGCGGCCGACCGCCCGGGAATGAACCGCCAACAGAGTCTGACCGCCTGCGTCGGGAACGGTGGAATGCAGCATGACCTGGGACTTCGTGGCCCGGATCTCGACCAGTTGGCGGGGGCGGACCTTGCGGGCGGGCACCGAGTAGAGGTTTGCGTCGAAGGCGACCAGGCAGTCCTTGCCGACGTGCCGCAGATACCGCTGGGCGACCACATAGGGGATCGCTGGGAGCGGGCGGAGGGCCATGTGATCGCGCACGGCCCTGTGGCCGATGACTTCACCGTGGGTGCCGTGGACCTTCGCCCGCCGCAACGGCACCCAGGCCGCGAAGGCGGCGTTCATCTCCTTGATCGAGGAGAATGCCCGGCCGGCCAGGACGTGGTCGCGGACGATGCCGACCTGTCGCTCGACCCGGCCCTTGCCCTGGGGCCGGTAGGCGGCCAGCACATCGATGTCGAAGTCGTAGTGCCCGGCGAAGGCGACCGCCTCCGGATGGAGCGGGACCGCCTCTCCAGGAGCCACGTGTCGGCGCACGACCGTCTTCGTGCGGTCGTAGACGATGCTCATCGGCACCCCGCCGAAGTGCGCGAACGCCTGACGATGGCAGTCGAAGAACGTCGCCAGGTCCTGGCCGGTGGTGAAGCAGCAGAACGGGTCACGCGAATACGACAGCGTCATGTGGAAGGAGTAGACCTTCGGAATGCCGACATGGGCGAGGATCTTGCCCTCATCGCCCCAGTCCACCTGGGCCTGAGCACCTGGGACAACCTCGAACCGCCGGTGCAGACCAGCCAGTTCCCCTGCGCTGATGCCCAGGTCCTCTGCGATCCGGGGCCGGGCTTCCTGCAAATTAGTGAGCTGACCCCGGTTTCGTGGAGTTCCTGAAGCCAGGCTTATGATCCTGGCCCGAAGGAGAACCACGAGCAGTGCCAGCACCACGCAAATATCCGGACGAGCTCCGCGAGCGGGCCGTCCGCGAGGTCCGCACCACCGGCCGACCGATCGCGCATGTCGCGAAGGACTTGGGCATCCACAAGGAGGCTCTGCGCGGCTGGGTCCGCCAAGCCGAGGCGGACACCGGTGAACGCGACGACCGGCTGACCACCGCCGAGCGGGAAGAGCTGAGGCAGCTCCGCCGGGAGAACGCGGAGTTGCGGCGGGCGAACGAGATTCTGAAGGCCGCGAGCGCGTTTTTCGCGGCGGAACTCGACCGTCCCCGGACGAGGCCGACCAGGTGATCGAGCACCTCAGGGACAAGGGCCTCGGGGTCGGGTTCGCGTGCCGGGTGCTGGGGCTTTCCGAGTCGGCATACTACGCGCGCAAGAAGCGGCCGAAGTCCGCCCGCCGGCTGCGTGACGAGCAGCTCATGCCGCTGATCGAACAGGTCCATGTCGAGTCCGGCGGCACTTATGGCGTCCGCAGGATCACCCGCGCGCTGCGGCGCAAGGGTGTGCACGTGGCTCGCTGCACCGTGGAGCGGCTGATGGCCGAGCTGGGCCTGGAGGGCGTCATCCGCGGCCAGCGGCGCCGCACCACCGTGCCGGAGCCGTCGGCGCCCAGGCCGCCGGACCTGGTCGACCGCAATTTCACCGCGAGCCGGCCCGACCAGCTCTGGGTGGCCGACATGACCTATGTCCGCACCTGGACGGGCTGGGTGTACGTGGCGTTCGTCCTGGACGTCTTCTCCCGGACGATCGTCGGCTGGCAGGTCGCGAACCACATGCGAACCGAACTCCCGCTGGATGCACTGGAGATGGCGCTGTGGAGACGCCGGATCAAGAAAGACTCCGGCCTGATCCATCACAGCGACCGCGGCTCGCAATACGTATCCATCCGGTACACCGACCGGCTCGCCGAGATCGGCGCAGCCGCCTCGGTCGGCTCCGTCGCGGACAGCTACGACAACGCGATGGCCGAGGCGCTCAACGGCACCTTCAAGGCCGAGCTGATCGAGATGCAAGGCCCATGGCGGGACTTCGACCAGGTCGAGCGGGCGATCTTCCAGTGGGTCACCTGGTACAACGAGGAACGCCTGCACTCCGCACTCGACTACGTACCGCCCGCCGAGTACGAACGCGACTGGTGGCGACAACAGCAAGCCACCTTGCAGTCCGCCTGAAACAAGACCGCCGGACTCTACGAAACTCGGGGCAGCTCACCGGCGAGCGGCCTCTGTCCCATGTAGTACTCCAAGGTGATCTGCATCCCGTTGAGTGTCTCTACCAGCCGCTCGAGTTGTGTCTTGGTGTCCTCCAGCTCGCTTCGATAGGATTCCGCGCGCCTTTCCGCCGCGACCCGCCCCTCTTTCTCCTTAGCGACGCGGCGTAGGGCTGCAGGCGGGAGGGTGCGGTCTCCTCCATGGGTGGATCCGGGGATACCGAGCTGTTGCTTACGCTTGTGCACCCAACCGTTCACGGTCCTGCGCGGGACCTCGTATTCGACGCTCAGCTCCAGCACGGTCTTGGTCCCGGCGATAACGAGATCCGCCAGTTCCGCGCGCTTCTCCGGTGACAGCTTTGACTGGAACTTCACTGCGTACCTCTGCCTTTCGATCAAGGGCTGTCTCACGCGAGGTAACTTCGCCTGGGCGGGAGAGGTGCGAACGTAGACGGAATCCCATCCGACTGTGCGACTAATGCTGTTGAAGGTGACGCCTCGTCAACGGAATGGGGGCGGGAACTCCGGTCTCATGGGCGTACAGGTTCACTGGACTGAACCGTTCGGGCGGATCACGAGGCCCCAACCGTGGCTCAGGGGGTGCTGGCCGGCTTGGTGGGCGTGGCGCTGCTCGTTGATCCACTGCTCGACCTGGTCCACAGATTCGGTGATTGGCCGGTCCGTGGTGTCGAGCACCTGTGTGCGCCATCGGGGATCGCCGGTATTCCAGCCGGTCCAGCGGTCCCAGACCATCTCGGGCCAGCTGTTGTCGATGATGACGTCGGGCCGGTGGGACGGGTCGTGGGCGTGCTTGCGGTGCCATGCGGCCCAGCCGATGTAGGCGTCGATCGCCTCGGGGTCCCATCGTCCGGGGTCACGCTCGGCGAGGCGAGCGCGTCGGACCGGGTCAGCGACATCGACCAGGCACACGGCGATGCCGTCCAGAAGCGGGGCGGAGGGCGCGGCCAGCAATTCGCCCAAGGGGGACTGCCCGCTGAGCAGAAGGTCGACGCCGCGGTCCTGGTAGTCCAACGCGCGTCGCACCCACATCTCGGTCATGCGATGGCGCCAGCGCAGGTCGGCGTCCTCCGGCACACCGAGCTCATCGGTGTCGTGCACGGCCAACTTCCCGAGCTGACCGGCCGCCGCGAAGGCGAGGGTCGTCTTGCCCGAGCAGCTTGACCCGGTGAGCTTGAACAGCATGGCGCCAGGGTGCCAGCAGCAAGGCGCCTTCCACGATCGGTTTCCCTGCGGCCACCCACCTCCGCCTGATGCCGGTACTGGGCGTGGAAGAGCGCTGACCCTCATGAACGATCGAGGCTAAGCGGTCGTACGGAGCCATCTGCAGGGCCGACTATCCGAACTGAGCCACTAGCCGCGGACGAACCGAGGGGGATTGCCTCCTGCCGAACGCCTACAAGCAGAATGGTGATCCTTCTGATCCCGCCGGACCCACGACCTTGCCGACTGCGCGACCGATCCGTTCACGAATCTCGTGTGCGGTCACGTACGAGAGGGCCTGTTCCAGTTGCTTGGTGGCGGCAGCGAAATGAACCTCTTGTTGGCGGAGGTGGGCGTCGAGAAAGGGGGCGACGGTCAAGGTGGCGCTGCGCCGAGCCTCTCGTGTGTAGAGCACGGTGAGGGCGAACGCCCAGCACGCATGGAGGAATCCGAATACGGGACGGTCAGTGCCTCGCCAGGGCGAGAAGAAGGTGACGTCCGTGGGGAGGCGCACGTCGTGTGCTGCGAGGGCGTCGTTGAGCCAGTTGTGGGCGGCCTCGTGGATCAGGTCGCGGGCCAGGACCTCGGGGTGGGCGGTGTAGTCGGTGAAGACGGTGCCCGGGAGGCGGGTGAGGGCCCAGCTGTGGAGGGTCTCGTCGAGTCGACGACGGTTGAGCAGGCAGATGACGGGGGGCGTGCTGGGTGAGCAGGTTCCCGAAGCCGTGCTCGGTCGCGGAGGCGGTGGCGGCACGAACGAGGCCATGGGCCTTGGGTGAGGCAGGGCTGCTGTCGGGGCCGACGAGGTAGTACGCGGTTTCGGAGATCTCCGAGCGGAGCATCTCCGCGCTGCGCGGGTTGAGCACGATGTGCGGGCCGGCCGACAGATGGGTCAGGTCTCCCACCGTCGTACGGCGGTACCAGTCGAGACGGTCCGTGTCCCGGGCGCGCGCCGCGTGTTCGGCGCCTTCGAGCAGATGGTGGGCCACGGCGTAGTCGAGGGCGGACGAGCCGAGACGGTTGGCGAGTACGGAGGTGATACGGCTGGTCCGTACGCGCTGATGGTCAGCGATGCCGCCGAGGGCGACCAGGGCTTCCGGGGAGAGCGCGCTCATCTGGGGCTCCGGTGGTGGTACGGGGCCGGACCGGGACGGGCCCGGCCCCGTGGCGGGTCAGGACTCGGTGGTGGGCTCAGCGGCGTCGTGCTGCACCGTGGTGGCCAGCCAGGTCTCGGTGGCCGCGTTGGAGGTGTGCGCGGTGGTGCGCACCGGGTCGCTGTCGCGCAGGGACGCGAGTGCCTCCAGGAACTCGTCGAACGTCTTGTCTTCTGCCACTGCTCGCTCTCTCCTCTGGTCGGGGCCGTGGGTTGGGGAAGTGGCTGCGGGGCGGGCCGCGGGGGCCGGTCATGGCGGGGAAGCCTCCTACTCGGAGACGAAGAGCGTGAGGAACTTGCGAACGCGGCCGGCGCGGACAGGTTCGGTGCCGTGGACGAGCTGACTGCCGAAGACCATGAGCGTGCCGGGAGCGGGTGCGACGCTCCATCGTGTGCGGGGCATGGTGCGGAACCAGGGGGAGGACATGTCCGTCCCGTCGTGTGCGAAGCGCATTCCCTGGGCGTAACCCGATCCGATCGGCGCCTCGTCGGCGGTCCAGAGGGCGTCGCTGCCTGTGGTCTCCACGTAGAACGCGCCGCCGGTGTCGTGGATGTCTGTGAGCGTGACCGTCGCCGCGGCGATCTGGCGGGGACGGGTGAGGGGATCGGGGGCGATGCCATCGGCATGCGGGGTGATGTACTGGCCGGGGCCGTATTCGAGGTAGATCCACGGCCGGTGGCCGGTGATCGACGGTAGCGTGCGCGCGATCGCGGCCATGTGGAGCTTCAGGGCCTGGTCGAGGAGGGTGGTCGCCTCGTACGGGATCTCGGTGACCTCGATCCGACCCGCTGGCTCGTAGACGTCCTGCGCCTCGGCGGGTGAGTGACCGGGGATCTCATGGATGGTGGTACGGCGGGCCGTGCCGTACCGGTCGCGCCCGATGGAGCTGAGCGTGTCGTCCATGACGAGGTTGAGTCGCTCGATCTCGTCCGGCTTGAGGAAGCCCTCCACGGTACGGGTGGACAGAGTCTCGGCTATGTGGATCACTGATCGCCTCCGCATGCGCAGGGGATGGAGGGCGGGGCAGAGACGGCTTCGGTCAGGGCCTCCGTGAGTACGTGCACCGCTTGGGCGAGGTCCTCGAAGTACTCGGCCGCCGTGGTGCCGGCAGCGGGTACGAGATGGAGGTCGAGCGCCGGATACACCCGGCCGGTGGTGCGGCAGGCGAGTTCGCTGCGACCGAGGACCAGCGAACACGCGCCCGGCAGGGAGGACGCGGCTCGGCTGGCGGCACGGCACAGGCGCACCGCTGTACGCGCGTACTCGGCGCGGTCGCGCGGCAGGATGCCGACCGAGAGGAACCGGGGCTCGGCTCCGGGAAGGTCGGCGTAGGCGTGGCCCTGGCAGCTGTCGTAAGTGACGGCGTTCCAGCCTGAGGTGAGCACGTCGACGACCGGGCGGATGCCGGGTTCGATGCCCTCGTACCACTGGGGATGGTGAGGGTCGAGATCGTCTGCCTCGTGCACGCCAGGGAGGCCGACCGTGTTGATGTTCCCGTTGGCGCTGACCTGGAGACGCGCGGGCGAGCGGGGAACAGCGGGGTCGTCCCAGCGGGCCAGGAAGGCGGAGACGTGGTGCATGTTGTTGGGGCGGACGGGACGCCAGCGCAACCGGGAACATGAGGCACCGGGCGGGAGGTCTGGCTGGGCGAGGAGGGCGGCGACGCCGTCGATCAGGCGCATGCGGTGGTCGCAGTACGCGTCTTCGTCGCCCGCAGCGGCGAAACGGAGGCGGACCGCCGGGCAGCCTGCGCCGCAGGTGTCGCGGTAGTCGCAGGTCGTGCACCTCGTGACCAGGGAGCGTGCCTGCTGAAGCAAGGGAGAGCCGCCCTGGGCGCTGGCCACGTCTGCCTCGGTGTGGACGTCGCCGAGGGAGGCGAGGCCGGCCTGCGGCCAGGGCAGCTCGTCACAGCTTCCCAGGCGGTCATCGGGATAGAGGGTGAGGATGTGGTCGCACTTCAAGTCGGAGAAGTGACAGGAACGGGTCCCCAGACCCTTCAGACGGCGGATGACGGAGACGACGGGCTCCAGCTTGACGCGGCGGCACACGCCGTCGGCGACCCAGTGGTGGGCGGCCTCCAACACGAAGTCGGCGTACTGACGAGGCGTGACGGCCCAGGCCGGGCCGGTGGGTCCGACGGCCCGTCGCTGGAGTGCTCGACTGGTCGGCGCACGAGATCCGACCACCGTGGTCGAGCGGGTGACCGCCGCGTCGAAGCACGGCACCAGGCTGACCGTCGTCACGGCGGGAAAGGAGGCAAGGTGCTTCATGACCTCGGAGGCCCGGCCGAGGACGTACGGGGTGACGGCGCAGATGACGCCGACGCGGCGTTCCCGACGGCCGAGGAGCTCCAGGGCTTCGACCACTCGCGGGTACGTGGGGCGGCCGTCGTAACCCACGCGCCACGAGTTCCCCAGCGCGTCCCCGTCGAGGGAGATGCCGATCTCCAGCTCCGGACAGTGCCGCTCGAACAGGTCCAGCCAGGCGTCGTCAAGCTGGAGACCGTTGGTCTGGAGGCTCACGCGGATGACGTTCGGCTGTGCGGCGAGCGCGTCCAGGATCTCCGCGATCCGTTCCCGGCCTGCTGTCAGGGGCTCCCCGCCGTGGAGTTCGACGCTGAGTGGACGCCCGGAGAAGATCGAACCGAGGCTGTGGACCTGTTCCGTGCTGATACGGGCGCCGCCCGGTGACTCCTTGCGCTTCTCGAAGCAGTACAAGCAGTCGATGTCGCAGGTTTCTCCCCGCAGCTTGAGGATGACGGAGACGGCCGTGTCCGGCCCGGTGCTCGGCATTGGGGCGTAGAGACTCTCCAGGTCGGTGGAGGCGGTGCGGGTGACGGGCATCAGAGACCTCCCGAGGAGGAGAGGCGCGGTCTACGCGCCACCGGTGGAGACCGTGGACAGCCACCCGAGAAGCTGTCCGCCGGTGATAGAGATGTGGACGTCACCGCGGCGAAGGAACCATCCGTCGGCGTACCGCTGGGGCAGCCAGCCGGCGTCAGGGGCACCCAGGCTGGGGGGCGTCCGCAGCGGGTCGTTGACGGGCCAGCAGCCCAGGAGCGCTCTGGTCACGCGTCGCTGAACCGGACGGAACCACTCCCACGTTTCCGTGCGGGGCGGGGCGATCGGCGGATGGAACGGAGCGCTGGCAAGCAGCGGTAGCCACTTGTCGCCCAGGACTGGGTGGCCGGCCGCCGCGCAGCCGAGCGCGGTGAGACAGGTCTCCAGCTTCCGGCACACGACGCCGGCCGATTCGGCCAGGTCGTCCTCGACGAGGCCGGTCAGGTCTTCTGCGAGGCTCGCCGCGACCTCGGCCTGGTCGGCGACTGCCCAGCGTTGGTAGCCCTGGCGCTCTCCGGGGTCGAGCACCGGATCCCAGCGTCCGGAGCCGTACGAGAGAGCGGTGCGCAGACACATGAGGTCGTGCATCGAGGCGCGTACCCGGCGGAACGATCCGAGGTCGTCGCGGCGGACGTCGAAGGAGCGGAGCAGGTGACGGAGTTCCTCGGCTCGTTGAGGCGCCGTCGCCTGGAGGTCGACACGGACGCCGTCGACGATGCGTGACTCCCACGCCGGAAGGGGGCCGTACACGATGCCGCGCAGGTCGATGTCGCTCGCCGCGTGGGCGAAGCCGCAGGCGAGGGCTCCCTCCAGCCAGACCTCGCGGGCCTCACCGGATGCGAGCAACGCCTGGGCGACTTTGTCGGCGATCTCCCGGCGTCGTCGTGCCGATGGGTTCACCGGTGCCCTCCTTCGATCAGGACCTTGTCGTCGGCCGTGATCTCCTTGAGGAGCTCGACGGCCCATCGGTCGAGCGCGCCCCGCACGTCGGAGCGCTGTGCGCCGATGTGGGGTGAGAGCAAGAGGTTGAGCGGCGTCGTGGAGCCGGTGAGGAGCGGCAGGTGCTCCCGCTCGACCGGGTCGAGGGCGAGACCCGAGAGTCTCCCGTCCGCCAGTGCCCGCAGGCAGGCGGCGATGTCGAGGGTCTCCAGCCGCCCGGCGCAGATCAGCAGAGGCCGCTGCGGCGTGACGCGTGCGAGGAAGTCCTCGCCGATGAGATTTTCGGTCGTGGGGCGCAGCGGCAGAGCGATCACGTGTAGTTGCGACTGCTCCATGAGCGCTGTCTGCGACAGCTCACGCAGACCGGGAGGGTTCGACGGCCACGCAGCGAAGGCCGTGCGGCCCACGTAGGGGGCGAGGGCCCAGTCGGCGGCCAGCCCCACCGGGCCCGCGCCCCAGATCCCTGTGGCCAGGGTGCCGAGTGACGCGCCCATGCATGCCTGCTTCTCGTGCTGGCCGAGCAGCAGCGTGTGCTGCCCCAAGGGGATCCGCCGGGCCAGTGCGAGGGCAGCGGCGAGGACCCACTCGCCCACGGCGCCCGCGCCGGCCTCGGCGTTTCGGTGCAGAGTGATGCCACGCTTCCGGAGGGCGCTCACGTCGATGTGGTCGATGCCGGAGCCGGTCCGTACGACGTGCCGCAGACGAGGGAGCGCGTCGAGCTCCCGCTCGCCGAGTCGGACGCCTGAACGCAGGACGATCACGGCCGTGTCGGCGGGCAGAGGCGAGTTCAGGTCCAGTAAGTCGTGCACAAGAACGCCGGGCAGCGCGCGGCAGATCGCCCCCGAGTCAGCCGCACCGCGCACCACGAGGACTGCGCTCATCCGAGAGACTCCGGCTTCTCGTACCTGCCGAAGGCGAGATCACCCTCGCCGACGACGACGGTCACGGGCGACGGCGCGCCGAAGTACGCGTCGCAGGCGCGCTTCACCCCGGGGAGCCCGTCCCAGGCCCGCGGATTGACCGCAGTGTCCGCGTAGTCGTCGACGAGCAACACACCCGTCGGTACCAGACGGGTGACGCAGTGCGTGAGTCCAGTGAGGGTCGAGTCGTAGAAGTCGCCGTCCAGGTAGACGAACGCGATCTCGTCGGGCAGCTCCTTGGGAAGGGTCTCGTCGAACCATCCCGGATGGATGACCGGCGCCGGCCTGCCCCAGGCCGCGTGCGTGGCGCGCACGTCGTCCGGGGACGACCGGAGCTCGCCCGCCGCCAGATGGTCCGAGTCTTCGGCGCCGGGCGCGGGCATGCCCTGGAAGGAGTCGAAGACGTGGATCGCGCGGTCGAGGTCGCCCAGCGAGTCGAGCACGCTACGCATCCAGAGGGCCATCGCACCCCTGTAGCAGCCGAGTTCCACCACGGCGCCCGGTAGACCGTGGGCGCTCAGGTCGGCGAGCTCGCCGGCGATCACGCTCAGTCGGTCGGCACAGACCGTCCCGGAGTGCTCCCGCAGCAGCCACTCCCGCAGATCTTTCAACGTCGGATCCATGAAGGTCACCACCTGTCCACGAAGGGGTCGGCGAGCTCCCCGTTCAACGCCGCCGATAGCGGGCGGTTGATCCGGGGCAGCAGGTACACGTCGCTCAGACGTTCCAGCGGAACCCACTCGAAGCCCACCTGGATCGGGTCCGGAGGTTCCGGCATGCGCGGCGCGGCGTCGTCCACCTGCTCGGCGAGGAAGTTGAACTGAACCTTCTGTACGTCTCCGAACTCGCCCTGCCACGACTCGGGGACGTACTCGACGACGCACAGCAGACGCCTGGCCACGACCTGGAGGCCGGTCTCCTGTGCGACCTTGCGGTTCACGGCCTGACGCAGGTCTTCGCCGACCTGAGCCTTGCCACCCGGGAGGTTGTAGTGGAATCCGGCTTCGTCGTCATACGACAGCAGCAGGACGGTGCCGTCGCGCACGATCGCCGCCTTCACGGACACACTGATCCGAGGCAGCTCGGGCGTCAGAGGCACGACAGCGCCTCCGGTTCGCCGACGCGCATCAGGTCGCCGACCTCCGCCAAAGAGCCCGCGACGGTGGAGCGGAAGCTCCCTCCGCGCTGGAACTGACGAGCGGCGGTGCGCATACCCGCGATGGCGGCACGGCTGAGCTGGTTCGCGTAGATGCAGAGGCGGAAGCCGGCCTCGCCGAGTTCGGCAGCGCTCAGGTCGGGGAACGCCGTGGGCACGCTGACCAGCGGCACGTCGTGGCTCCACGCACGTCCGATGGTCAGCGCCTGATCACCGGTCGCGTCCTTGGAATGGATGAGCACTGCATCCGCTCCGGCCTCGGCGTATGCCTCGGCGCGGGCCATCGCCGTGGCCACGTCCTCGCCGGCGATCAGGGCCTCGGTGCGGGCCACGACCACGAGGCCGTCACCGGCGACCTTCCGTATACGCCCCACCTGCTCGCACAGAAGGTCCCGGTCGGCGAGGGTCTGCGCCCGGTGGGCAGCGAAGCTGTTGCACTTCGGGTACGCGCTGTCCTCGATACACACCGCAGCGGCTCCGGCGCGCATCAGGTCGTACGCGAACCGCTCTGCCGTGCGCCCCGAGCCGCCCGCGTTGTCGATGTCCACGATGATGGGTAGTTCGGTGACACGGCCTAGCGAGGTGACCACGTCGGACAGGTCCCGGGGGCCCAGGACGTTGGCGTCCGGCAGCCCGGACGCCGCCGACACCTCCAGACCGCTCACCCACAGGGCGTCGAAGCCCGCCTCCACCGCGACGTGCGCGGCGAGCGCGTTCACCGCACCGATCGCAAGGAGCGGGTGCTTCCGCTCGCTGTCGTCGAGAGCCTGGCGCAGACGCGTCGCGTTCGTGCCGTCAGCCATGGGTCTCTCCTCCTTCCGCGTGGGCGGCGAGCGACGGCACCAGCTGCCGTTCGCGCAGTACGTCCCAGGCGGCAAGCAGCACCTCGGACCGGGGGCGGCGGGCATCCAGGCGGACCACGTCGCCGAGGAGCGGGAACTGGTCGGGCTTCGTGACCACGGCCTCATAGGTCTCGCGAACCCGGCTCTGGACGTCGTGCACGTCCCAGTCGGCCCGGACGGCGTCACCCTGTCGGGCCTGCGCCCGGCTCATGGAGGCGTCGGTCTCCAGGTCCAGGACGAGCGTGAGATCGGGGGCCACGGTGAGCTGCGCGGCCAGCGTCTCGTACGTCTCCGACGCCCTCATGCCGTGCTTCACGGCGAAGAAGGCCAGCTCGCTGAGAAGCCAGCGGTCCGCGATCACGGGCCGGGCCGGTCGCTGGGGGAGCACGAGGCGATCCAGCGTGGCCCGCTTGTCCGCCGCGATCGCGGACAGGTAGGCGTCACGGTTCCCTGCGTTCGGCTGGTACTTGCCGCTGACGATGGCACCGGCCTGGTCGGCGGCGAGAAAGTTGGTGGTGAGCACGCACAGCGGGGTGACGCCGTAGAGCCCCTCCCAGAGCCGGAACAGGCCCTTGCGCAGCGTCGTCTTGCCAGTGCCGTCGAGCCCCTCGACGACGATGAACGGATAGCGGTGGTTCATTCGACCTGCCCTGCCCCCGTGCCGCCGGCGTACTTGGTGAAGCGACCCCGCCAGCGGGCCGTGGTGGACACCAGGTCCACCAGCCGTAGCTCCGCCAACTCGTCGATGAGACGGGGCAGCTCGGGCTCGACGCAGACGCCGGCCTCAATGGCGCGGCAGTACGCGGCGCGGAGGGCCGGGTCGTCGTCGGAGTCGCGCAGCGCCGCCTCCAGCACCCGCGTGGCCATGGCGTTGGCCACCACGCTCACCGCGGTGCCCAGGGCCTGCTCATGCAGCGGGCCCGGGTGCGGTTCCAGCGTGATGTGGTGTACCCCGCGGTGGCGGATGACCGCGAAGAAGCCCACCCACCACGCGGCAGCGGCGCTGGCGGCGGTCACTGCGTCGGACCAGGCAGCTCCGGACTGCTCCGCGAGGATGTTCTGGGCAGCGGTGTCGGCGGCGCGGTGAAATGCCCCGCGCTGGTTCCGCGACTCCGCTCCGTGCCGCTGGGGCAGCTCCCACCAGAAGCCGAGGCCGACGTCCTCCAACAGCGCCCTCGCGGACTCGTCGCCTGTCGGCAGCGGAGAGGGGCACTGGGCCAGCACGGAGACATCGGCGCCCGGCACGTCCGGCAGCGCTTTCTCCTCGGCGACGGCAGCCCGCCATTCGTCGAGATGAAGATGCAGCCGCTGGGTCAGCAGCCCGTCCGCCAGCGTCTGCCAGGCATGGGCCAGCGGCGGCGAATCGGGAGGCCGGGGCGGCAGGGTCAAGGAGGTCACAGGTCGGATCCTCACGTCCGGGGAGTCGCGGCACGCGGCTCCGGTCGGTGGTGCTCCACCACGATGGCCGCCACGAAGGCCGACGCCTATGAGGGTTTATGAGCCCTGCCAGCAGAACGTGTCCCGGTGGTCGCAGAGCGAGGGAGAATGCCGACCATGGTCGACAGAGGACAGCGGCGGTGCACGCGCTGCGGTGTCCTTCTCAGTCGCTTCAACGCCGGTACCCGATGCGCCTCGTGCCAGGACGGGCCAGCCGCCCGACGGGCCGATCCGGCCTTCTGGCGTGATCCGACGGTCCGGCGAGCCGTGGCCGCATGGGAACTCGGTACCGTTGTCAAGCTGTTCAGGAAGCACACGGGCTTGTCCCAGGCCGGCGTGGCGCGGATGGTCAGCATCGACCAGGCCGAGGTCAGCAGACTGGAACGCGGGCTCAAACAGATCCGCGACCGACGGCAGTTCATCCAGTGGACCGATGCGCTGGGAGTTCCGGAGGAACTGCTCGGGCTCCTGCCCACGGCCGATCCGCACACCCCGGACGCCACGGGCCGCCCGGCAACGGCGGACACCGGAGCACGTGGATACGCGGCGCTGCCCGAAGGACCGGGCCAGCTTCTCTTACCCGCCGGCCGGTCCGTCTCGACGACGGCGCTTCCCGTGCTGACGCTTCCTGCGGCGTCCTTCCTCGGGGACAACTTGAGACTCGACTCCCGCCCGGAGCTGGATGCCTGGCGCACCATGCCGATGCGCGCGCTCGTCGTCGCGAACCGCACGGTGGACGGGGCGGTACGGCAGTTCGTCACCGACGCCCGACCGAGCGGCGTACGCGCCACGGCCTCCGAACCAGTCGACATCCCCGCCGCGTACGAACTGGACGACCTGACCTACGGCATCCTGTGGGCCGTGTCGGGGTTCGAGGCGGCACTGCTCGGCGACGACCAGCCCCTGCACACCTCGCTGGCGTCGCTCACCGTTTCCCCAGGTGCGCCGATCGCCGCCGACCAGGGACTGACCGAAGTCTCACGGATGCTCATCGGCTCGGAGACCGCAGCCCGGTACATCCTGGGCAACCGTGACCACCTGGGCGACGCACCCGTCTTCTGGACCAGGGAACAGCGTGGCGAAGAGGCCGCCACATGGCTGTTCTTCCGGCACAAGTACCGCTACCTCGAACGAATGGCCCCCCGACGTCCGGGCGGCACCAGCGGCCGGGGATTCTGCGTCCCCGAGACGGCGATCGCCTCCTCGCCGGCGTACGAGCGCGTTCTGCTGTTCCTCGCCATCGCGCTCATGGAGTCCTTCGGCATCCGTACCTGGGTGACCGACGACGGAGGCTTCGCACACACCGACGGTTTCGCCCTCTCTCCCGGGCGCCGGGCTGTCATCGCCTCTTGGGTACGGACCGAGGGAGCGTCCCACCTCGCGGTCACCGCGCGGCCGGGAGCCCTGCGGACGTTGGCGGACGTGACGGACCACGTCAGCCATCACTCGACCACGGCGGCCGAGCAGGCCGGCCATCGCCTCACAGCGACGGCGCAGTACCTCGGCCTCGACGCCTCCTGGCTCGGTCGCCGGTGCGCCCAGTTGTCGGCCGTCGGCACGGAGCGGCTCGCCCGGCCGCGCAGTCGGCTGCTCGGCCTCGAAGGGCTGGAGGTTGCCTGCCGGTTCGTGGCCGAGCAGCTAGTGATCACCCCGCGTACCCGGACGGCGCCGACCCGATAGCCTGCGTGAACCACTCGTGAGGCCGTGCTCGGCGGCGTCTGGACAGGGGAGCAGGGGATATGACGGAGTCGGTCAGGAACGTGGCGGTCTTCTCCCTCGGCGGCACGATCGCCATGACCACGGATCCCACCACCGGAGGTGTCGTACCCGCGCTCTCGGCCCACGAACTCCTCGCCGCGGTACCCGCTCTGGCCACGAGCGGCATCGGCCTCAAGGTGCGGGACTTCCGGCGTCTGCCCGGCGCCTCCCTGACCTTCGATGACCTCACCGCACTGTCGGCCGCGATCACGGCGGAGCTGGAGGCCGGTGACGCCGACGGCGTCGTCATCACCCAGGGCACCGACACCATCGAGGAGACGGCCTTCCTGCTCGACCTCTACCACGGCCACGAGCAGCCGATCGTGGTCACTGGCGCGATGCGCAACCCCACCCTTCCCGGCGCCGACGGCCCGGCCAACATCCACGCCGCCGTCCTGACCGCCGCCGACCCCGGCCTGCGGGGCGCCGGCTGCCTCGTCGTACTCGGCGACGAGATCCACTCGGCATGGACCGTCCGCAAATCGCACACCACCAGCCCCGCCGCCTTCACCTCACCAGCAAGCGGCCCGATCGCGGGGATCGCGGAGAACCGGGTGCGGATGGTGGGCGGCCTGCCATCCCGTGGACCGCTGGTCGGCGCCCCCGACCGTGAGGCGCGCGTCGGGCTCTACACCGTCACCCTCGGCGACGACGGAGCCCTGCTCGACCTGTGGGACGGCAACTGCGACGGGCTCGTGGTCGCGGCCTTCGGCGTCGGCCACGTCCCAGAGCGCCTCGTCGAGGGACTCACCAAGCTCGCGTCCCGCATCCCCGTGGTTCTTGCCTCCCGCATCGGGAACGGCCCGGTCCTGTCCGACACTTACGGCTTCCCCGGCTCCGAGAAGGACCTTCTCGGACGAGGACTCATCGGCGCCGGAGACCTCAGCCCGTACCAGGCGCGGCTCCTCCTGCACGCCCTGCTCGCCCAGGGCGCCGACGGAGCGACGCTCCGCGAGACCTTCACCACCGCCTCCGCCCGCTGATCCCACCTCGTCAGGAGACCCGCACATGCGTGCTCACGAGCTGACCGTCGGCCGTACCTTCGGCGTTACCTTCGACCACGGGGAGGACTTCTTCGAGGCGCTGTCCACCTTCTGCCGGGACAACGGCGTACGGCAGGGCTACATCCCCTCGTTCATCGGAGCCTTCGCGGAGGCCGAGATTGTGGGTGCCTGCGAGAAGCTCGCCGACCCGGACGCACCGGTCTGGGCGAAGACGTACGTCACCAACGTCGAGGCGTTCGGCGCGGGCACGCTCGCCCACGACCCGGCCACCGGCGGGATACTTCCGCACATCCACGTCTCCGCCGGCCTGAAGGCCCAGTCGGCCGACGGCAGGACGAGCCATCTCCTCAGCGCCAAGGTCCAGTTCCTCAGCGAGCTGCTGATCGTGGAGGTCACGTCGCCCACCATGACCCGGCCCCGGAACCCCGACCTCTACGACGTTCCGCTGCTTACGTTTGGCTGACCGGCAGGAGCCGGCGAATCCAGGGGTGGCCGGGCGCGATCACCTTGATCGCGTCCGTCAGCCAGGCCCGTGCCGGAGCGTCGAGCAGCGGCAGTACCGCTTCGAAGTCGGTCTCGTCCTTGTCCCGGGTCGCCTTGGCCTTGTAGAAGAGCTGCACTTCGGGCGCGAGATATGGGATGCCGGCCTCGCTCGTCCGCCCGAGCTGGTCGATCGGGAGCCGGATCTCCGGGGTGCGCCGCGAGACCCACTGGGTTCCCTCGGCCTCGTCCAGCATGAGCTGCACCGACCAGGGCGCCTTGGATGTGCGGCGGCACCAAATGTCGTGGAGCGGCGGCCGAAGGACCTCTCCAGGACGCCACGGTCGCAACTCCCCCTGGCCGGGCGGATCCGCCACGTGAAGGTCCCAGTCGGCCAGCAGTTCATGTGCGAGGACCTGGTCACGCCGGAGGACGAGGACGTCGAGATCGCCGTGTGCGCGCAGCTCGCGGCCGACCGCGAGTTCGATCGCGTAGCCACCGGCGATCCACCACGGGAAGTCCGCCTTTGCGAAGACCGCAGCCACATCCTCGGGGCTATCCGGCACCCAGCGTCCCAACACGTCAGCACTCACCCGCCCATACTCCCAGTGACCAGACGGACGGAAGCGCAGGCCGACGGCGGGTCGCGGTCTCGCTGGAGTGCCTTGTAGCCCGCTCGCACCCTGCGCTCATAAACGCCCATGAGCATCAGGAGCATCGGCAGCCATCGTTGAGCGAGTGACTCGCGACCGGTCTCGTTGCCGGGTGCTTGAGCCACGACTCTCCCAGGGGCCTGAGGGGCCTCGCGTTTTCCGGACAGGCTTCTGACCGTTTATTTCACGCGGCGATTCGCAACTTCTCATACTCGGCGTGGACTTCGCGCGGAGGGCGGTAACCCGCCGCCGAGTGGAGGCGTTTGCGATTGTACCAGAATTCGATGTAGCGAGTGATGTCCTGCCGGGCGGCCTCGCGGGTCAGGTAAGTCACCCTTGATACGCGCTCGTTCTTCAGGGCACCGAAGAATGATTCGGCCATGGCGTTGTCGAAACAGATCCCGGTGCGGCCGGCAGATCTGCGGAGCCCGAACCGGTCCAGCGTCCTCCCGAACTCGGCTGACATGTAGTTACTTCCGCGATCCGAGTGAAATATCGCGTCGGCCGAGAGGTTCCTGTTCCGTGCCGCGTTACGGATCGCCCTGGATATCAGTGAGGTTTGGTAGTGGTCGTCCATGGCGTAACCGATGACTTCCTTCGTGCAGCAGTCGATGACCGTTGCGAGGTACAGCCAGCCTTCCCCGGTCGCGATATAGGTAATGTCACCGACGAGCTTCTCGCCGGGCGCATCCGCGGTGAAGTCGCGGCCGACGAGGTCCAGCACCTGGCCGGCCGCAGCCTGAGTGAGGTTGAACCTCTTCGGTCGTGGCAGGCAGGGCATCAGGCCCAGTTCGCGCATGAGGCGGCGGACCAGCTCCACGCCCGCGGCGACGTCCCAGCGGTGCAGCTGGGCCTGGATGCGCCTGTGCCCGTAGGTGCTGTCGGACATGTCGAAGGCTTTCTCGATGAGCAATTTCAGTTCTTCGCGCCGCTGGGCGGTCGCGGATTTTGGGCGGGATCGCCAGTCGTAGTAGCCGGATCTGGAGACGCCGAGTCGGCCGCACATGAACTCGACGCTGTATGCGTACTTCTCGGTGTCGAGCCGCATCTCGTCGATGAACTCGTACTTGCTTGCTACCGGGGATCCTTCGCGAAGTACGCTGCGGCTTTTTTCAGGAAGGTAACTTCCATCTCCAGCTCGCGGTTGCGTCGTTCGAGTTCCTTCAGGCGCGCTCGCTCGTTCACCGTCAGTTCCGCCTCGGGGGCCGGTTCCTGCTGCTTCTGGTACTTCTTCACCCAGCCGCGTAGCGTCTCCGAGTTCAGCTCAAGCTCCCGGGCGACTTCGGAGATCGTCTTGCTTGACCTCAACGCGATCTGGACGGCTTCCTCGCGGAACTCCGGCGAGTACTTACTGGGTGGCGCCACTTCTTCCTCGTTTCCTTGTTCAGGACAACCCTATTGGGTGCCTGTCCGGAAACTTCGTGGCCCCTCAGCCGGACACCTCCCCGATGCCAATTGCTTTCTGAGGTTTCGTACGCCTTTCGATGTCGTACCCACTGCCGTGACCATTCCGGAGCCCTGGGAGGAGGCCACCGACGTCACTCACAGGAGGTCCGCCGCCCGATGATCAGTGCGCCGTCTGCCGCCCTTGTGTACCGCTGGACCGACCACACCATCAACCCGCCGGGCGAAGCCCGCTCGATCCTGCGACGTGTTCTCAAAGAACTGGGCCTCTCCGACGACGTCATCAGTGACGGAGTCTTGGCGGTCTCGGAACTCGTGGCAAACGCGCACGAACACGCGTGCGGCCCCTACGAGGTGCACCTTCGCTCTGTTGCCGGGAGATACATCTGCGAGATCCACGACGGGAAACCTCTGCTTCCTACGGGCCTCTACCTGGCTGCCGTGGCCTCGCCGGAAGCTACCGCATCAGAGGCAGTGAGTGGGCTGCTCACTGAGCGCGGATGGGGCCTGCACATCGTGAACGAGCTGACGCAGGGACAGTGGGGGTTCCAGGTCACGGACTGGGGAACCAAGGCCGCCTGGGTGGTTCTGGCGGAGGCTTCGGCGGCGAGGAAACCAGAGGCAGCCAGACGTGACGGCCGCGCCGAGGAAGCCCGGCGATCAGATGTCCTAACGAAACAGTCCTCGTAGACCTTGGTCAAGGCCGCGTCTGAGCCACGGGGCGCACCACGAAAGCCATCGGCGATCAAATACCGGAGCTACGTGAGCGGGGCTCGCTTCTTTGGGTAAGTCTGCCCGTGCATTTGCCAGTTCGTCACAGGCAGACACGAAAGGTTCAGGAATGGCTGGTGCGCAGCTGTGTAGCCATGTCAACCTGCAACACCTTGCCGGAGGACCTGGTCAACGAGGCGATACCGGTGATCCTGCACGGCCAGTGTTCCACCCCACGAGCCCATGGAGGCGCCCCTGCTCCCGCACCACTCCAGACCAAACGTGCCGGACCCGGTGTACTGGGTCACCCCGCGTCATCTGGCCGGTGACGACGGTGTGCTCGCCGAGCGGATCGACGACATCTTGTCCGACCTCGGCTGGCGCATGTGGCCTACCTCCCGACACACCCTTCTCTACGTAAGCCCGGACGGGCTCCGTGGCGCCGAATGGATTCTCGCGGCCAATCCGTTCGAGCTGGGCGGTCTGCCCGTTGCCTGGCAGCTGAGCGCCCGCGGCCATGCCGCCTCCGTGATGCCGGAGTGGAACGCGTACTTCACCACAGGCGTCTCCCACGAGGCGCTCGCAGACCTCCTCGTGGCGATCGACGCCCGTGAGGCGCCCGATGCCGACTTCGAGGGACCAGAGACGGTCCTCGATGCGCTGAGTGCCCGGGGTTGGATCCGTGACGTGGATCGGCCCCGCACCACCGCTACGGACCCCGGGTTCTCCTCCTGCGTCTCCCTGGAGATGCTGCCGCCGCTCATCGAGGACGCCGACCCGCGGCCCGATTTGGTGGGCTGGCAGGCGTGGGCGGAGCCCGCGCTCGGCGCGCCGTATCTGTGGTGTGCCAGCTTCAGCGCCAGCGTCCCTCATGCGCTGGTGGCCGCGTTCGCGTCCTCGATCGCCTCCCCAGTCCCGGTGCCCCGCCGCACCGTGCCCGAGATCGCGGAGGGGCGTCTCACTGTCGTCCGCTGCAGCTGACGACGCTCCGTGCCAGAGGCGCCGCTGTTGTGCAGCTCGTCGCTGATCTCACGAGTAGTAGCAGGTCAGACGGGGTGCGACCCGGCACTCGCCCGATGACAGAGAAGGAGAGAGCTTTGTTCTTTCGACGGGCTCGTGAGGACCGTGCATTCCGTGAAGCCCAGCGTGCGGGCTACGAGCTGCTCCTGCGACTGCAGGCCACCCAGCCATGGACCGACTGCCCCGAGCCGACCCCACAGGACCCTGTCGCGGAGGAAGCGGCGGTGCCCGACTTCCTGCCGCCGGAGTTGCGGCTGCCGTCGCGCCAGGAGGTGGCCGGGGTGATGATGCGCTGGCTGCAGCCGCTCGTCGTCGACGGTGAGGTCCGTACGTGCCCCGGGTGCGGTGTGTACCGGGACTGGATCGTCTTCTGCATGCGCGACGACTCGATATGGCTGCGTTGTCGGGCTGGCCACGAGACGAAGGAGCCCAGCCTCGATGCGGTCTGGTTCAACCGCCATTCCGGTCCCGTCGACCGGTTCCACCCCACTCTCGAAGAGGGCCTGCGCGACCTCGGTCATTGACCTCCAGAAACCCCTGCCCCTTCGTACTGCCGGCGCCCGGAGGGCCGGCCTGGTCAGACCGTCCATTTCGCAGGCCACAAAGGGGTTTCCTATGCGCGTTCACACCACGACCGTCCTCAGCCTCAGCGCCCTCGCCGTCCTGGCCCTGGCGGGCTGTACCCATGGCAGCGCCACCTCCCCCAGCCCGATGTCGTCCACGACCGTCCCGGTGCCCCCGGACAGCCAGAGTGCCCCGGCGCCTTCTCCCCTGTCCTCGACCGCACTGGCCAAACGGCTCCTGGACGAGAGCGACCTCGGCGAGGACTACACCCGCATGCCACAGCGCACCGCAGCGCACGACGACGTGACCGTGATCGGCTGCCCGGCGCTGGCCAAGCTCGGCGACGCCGCGGTGAACGGCGCAAGTCTCGCCTTCCCCCCCGCAAGGCCAAGGCGTCCTTCACCTACGCCGGCGGCAGCGACTCCGAGCTGTCCGAGGAGCTGTACAGCGACACCGAGGACAAGATCTCCCGGAGCATGGGAAGGATCTTCGAGGCGATGACCTCCTGCCCTACCTACCAGGTCCTCGCCGGCAGTACGCCTGTCACGGTCACGACTCAGAAGGTGCTCGTCGCCCGTCGGCTGGGCGACGAGCAGTGGAGCCAGTTGCTGACCTTCGCCGCTGGCGGGCGCAGCAGCAGCGTCAAGCAGACGGCCGTCCGCACCGGGATGGTGCTCGTCGTGGTCTCCGGTAGTCCCGGCCTTGTCGATGCCCAGGTGCGCAAGGCGGTCGTCAAGGCCACGGTGGTCAGGTCTGCGGGGTGAATCGGCAGCCGCTTCGGTTCTGCCGCAACGGCGGCCCACTGGGTGGGCCGCCGTTGGTGTGCATCCAGTCAGTTGTCTTCGTGCTCGGCGCGGTACTCGAGGCCGGTTCGTGCGGCGACGATCTTGACCAGGCGCTCGTATTGCGCGTAGTCCTTGGCGGTCATGGTGGCGTAGATGTTGCTGCATGAGCCGTCCGGGAGTTGGTCGACGTACTTCATGAAGAGGTCGACGAGGGCCTTCTGCATCGCGTGGGTTTCCCGCGCCCACTCGTTCTCAAGCCGTCGCTGCGCGTTCGCGGCGGTTATCTCTGCCGGGGTGGCGGTGCAGATCAGGTCGTGTTCGGCAGTGGTGAATGGGGTCCCATTGCGGCGATACAGGAGCGATGGGTCATCGGGGCGAGTGCTGTCCACTTCGGTGAGGAGGACGACGAGGGCGGGGCGAACAGAGGAGGGCATGGGCGGTTCCTTGTGTGGTGTCGCGAGTTCGGCTTGTGCTGGTGAGTGATTCGAGGGGCGGGTCGGCAGGCGGTGCTCGGGGCATGGCCCGCATCCTTGGCCGAAGGGGCGGGTTGAGGAGGGCGGAAGGGCTTCGTGCCAGGGCTGTTGGGTGGAGGACGGCGGTGGAAGTGCGACGCGCTCGGCCGCTGCTTGGTGGGTGCTCGTGCTCACCGCGGTCGGTGCGTGCGGGATGAGGGCGGCATGGATGTGGGGGGTGTCGCGGCGGTGGCTCGTGCTGTGGACGGGACGTGACGGATGTGGGGGCTGCGGGCTTGTGCGGCCCGTGCTTGAGGGCTGGGCGCGTGCCGGTTGCCGAGGCGTTGGATGCGCCAGGTGAGGGTCTTGGCCGGGGATGTGGCGTCGTCCAGCGAGCGCCGCCCTGCTGCGTGGTGGAGGAGTTCGGCCGGGTCGTGGCCGGCTGCCTCGGCGGCGGCGAGGGTGGCGGCCAGGGCCTCCCAGGCGGGTTCGGCGAGGATCTGCTCGGCGTAGGCCGGAACCGCGTCGCGGACGTGCTGGACGTACCGGCGGACGGTGTTGGCCGGAGGCTTGCGGGCGGCCACGGTGGCCAGAGGGTCGAGGGCTGTCTGATCGTAGGCGGCCCGGAGGTGGAGCAGGGCTTGGCGGGCAGCGGCGACCTGCCGGTCGTGGTGCTGCAGCGAGTTGTGGCGCTGGACGGCGGTGATGACGAGGATGGCCGCGTCCAGGAGCATCGCCAGGCCGCTACCGTCGGCGGGGTGGTGGCGCATCGCCTTGATCGCGCCGCGCAGCGCGCGGGCGTGCTGGTGGTCGACGCGGGCACGGGTGTGGGCGGCGTGCTCGAAGGCAACGGCGGCCCGGTGGAGTTCGGCCTTCAGATGGGCGGGGGCGTAGAGGGGCAGGGCGTAGAGGGTCTCGCCGAAGGCGACCAGGTTGGCCTGCGCGACGTCGGCGGGGCTGTGGTCGATGTGGTGGCGGATGCGTTCGGTGGCCATGGCGGCCTGGTACCACGGGTTGGGTCGGCGCCCGGCCGGTGAGGGTTCGATGGCGGGAGCTTCGGCGGCGGCGAGGCGCTGCTGTATCTGGGGGAGGGAGAGGTCGGTGGCGAGGCTGGAGCCGGAGTAGAAGACGGGCTCGCCGTTGTCGTTGGTGTCACCGGGCAGGGCGACCTTGTAGCCCTGCAGGTCGCCGGAGGGCAGCGTGCGGGTTTCGACCTGGAGGCCGGCGTCGGCGAGCAGGTTGAAGAACTCCTGAAGGTCTTCGGCGCGGGCGAGCGCCGTGCGGACGACGTGGCGGAGTTCCGCGCGCGCATCCTTGCTGCGGCCGGTGCGCTTGGCCTTCTCCTGCTCGGCGCGGGTGGGGCGCTTGGCGGCCGGGGTGCAGGCGTCGGCCTGGCGTCCGCGGGGAACGCGGGTCAGGCCGAAGTCTTCCTTGATCGCCGTGAGTTCGGTCATGGCGCGGTGGTAGTCGTTCCAGTTGCGGGGCGGTCGCAGGTCCCCGCGCATCTTGGTGGCGACGATGTGGATGTGGTCGTCCGCGTGGCGCACCGCGATCCAGCGGCAGCCGTCCGGATCGCCGGTAGGGGCGATGCCGGTCGCGTGCACGATGCGGCGCGCGATGTGTTCCCATTCGGCGTCGGTGAGGATGCGGTCCTCGGGCGCCGCGCGCAGCGAGCAGTGCCACACGTGCCCTGCCGGGGCCTGGTCGCCGGCCTGCTTGACGCGCAGGTCGAGGGCCTTGACGAGCTGGTCCATCCGCTCCTGGTGGCCGGGGCTGCCTTCGGGGCCGGGGTCGGGTACGAAGCCGTCCCAGGAGGCGACGATGTGCTGGTCGCTGTGCACGGTGGCTTTGCCCCGCCCGAAGAGGTACCTCAGTACGCCTCGGGTGTTGCTGCCCGGTTTGACGATGTTCGCGATCACGCCCGGGCCGCCTTCTGCTCTGCGGCCCGGGAAGCGGCCTCGTCCACGGCCTTCACCGCGTCGCGGGCGGTGGCCAGGAGGCGTTCGGCCCGGTCCAGGACGGCGGCGTCCACAGGGTGTGGATCACCGCCAGAGTTGAGACGGCGCGCTATCTGGTTGGCGTTGGTGCCGATCCGGGCGATCTCGGTGCGCAGGGCGGCGAACTCGTCGATGGCGTCGTCGTAGACGGTGCGCTGGTCGGGCAGGCGCGTCTCGCAGTTGACGAAGGCCATGACGACCGCGCCGACCAGGTGGGCGCCGGCGATGCCCATCGCCTTGGCCCTGGCCACGATCGCGGCCTTCTCGTCGTCGCTGTAACGGGCATCGACGCGTGCCTCGCGACGGCCGTCGTCACAGCGTTCACGGCGGCGCAGGACACGATAGAGCGCGGCTTCGTCGGCAGCGCGTACGACAGCTGTCTGCTGCTCGGCAGCGACGTCTTCGCCCGCCCTCGACTCCTGCTCCGGCGCGCCCTCGCGCCGGAGCTGCTCCTCCGCGACCCCCGGCGCGGAGGAGTCCGCGTTGGACCGGCCGATGGACGGTCCAACGCCCTTGCTTGCTGCGCTGTTCAGGCCGGTGGTCATCTCCTGCTGGGGGGTGGCGAGTTCGCGGTGCGGATCGTGCATGGAACGGTTCTCCGTGGGGTGCTGGTGTCAGGTGCTTCGCTTTGCGCGGCTTCGTGCCCCCGCGCTTGTCTGCACGGGGCACGCGTGAGCCGGAAGGGTGGGGCGAAGGTGCGTTTGCGGGGGTCAGGCGGTGCCGGCGGGGGCGGTGTCGAGTTCCCTCTGCCGCTGGGAGGCGGCTTCGTTCAGTCCGTCGAGAGGCTCGGTCTCGAAGTCGTCGTACGCGGGGGGTTCGGCCTGGCTGGTGCGCTCGGCCTGCAGCTGGTCGCGCAGGGATCGGGCGCGTTTCTGGCCGATCCGCAGTTCGCTGCGCAGACGCTCGGCGGTCAGCTGGTCGTCGCTCCAGTCGGCGGTCAGGAGTCGGGCCTCGTCGAGAACTTCGGCGTCGGTGCGGCTGCGGTCGGCGGTCGACTTGGCGGTGGTACGGACCCGACCGGTCGCCCGACGCGGGGCGGCTCCGGTCGACTCCATTGCGGCGGCCGACCGGGGCGGCCGGGTGGCGAGGGCCGACTCGTCGGCCTCGGCCGGCCTCGTCACGGATGCCTCGGCGACCTTCACGGGGGCCGACTCGGTCGGCTGCTCGGGGGTCAATTCGGCCTGGTCAGACCCCGACCGTGCGGCCTGCCCGTCGGCTTGCCGACTCTCCGACTGGGCGGATGCTGCTTCGGCAGAGTCGGCCGACTCGGGGTTGTGGTGCAGCACCTTCGCCACGAGGTCCGAGCCGAAGTAGATCGACCCGACCGGGAGCGAGGTCGCCAGCAGTACGAGGGCCCAGTTCGCGGGGTCCCAGTCGGCCAGTCGGCCCCACTGGACCGACGCGGTGTGCAGGGCCGGGATGAGGCCGTGCACGTAGTTCAGCAGGAGGCTGGCGATCGTGTAGGTCGCCAGGACCCGCAGCGCGAACTTCCGGTCGTTACCGGTCAGCACGAGGGTGGCGACCAGCGCGAGGGCCATCAGCCCGTCGATGACGATCGGGTAGAGCAGGGCGGCGGTGGGGTCGGCGCCGATGGCGCGGGCCACGTCGGACAGCGCGTTCCACGAGACCCGGAAGGCCATGAGGACGACGGCCACCAGGCCGATGACGAGGGTGATGTGTCCGTTGCGGTTCACGCGACGACCTCCAGCGGGTGCGCGTGCTCGGCGGCCGGGGGGAGCGGGAGCAGGGCGATGCCGGCGCGGATGCCGCGGCCCGCGTATGACTGCCGGGGCGCTCGGGGCAGGGGAGTGCAAGGGCGTGGGCTCCGGGGCGAGAGTGAGGCTTGCGGGGGTGGGAGTGAGCGGCGTTCACGGAGGGGGCGTTCACGCGGGCCCCCTTCTAAAGGGGGCCCCGCGCGTGATCGCTTGGGCACGTGTACGGCGTGGACGCTCGCGTGATCGCTCTACCTGCGGTTTCGCGGTGAGCGTGAGCGCTGTGAACGGTTCACGGCGGGGTGTTCGCGTGAGGGCCGCGTGTACGGTCGCGTGAACGCTCCGCAGGGGCTGCTGAAGGGCTCAGCCGACGGCGGTGAGGTGGCGGGAGGAGGCGTAGTAGCGGGTCTGCTGCCCGCCTCCGGCTCCTCCGGCGACGCCGTCGGCCCTGGTGGCCAGGCCGCTGTCGACGAGGCGAGCCAGGTGGCGCCGTGCCTTTTCGACGTCGGCGCGTTCGGGGTCGCCTCCACCGATGAGGACGGTCGCCAGGTCGCGGGCGGTCATGCCACCTGGGGCGTTGCGCAGCAGGACGGCGGGATCCTTGGTCGGGTCGACCGTGGTGGTGCCGCGTTTGTGGTCGTGGGTGACGTCCAGCGGGCCGACCTCACCGGTGGGGGTCTTGAGGTGGTGCAAGGTGACCGCCGGGTCGCCCGCCCGGCCGGTGACGAAGAGGACGCTGCCCGCGCCGGCGGTGATCCAGGTGGAGCCATAGACCTGGTCCAGGCTGGGACGCTGGCCGCGCGGGGCGTCGGCGGTGGCCTTGCGCTGGTGGTGCAGCTCCATGATCTCCACACCGCCTCGCAGGGCGCGCATGCGGGCGTTGTGGAACGCGACCGCGAGACTGTCGTCGACCATCGTGCTCACCGCGTCCTTGAGGCTGTCGATCACGATGGTGTCGGCCTGGTGGGCGGCGGCGAGGTCGGCGAGGAGGTCGGGCTCCTTGTCGAGGGTGGCGGGCAGTGGCCCTTCCCAGACGACGAGCCGCTCACGCAGGATCGCCTCGTCGGTGTCGAAGACGCGGCGGGCCATGGCCTTGGCGATCTGCTTGGGCCGGTCCATGGCCAGATAGAGCACCCGCCTGCTGGGGGCGACCGGCATCTCCAGGACGGTCTCCTGCAGGCCGAGGCGGGCGAAGATCACCTGGTGGGCCAGGGTGGTCTTGCCGACCCCGGGTGCACCCACGATCATCAGGCTCTCACCCGGCGCCCAGACAGTCTTCTCGCGGGTGCCCCACAAAGGCTCGGCGTCCGCGCCGGTCTCCTTGACGAAGGACCACCCGTCGGTGGCGAAGCGGTTCAGCCGTCCCTGGCCTGAGGCGAGGGCGCGCTCGCGCTCGGCCCGCATCTCCGCTTCGACCTCGCTGCGTATCGCCTCGGGGTCGGCGCCCGGCTGCTGGGCGCGCTGGACGGTACGTATCGCGGAGGCGAGCAGGCGGCGGAGGTTGGCCTTCTCACGGATGATCTCCGCGTGGTGCTCCGCGCCGCCGGTGCCGTAGTGCACGTCGGCGAGCTGGTGCAGGTACGGACGGCCACCGACGCGCTCCAGGTCCCCCTGCTGCTGGAGCAGCTCGGTCAGGACGATCGGGTCGGTCGGCTTGTCCTCACGGTGCTGGGCAAGCAGCGCACGCCAGATGGTCTCGTGCGCCGGCCGGTAGAACGCGCCCTCGCCCAGAACCGGCCGGACCGCGTCGATGACGTCGGCTTTGTGCATGCAGGCGCCGAGGACCGCGCGCTCGGCGTCCACATTGAAGGGAGGCTCCATCGGCGCGGGGGCCTCGTCGAAGCGGGATGGCATCTGGGGCGGCAGGGTCGTACCCTGAGGCATAGAGCTCCTCACCCGGCAGGCCACTATGGGGCGGCAACCCCGGCCGGTGCCGGTTTCGATCGTTCAGGGATGGATGGTTGTGCGGTGGAGCCTCTACCTCGGCCCCGGTGTTCGTAGCACCGGGGCCGCTTGCGTGTGCGGGTCCGTCCACCGCTGTACGGCGGACTATGACCATAGCCCAAATTTTCGGAAGCGCAACGCCTTGCATTTCACTCCGCAATGATGTTTAGTTGTGGACGCTCGCTCCAGTGGACCCGGTTGCCGTGTGAAGGGAGGTGCGAATGAGCGGTGAGGAAGGTGCGGAGCGCGCTGGCCCGGGTCGTCCGATGCCGGAGGATCACGCCGCCGCACGCATCAAGCTGGAGCGCGAGGTCCGCGGTTGGAGCACGGTGAAGCTCGCCGAGGAGATGGCCGCTGTCGGCCATCCGATCAACCAGTCGGCGATCTGGCGCATCGAGAGCGGCAAACCCCGTCGCAGGGTCAACCTCGACGAGGCGCTCGGCTTCTGCAAGGTCTTCGACATCACCATGCAGGACCTGACCGGACCGCCAGGAGAGCTGGCCACGCCCCGGATCCGCCAGCTCGCCCACCAGTACGTCCAGATGACGCTGGAGTACCGCCAACTGCGAGCGGCGATCGACCGGAACCAGATGCGCCTGCACGAGATCCAGACGGAACTCGACGCCTACGGGGACAAGGGGCCCGAGCAGAGAGGACAGGTCGACGAACTCCTCCGGCTCGAAGAACGAGCCGCGATGAGAAGTCTGCACCCGTCCCGGGCACACCTGCGAAACCAGGAGCAGCCGCCCGCCGAAGAGTAGCCGGCCGTTGCCCCGCCCACGGCGCTACGAACGCCGAGAACCCCTAAGCGCGGCGACCCCCGTTGCCGACGATCACCCATCCATCCCTGAACGACACCACCGGCCAGGCCGACGGGAGTTGCCGCTCCCGCGACGCCGCAATGCCGGGGGAGGAGACACCTTGTCGCAGTCCGCCCTGCCCATATCCCAGATAGCCCAGCTCCTGGATGTCCCCGAAGACGCCCTGCGCACCCTGATGGCCGAGCGGCGAACCGCCGGCGACACAACCCTGGTCGCCCTCACCGTCGCCGAGGCCGCCCGCCGGATCGGCATCGGCCGCACCAAGCTGTACGAGTACGTCTCCTCCGGCGAGATTGCCTCCGTCAAGATCGGCAGCTTGCGCCGCATCCCAGCAGAGGCGGTGAACGATTTCCTGGCCCGCCGTCTGTCGGCGACCGACTTCGGGGCCGCCGCGTGACGCGAGCCTCCGAACCGAAGTCCCGCCAGCCCAATGGAGCCTCGTCCATCTTTCAGGGCAAGGACGGCCGTTGGCACGGCTACGTCACCGTCGGGACCAAGGACAACGGCAAGCCCGACCGGCGCCACGTCAGCCGCAGGACCCGCCCCGAGGTCACCAAGCTCGTACGCGAGCTGGAACGGCAGCGCGACAAGGGCGCGGTCCCCAAGGCGGGCCAGAGCTGGACGCTGGGCAGCTGGCTGACGCACTGGGTGGAGAACATCGCCGCCGCGCACGTCTCGGAGAACACTATCGACGGCTACCGCGTCGCGGTGAACCACCACCTCATCCCCGGCCTCGGTGCCCACCGCCTGGAGAAGCTCGACCCCGAGCACTTGGAGCGCTTCTACAAGAAGATGCAGGACTCCGGCAGTGCCGCCGGCACCGCTCACCAGGTCCACCGCACCGTGCAGACCGCCCTCAACGAGGCGGTCCGCCGAGCCCACCTTTCCGTCAACCCGGCCGCGATCGCCAAGGCCCCGCGCCTGGAGGAAGAAGAGGTCGAGCCGTACTCCGTCGAAGAGGTCCAGCGCCTGCTTGCCGAGGCTGCCAAGCACCCCAACACCGCCCGCTGGGTCATCGCCCTGGCCCTCGGCCTGCGCCAGGGCGAGGTTCTTGGCATGCAGTGGGACGACGTCGACTTCGAGCTCGGAGTCATCCGCGTACGCCGTGGTCGGCTGCGGCCCCGCTACAAGCACGGCTGCGGAGACCGTTGCGGACGCAAGCCCGGCTTCTGCCCCCAGAAGATCAATACCCGGCGCGAGACGAAGAATGCCAAGTCCCGCGCTGGCCAGCGGCCCATCGGTGTCCCCGACGAACTCCTCCAGCTCCTGCGCCAGCACCGCGAGGAGCAGGCCCGCGAGCGAGCCCGGGCCCGTGACCTGTGGACGGAAAAGGGGTACGTGTTCACGTCGCCCACCGGCGAGCCCCTGAACCCGAACACGGATTACCACAAGTGGAAGGAGCTGCTGAAGGCCGCCGACGTCCGCGATGCCCGCCTTCACGACGCCCGCCACACCGCGGCGACCGTTCTGCTCATCCTCGGCGTCCCAGACGCGGTTGTCGACGCCATCATGGGCTGGGAGCCTGGCAAGTCCGCCCGGATGCGCCGCCGCTACCAGCACCTGACCAACCGCGTCCTCAAGGACACCGCCGCCAAGGTCGGCGGCCTCCTATGGGGCGCGGACCCGACTGCGGGAAGCGCTGCGTCGGAGGCTGTCCAGAGCCCCGTCCCCGCCGAACTGGTGGTTCACGTCGCCCGCCTCGGCGAGCGGCGCGTCCCCTTCCTGCACCGAAAGCACGCCGACGAGGTCGTCGCACGGTGGAGCGAGGACTGGCCCGACCACACCGCCGAGGTCGAGGAATGGGACCGATGGCGCTGGGAACACCGGGGCCCCGACGGTGCGAGCGCCATCCGCGACCGCGTACCGGAACGGACCGTGGTCTTCCACGCCCGAGCCTTGTTCCTCCCCGGTGGGGAACGCGCGGCGGCCGGACTCCCCGAAGAGTGGTCGGTGCCAGCCTGGGACTTCGAGTCCGATCGCTACACCGACCGCGCCTCGGCCTGGCGCACCAGCCGACGCCCCGGCACGGGCCAGGAGGTCGAGGCCCAAGTGCGAGGCACAGACAAGGCCGCCGTGGAGACGGCCCTTATCGAGGCTTGTGCACAGGCTGTGGACCGCGCTCGGAACCCGGGGAAGTATGGCGACACCGACGAGTGGTAGACCCTTGTGACACGTCCCCCGGTTTGAAGGTCGGCACAAGCGCGGGGGAGCGGGCGACACCGGTCGGCTGCTCCCCCCACCTCACGTGACCATCAGGAAGAGACCGACCAAGGATGCTCCGAGGGCCATGGTCCCGGCGAAGGCGATGCCCCCTCGACTGATAGCGGCGGGCACCGTGAGCCCCTCCCAGAGCGCGAGGGTCACTGCTGCGCCACCTACTCCCATCGCCAGAAGGGTAATCAGCAGCAAGGTGACGAGGAGCAGTCTGAGGGGCCACGAAGTTTCCGGACAGGCACCCAATAGGGTTGTCCTGAACAAGGAAGCGAGGAAGAAGTGGCGCCACCCAGTAAGTACTCGCCGGAGTTCCGCGAGGAAGCCGTCCAGATCGCGTTGAGGTCAAGCAAGACGATCTCCGAAGTCGCCCGGGAGCTTGAGCTGAACTCGGAGACGCTACGCGGCTGGGTGAAGAAGTACCAGAAGCAGCAGGAACCGGCCCCCGAGGCGGAACTGACGGTGAACGAGCGAGCGCGCCTGAAGGAACTCGAACGACGCAACCGCGAGCTGGAGATGGAAGTTACCTTCCTGAAAAAAGCCGCAGCGTACTTCGCGAAGGATCCCCGGTAGCAAGCAAGTACGAGTTCATCGACGAGATGCGGCTCGACACCGAGAAGTACGCATACAGCGTCGAGTTCATGTGCGGCCGACTCGGCGTCTCCAGATCCGGCTACTACGACTGGCGATCCCGCCCAAAATCCGCGACCGCCCAGCGGCGCGAAGAACTGAAATTGCTCATCGAGAAAGCCTTCGACATGTCCGACAGCACCTACGGGCACAGGCGCATCCAGGCCCAGCTGCACCGCTGGGACGTCGCCGCGGGCGTGGAGCTGGTCCGCCGCCTCATGCGCGAACTGGGCCTGATGCCCTGCCTGCCACGACCGAAGAGGTTCAACCTCACTCAGGCTGCGGCCGGCCAGGTGCTGGACCTCGTCGGCCGCGACTTCACCGCGGATGCGCCCGGCGAGAAGCTCGTCGGTGACATTACCTATATCGCGACCGGGGAAGGCTGGCTGTACCTCGCAACGGTCATCGACTGCTGCACGAAGGAAGTCATCGGTTACGCCATGGACGACCACTACCAAACCTCACTGATATCCAGGGCGATCCGTAACGCGGCACGGAACAGGAACCTCTCGGCCGACGCGATATTTCACTCGGATCGCGGAAGTAACTACATGTCAGCCGAGTTCGGGAGGACGCTGGACCGGTTCGGGCTCCGCAGATCTGCCGGCCGCACCGGGATCTGTTTCGACAACGCCATGGCCGAATCATTCTTCGGTGCCCTGAAGAACGAGCGCGTATCAAGGGTGACTTACCTGACCCGCGAGGCCGCCCGGCAGGACATCACTCGCTACATCGAATTCTGGTACAATCGCAAACGCCTCCACTCGGCGGCGGGTTACCGCCCTCCGCGCGAAGTCCACGCCGAGTATGAGAAGTTGCGAATCGCCGCGTGAAATAAACGGTCAGAAGCCTGTCCGGAAAACGCGAGGCCCCTCAGGCCAGCTTGCGTGAGGTGCACGGGAAGTCTCCGAGTTCGGTTCGTGTAGGCGCATTCACGGTTGATGCGCCTACACGATCCAGCTGCGCGGTGGCTGGTGATACCGCTTGGATGTTGTTCTGGTGACAATGGCGGGTTATCGCGGAACAACACGGGGAGTGACGGTGGGGGAGAGGAAGAAGCGCCCAGGGCGTCCCTGGGGGCCGCCCAAAGGAGCCAGCGCCGAAGCCAATGTGCTGGTGCAGATGATTCGATCGTGGATCGATGAAGCTGGTTTGAGCGTTCGAGACGTGCACAGTCGCTTGAGAAGCCGTATCTCAACCGAATGTGATCCCTTGATTTCTGCTGGTCAGGCATGGTCTCACTTGGGGTGAGGGAGGCATGCGGCGTCTTGTGTCCGCTTGATGGCCGAGGGGTGCGCGGTGGCGTCGGTGCTGGGAATGCTGGAGGAGCGGGAGACGGCTGCCCGTGTGCGGGTGGAGGGCCTGCGGGTGGAGGGCCTGCGGGAGGATGCCGCGCGGCTGGCTGAGGCATTGGAGGCCGCGGAGATCGAGCTGGACCGGCGGGTGATCGCGCGGGAGGAGCTGGTCGAGGCGTTGGCCGCCTCCGCGGCCGAGACGACTGCGGTGACCGAACCCCGGACCGAGGCCGAGCAGGCAACAGTGCCCTCGCCTGCACCGGTGCCGGGCTCGACGGTGCCGCCGTGGCGAGACGGGCTCCCGGTGACGGTGCTGACCTCGGACTACCAGCGGATTCTGGGTGTGGTGGAGGAGCGGTGCCCGGCGGGCCAGGGGCCGCTCAAGGCCAAGGAGATCGCGGTGGGGCTGGGCCTTCAGACGACGCCGGCCAAGGTCGAGGGGGTGCGCTCGAAGGCCAGGCGCCTGGCGGAGCGCGGGTGGCTGGTGCAGGAGACGTCGGGCATGTTCAGCGCCGGCCGACGGTCCGTGGCCGTGCCAGACGCCGGCCCATCCGCGTGACCATCGACCACCGGATCATCGCCTCGCTGGTAGCGGGCAGTGTTTCGTAATCCCTCGCCAGTCGGCGGGAGTTCATCAGCCACGCGAACGTGCGCTCTGCCACCCAGCGTCTGGGCAGCACCACGAACCCCTGCATGTCGTCGGTGCGTTTGACGATCTCCAAGGTCAGGGCGAGTTTCTGACGGCACCAGTCGACGATGGAGCCGGTGTAGCCGCCGTCGGCCCAGACGAGGGTGATGTCGCGGTGCAGGCTGCGCAGCCGGGCCAACAGGCCCACGGCGGCGTCGCGGTCGCCGATGTTCGCGGCGGTGACCGCGACGACCAGGAGCAAGCCGAGGCAGTCGGTCACGATGTGCCGCTTACGCCCGGGCACTTTCTTCCCGCCGTCGTAACCGCGTGAGGAGGCCGGCACCGTCGCGGCGGCCCGCACCGACTGCGCGTCGATGATCCCGGCCGTGGGCTCGGCCTCTCGGCCTTCGCGCTCCCTTACCCGTCCGCGCAGCCGGTCGTGGAACTCGGCGATCAGCCCGTGCTCGCGCCAGCGGCGGAAGAAGGCGTAAACCCGGCCCCAATCGGGGAAGTCCGCGGGCATCGCCCGCCACGAGATCCCGCCCGCGACCAGATAGCGGATCGCGTCCAACATCTGCCGGTGGCAGTAGCCCTCGGGCTGTCCGCCCCGCCCCTGGAGCCAGGCCGGCACCGGCAGCAGCGGCCGGATGGCCGCCCACTCCGTGTCCGTCATGTCCGACGGATACCGGCGCACCCGTTCGGGACGGTCGGCCGCGTTGCCGTACACGTGCGCGAGGCAATCACACGACACGGCGGGCGAGTTGAAGTCAACGGGCTCGGGCGCGTACAACAACGACAACAGGGCCTCCGGGAACCGCTCGGAATGGGGTCGCACCCCCGAGCTACCAGGAGGCCCTGCCTTCATGCGCATACACCGGGAAGATCACCCCGGCGGGAAACCTGTTCGACCTGCACGTTCCATGATCGGTTGAGATACGGCTTCTGACCCCAGAACACTTCGCCGATGGGCGAGTCGCAGACCTCCGCCGCCTGCGCATTCATTTGTCAGGGGAGAACCTGACCTGGGATGTGGTGGAGGCCCTCGCGGATGTGTGCTTCCCCGACGAGCCAGCCCAGCAGGCGCTGGGCCGCGTCCGCGAGGCGCGGGCCCTCTGGGACAAGGCGCAGAACGCTCCGATCCTGGTCGGCATCGACGGCCAGGTGGTCGTGTCGCCGCGCGAGCTCATTGAGGAGAAGGAACGCACGATTCAGGTCTACAAGGACCTCGTGCGTGCGCGCCAGGCATACGAGGCGAGTGAGCAGGGACGCCAACAGGCGCTCCGGATCGCCTCGATGCTCTTCCTTGTCCTCGGCCAGGCACAAGCCAAGGTTGCTGAGTTGTCGCGGCGTATCGACGTGCTCAGTGGGGTCAGCGTGCACTCACCGGATCCGATGCGCGCGCTGCGGCCACAGCTTGAACGCGCTCGGGGCCAGGAGGCGCGGCTGAGCGCCCAGCTTGAGCGTGCAGTAAGGCAGCGTGACGAAGCCCAGCGCATTGCCGACCTTGCTGCCCGGCGGGTGCAGATGTTGGAGGCGTATCTGCTGGACATCGGCCGGAAGCCTCTGGCCAGCGATGTTGGCGACCTGCCCGCAATCCCCGCTGACGCCATCGCTCACGAAGTATCAGGTGAGGACAGCGCTCTTGACCAAATCGACGAGATCCTGGCGCGAACCGACGACGCTTTGGACCGTGAACAGGAGGCTGTGCGGGACGCTGCAGACGACCTGGGTGTCACCGCAGAGCGCCACGATTCCTCCGAAGCACGCGTCATCGAGGGAAGCGTGCTTCCCCATCCCAGATCGCCCGCAGGAGACCCTAACCCTGAGTTGTTCCGAACAACCCTGAACAACTCTTACGGGTCGGACGAGGACGTTGCTGTGCTGCGCGAGAGGCTCGCTCTCGCTGAGAAGGATCGACACAAGACGGCCGTTAGTCTTCAGCAGTCCCTGCTTCCGCAGGAGCTAGAACAGCCTGACGACCTGCGCATTGCCGCCACCTACCAGCCTGGAGACTCCGATGCTGGTGGCGACTGGTATGACGTCGTCTCCCTAGGGGCCGGCCGCACAGCCTTTGTCATCGGAGACGTTATGGGCCGCGGGGTGCGCGCTGCTGCGGCCATGGGCCAGCTGCGTGCTGCTGTTCGAGCCTATGCCCGACTGGATTTGCCTCCGCATGAGGTGCTCCAGCTCCTCGACGGTCTCGCCGCCGAGATCGCCGCTAGCCAGATCGCCACCTGTGTGTACGCCGTCCACGACCCGAACGAAGGACAGCTCGTCTACGCGTCCGCCGGCCACCTGCCGATTCTTGTGCGGGACGAGGACGGCACCGTCCGCCGTGCCGAGGACCCCACCGGGCCTCCTCTCGGCACAGGCGGCTGGCGGCACGCCTCCGGCTCTGTCGGCCTGCCACCCGGCTCCACCGCCGTTCTCTACACCGACGGCCTGGTCGAACGCCGAGGCCAGGACATCGACGAAAGCGTGGCCGTACTGGAGCGCACACTCGCTGGCGTCCAGGGCACCCCTGCCGACATCTGCACCACGCTCCTCCGCACCCTGGATGTCGACGCACATCTCGAAGACGACATCGCCGTGATGGCTCTCCAGCATCCCATCCGCACCGGCCCGGACGCCGAGCTCTTCGTCAGTGCGGCGCTGGGTCTCGTCGGCGGCATTGAGGCGGCCCCGCGCGCCAGGACATTTACGCGGGACACGCTCGCCTCCTGGCGCCTCCCAGCTGAGACGTGCGACCTCGGCGTGCTGGCCGCGAGTGAGTTGATGGCGAATGCTCTCCAACATGGCACCCCACCCGTGGGGCTGCGTCTGCGCCGCACTGACCGTCGGCTGATCATCGAGGTGACGGATGGGGACGATCATCTGCCGCGTCGACGGCAAGCCGGACCAGCCGACGAGGCCGGTCGCGGCATCTCGGTCATCGCCGCGATTGCTTCGTCCTGGGGGTCCCGTCGCGACCCGGGCGGGGGCAAGGCTGTTTGGTGCGAGCTGCCGTTGGGGGCTGGGACACGCCGTTGAGAGTACAGCGCTTTCGGATTCCTCCGACAATGCCGTCTGTGTTGCGCCGGGGGACGGAGAGACGTGCCGAACTCCCTTTCTGAATAGTGGCGTTGGATCGATCCCTTATGCGCCCTGTTGGGTGTCAGTGGTCGTTCCTATGGTGGAGGAATGGCTAATGGGGTATGGCACGCCGGATATGGCATAGAGGTAAATCTGTCCCTTTTTGGCCTCGTTCAGCCGGATTGTCCCGATCTGCTCCAAGAGGTCACCGCCAGCGTCTCCGGGCGTGACCCGCAGATGCTCGAATGCCTGGCACATCACGAAAAGCGAGAGTGCCTCTCGGAGTGGGGTGGCAAGTCGCCCTGGATGTTCATCCGCCGAGGGCGCGTGGGCGGACGGCGACCGCTCGTTGCCTCGCACCTGCCGATCACGCACAAGGCGACGCCGGCGGAGAGCGCGCAGCACAGGGCCACCAAGGAGCGGATCGTCGAGACCGCCGGGCGGTACGGCCTGGACGCCGAGGCCGAGGTTCCCGTGGCCAACCGGCGGAGCGTCTCGGATGCCGTCGTCACCGGTCCGGGCGGTCTCAGGATCGGCTGGGAGATCCAGTATCACCACCTCGGCCCGAGCAGCGTGCACCGGCGCTCGGTCAACGCCGTGGAGGACGGCATCACCCCGCTCTGGGTGGCGAAGGACCGGACGGCGTCCTTGATCGGCCGGGCGCCGTGGGCGCGGGTCGACGACATGCCGTGGAAGAACATCATCGATGGCAAGGAGATGGTGATTCGCGGTGGGTACCGGCACCTAGGGT
>NZ_AEJC01000234.1 GCF_000317595.1 Streptomyces ipomoeae 91-03 | reverse complement strand
CAAGTGAAGCTGCCGACGTCCGCGACCTCGTACCGCACAGAGCGCGCAAGACCCGCGTCCCGCGACCGGATCCGCGCCTTGTGGACGCTTCCGGGGTCACGATCGATTCCCACGACGTGCCCACCGGGCCCGACCAGACCGGCTGCCAGCAGGGAGACGTCGCCCAGCCCGGCGCCGATGTCCAGGACGTTCATCCCCGGACGTACTCCGGCCGACCGCAGTGTGCGCTCGGTGAACGGCGAGACCGCCTTGCTCTGCAGGGAGAGCCTTTGGTGCTCACTCTCGGAGTGACCGAGCAGGTATGCGCTGTGGTGCGCCATGAGAGGCCTCCAGGGCCGGTCATGCGGGGTGTGGTCCCCACGGCAGGTGGGCAGGGGGCTCCGCGGCGCCTGCGGCACGTAGTGCCCTGTCGCGGACGCGCGGTGTGGTCCGGGCGCTCCGGGCGCGTCATACACCGGAGCGGGACGTGCGCATGCCAGGGGGTGGCGGGCGGCGCAGCGCCTTGCCGCTCGATGTACGGGCGATTCCGCCCCGGCGCACGAACACGATCGCGTCGGGCGTGATGCCCAGCTCGGCCACGACGCGCGCGCGGATGCGTTGCGTCGTGGCACGACGGCCCACTTCGTCCTGCTGCGTCGTCTCGACGACGAGCCCGAGCCGACCTCCCTCGTCGCTCCAGATCTGCTCGGCCAGGACGCCGTGGACGGGGAGGCCGGGAGTGTCCCGCACCACTGCCTCGATGTCGCTCGCCCAGTGGTTCGCACCGAAGACGATGATCACCTCTTTCGTGCGGCCCACGATGTACAGCTCGCCGTCGTGCCACAGGCCCAGATCACCGGTCGCCACCCATCCGCCCGGCAGGAGGAGGCGACGGCTCTCCTCCGGGTGGTGGTCGTACCCGGTGCTCGAGACGGAGGCCCCCCGCACCTCGATGGCACCGACCGTGCCGTCCGCGGCTGGTCCGCCGCTCGCGGTGGTGAGACGAACCTCGGTACGCCATACCGGCGTTCCCACGCCGACCAGTTCGCGATACGGCCCGGCACCGGGGGACACCGGTACATACCGGCCCCGGTTCAGTTCGTCCCGGTCGGCACGCAACACCTTGGTCGGTCGGCCGACCGGGGGGAAGGCGACCGCCAGGGTCGCCTCCGCCAGTCCGTAGGCCGGCAGGAAGACGTTCTTCGCCAGTCCGGCGGGCGCGAAACGCTCGACGAAGGCATCCTGAAGCCGCCGGTCGACCGGCTCGGCGCCGTTCACCGCGATGCGCCAGCGGGAAAGGTCCAGCCCGGTCAGCGGCCTCGCGTCGCGTCGCAGGACGTATCTGTAGCCGGAATCCGGAGCCATGGTGTAGGTGGCACCCAGCCGCCCTATGGCCTCAATCCATCCCCTCGGGTCACGCAGGTAGTCCTCGGGCGTCAGCAGATGGGTGTCGACATCGTGCAGCAGCGGTGTCAGGAAGGAACCGACCAGCCCCATGTCGTGGAAAAGGGGCAGCCAGGTGCAGCCGACGTCGGACCCGGTGAGCCGGGTGCCGCGGGCGATGGCCTCCACCGAGGCCGCCACGTTGCCGTGGGTGAGCACGACGCCCCGTGGCTCACTGCTGGTTCCCGACGTGTACTGGACCACGGCCTGGTCCGACGCCGTCCGTGCGACGTGGGCCGTCCCCGGCTCGGCCACCTCCGGCACCAGGAGAACGTCGACCGGGTGGGTGCCGGTGGACAGTCCCGGACCGAGCAGTGGGAGCATGGCGGGAGCCGTCAGCACGACGCGTACCCGTGAGCGGTGCAGTGCGGCGGCGGTGCGCCGAAGGTAGGCGTCGGACGACCCGAAGGGAGCGGGGCCGGGCAGCGGCACCGCGACCGCGCCGGCCGCCAGCACACCGAAGAAGGCGCGCGCGAAGTCCACCGACGTCGGCAGGACGAGGGCAACCCGTTCGCCGGGCTGCACTCCGCGGGACAGCAGCCCCGCCGCCACCCGCCCGGCCTCGGTGAAGAGGTCGGTGTAGGACAGGGCGTCGCCGTCTCGGCCCCGGTGCAGCACGTGCATGCCCCGCCCGGACCTCCGTGCGGCGACATGGCCGAGCGCTGCGAAAAGTGTCACGACACCGGCTCCGAGCCCGCCTCCGCGATCACCCCGGCGACCGCGGCCGTGAACTCCCGCACGGTGCTCGTCTCGAAGACGATGTGGTCCTCCACCTCGATGTCGTAGTGCTGCTCGATCTCGAGCACGATCTGGAGCGCGTGTATCGAGTCGAAACGCGGCAGGGAGCGCAGATCGGCGTCTACGTCCACCTCCTCGACCATGACGCGCAGTTGCTCGGCGACGATGTGGCGGACTGTTCGTTCGATGTCGGTGACACGCATCTGTGACATGGCGTGTGGTTGTCCTGTTCTGTGAGGCCGACGCGTCGGGGGCGCGGTCGGAGGCGGACGCCGGGACTGCCGGTCAGCGAGCGCCGGGCCGGCGGGCCAGGTCGCGCAGCTTGGCCTTGATGTCCCGCGGGGTCTCCAGCGAGTGGTCGTCCGCCAGGAGCCGGACGATCGACATCACCTTGGCGTCCGCGGCGTCCACCGAGTCGTGCTGAAGGGTCTCGATCCGGCGGATGCCGGCCGAGGACGTGGAGTGCGGATAGAACATGCCTGCCGGATGCTTGACGCCGTTGCGCCGGTCCGCGAGCCAGATGTAGGCCATGCGTAGCGCGGCGGTCCGATGGGCCGTGTTGCCGTCGCACAGTTCCCGCATGAAGACCGAGAACGCACGGCAGTGCCGGGCCTCGTCCCGGGCCAGAAGCCGCCAGATCTTGCGGATCACCGGCTCCGACACATGGGCCGCGAGCGACTTGTAGAGGGCGGACGCGCGTGACTCCGAGATCACGTTCATCATGAGGGTGGCGGAGCGCACGTCGCCCTGCGGGTACGGCTCACGTTTGTAGAGCGCGTGCTTCGAACGGAGTTTGACCCCGATCCGGTCCAGGTAGCGGGCCTGGACCAGCGAGTGACGGGACTCCTCCGCACCCCATTGCAGAGCCCAGGAGGAGAAGCTGGCCTCGCCCTGCCACTCCCGCAGGAAGTTGTGGGCACCGGGCAGAGTGCCGAACTCGATCACGGCCGCCTCGGTGAGGAAGTCCACGGTCCGTTCGTCCAGCATGCCGCGCTCGATGCGGTCCAGGTCCACCTCGGTCCAGTCCCAGCGGGTCGTCTCGAACCAGTCGAAGATCCTGTTGAACGTCATGTCGAGGTAGTAGTCGGTGTAGAGGTCGTCCGTCATCAACGCGCGGTGTGCCCGCAGGGCCAGTTCTACTGAGGTGGTGAACCCCCCGGGCGCCACCGCGGCGGGCCGCACGATGTCCTCGACGTCCAGTGCCTCCGCCCAGGCGGGAACCGGGCCGGCCGTACCGGGCCCGACGACGTACACCCGGGTCCGGTTGAACCTCGTGTTCGACCGCAGCGCCCGGACGGCGGGTAGCGGCTCGGCGTCCGCGTCGATCCACACCGCCGCGAGATCGGCTGACGGGTCGAACTCGTGCAGGTAGCGCTGCCAGTCGGCGTGTGCCGGCCGGTCCACGACGACGTCACCGAAGGTGGGGACGGTGAGCTGTTCGGCAGGGGAGACGGTGGCGGTGGGTGCCAGCAGGGCGATTCTGGGCGTGGTCACGAGGGGCGTCCTCTCTGTCGGTCTGGGCAGGCCGCCGGCGAACCCCCTGCCGGGCGGTGCTTGTCGCTCGGCGCCGCGAACGTGCGTGCCGCGTCAGCGTGGCCCGGTTGCCGCGGCAGGGCCGAGGAGCACGGGGAGCGCCTCGATGCTGTTGCTGACGAACGAGGGCACGGGCCGCACGGTCCACGTGTCGGACTGCGCCGGCCGCACGTCGGGGAAACGGGTGAAGAATCCGGCCAGTGCCGTCTCGAGCTGGAGACGCGCCAGGTGAATCCCGACACAGAAGTGCGGACCGTGCCCGAAGCCGAGGTGGCCGGCCTGTCGGCGGTGGACGTCGAAGCGTTCCGCGTCCACCCCATGGTGCTCCGGGTCCCGGCCCGCCGAACCGAAGGACGCGAGGATGGCTTCTCCCCGGTGGATCGTCTCGCCTCCTATGGCGACATCCTCGAGCGGATAGCGCATCGGGAACTGGTTAACCGCACCGTTCCAGCGCATCGTCTCCTCGACCACGGCACTCCACGGGACCTCCCCGGCGCGGACGGACGCGAGCTGCTCGGGGTGGGTGAGCAGCGCGTGGCAGGCGTTGACGAGTACGTTGATGACGCTCTGGTGGCCGGCGAAGAACATCAGCAGGACCATGCCGTGCAGTTCGCTGTCGCTGAGCCGGTCGTCTCCGGCTCGGCGTGCCATGAGCAGCGCGCTGATGAGGTCGTTCCCGGGGGTGCCGCGACGTTCCGCCACGATCTCCCGCAGCAGCACCTCGATCCGCCCGTCGATCTCCAGGACCTGTTCGGGGGTGTTGTTCGTACGGGTTTGCATGCCGGTGAGCACGTGCAGCAGACGTCGCTTGCGCTGCGGGACGCCCAACAGGTCCGAGATGACGGCGGTGGGGATGGGATAGGCGAAAGCCTTGCGGAAGTCCACCGGTCGGTCCCCCGGCCGTGCGGCGAGCCGGTCGAGGAGCGCATCGACGAGTTGTTCCACCCCCGGGCGCATAGCCTCCACCCGTGCCGGGGTCAGCGCCTGGTCGACCAGTCCGCGCAACCGTCGGTGATCCGCGCCGTGCGAGTTGATGACGCTGTCGGTCGCGACGAAGCCGATCAACGGCCACCCGTCCGGCACTTCGCCGCGGGCCGCTGCCCCCCAGTGCGCGATCCCCTTGGCGACCCTGGGGTCCGTCAGCACCCGGCGCAGGTCTTCATGGTGCGGAATCGCCCACGCCCGCACACCACCAGGGAGTTGGACCGGCACGGCTCTCCCCGCCGCCCGCAGGCGGGCGTTCTCCGCGTGCTGATCCGAACCGTTGACGTCCAGTTCGAACGGGCATCGGGACGCCTGCCCGGGGCCTTGCTCAGTCGACTCCACTTCATCTCCACCTAGGGAAGCACGGCGTGCTGGGACGACTCATCCGCCAAAAAGCGCACCACGTCGGCACCGAATTCTTCGTACGCTTGGAACAGAAACCCGTGCCCGGTGTCGGGGTACATCCTCAGTACGGAATGTGGCACATGTGACGCCAAAATGATGCTCTTTTCCGCGGCGACCATGATGTCGAGTTCGCCGTGTGCGACGAGGGTCGGCTGCGTGATTGCCGAAAGCTCCCGGACGGCCAGCGGATCACGTGCTCCCCAGGCCGCCGCGGCTTCCAACTGGGCCCGCCAAGAGGTTTCGGCGACGCCGCCGCCAGGGCCCACCCGGTGTCGGGACAGGCGGCGGACGTACTCGATGCCGTGCGCCCGGCCGGCTGCGGTCGGAGGGAAGAACAGATGGATGAGGTCTTTGGGGCTGATCAGCTTTTTGCTGATGGTCGACCGTACCCGGCCTCCTGCGGCGATGTCCTCGCCGAATCCGCGCGGCGCGGTGCCGGCGAGTACCAGGCGGCGTACCAGGTTCGGCCGGATACGCGCCAATGCCTGGGCCACATAACCGCCCAGTGAGAACCCGAGCACATCGACGCTGATCAGTCCCAGTGACGCCGCGAATTCAGCGATTCCCTCCGCCATGGCTACGACCGTGTTCGGGGTCGCTCCGTCCGACAGGCCGATACCGCGGTTGTCCACGACAATTACCGTGCGGTCTACCGCCAGCCTCTCGAG
>NZ_AEJC01000233.1 GCF_000317595.1 Streptomyces ipomoeae 91-03 | reverse complement strand
CGCGCGACCAGGCCCCACTCACCCGCAGTCGCCGACGCACCGGCCGCGGCCGGGCTCTCAGGCGTCCCGGTATGCGGACGGAGTTGCGCCGTGGCGATCACTTCACATACGTTTCCACACAGGTCATGAGCGACAGCCAAGAGGCCCCGGCCGGCTGTCCGGCAACCCTCCGTCCGTGGCGGGGTGCCCCGGGTGAAGACCAGGTCGTAGGCAGAGAGGTCTACGGCAAGCGCGGACCCCTCGCACGCTTTCAGAAGTGTGGGGCCAGGGGTCCTGGTCGTTCGAGGGAGCCTTCCGTGAGCAAGCGAATGCGATAGGGCCGCAGAGCCCCGCCTCCGCATCCCCCTTTTCACCTCACCGCCGCAGAGCCATGCACGCTCGCCGGTGAATTCCGCCTGCCTTCACGGGAGTTCCGTCATGTCTGTCTCCACCCTTGCCGCCGGCCAGTCCGTTTGTGCCCCGCTGCCCGTTCTGGGCCGGGATGTCACCGTCCCGCTCGTCACCGGCGGCGAAGTCACCTACGCCGCGCTCGACTACGCCGCCAGCGCCCCGGCGTTGCAGCGGGTGTGGGACGACGTGGCGGCGTACGCGCCGTACTACGGGAGCGTGCACCGGGGCGCGGGGTATCTGTCGCAGCTGTCGACCGACCTTTTCGAGAACGCCCGCCGTACGGTCGCCGAGTTCCTGGACTGCCGGGACGAGGACCAGGTCGTCTTCACCCGGTCCACGACGGACTCGCTGAACCTGCTGGCCGCCGCGCTGCCGGCCGACTGCCAGGTCTACGTCTTCGAGACCGAGCACCACGCCTCGCTGCTGCCGTGGCGGGACGCGCGGGTGACGTACCTGGACGCGCCCCGTACGCCGGCGGAGGCCGTGACCACGCTGGAGCGGGCGCTCGCCGACCGGGACCCGAACGGCCCGGCGCTGGTCTGCGTCACCGGTGCCTCGAACGTCACCGGTGAGATCTGGCCCGTGCGGGAGCTGGCCGCCGCCGCACACGCGCACGGCGCTCGGATCGTGCTGGACGCCGCTCAGCTCGCACCCCACCACCCGGTCTCCGTACGGGAGTTGGACGTCGACTGGGTCGCGTTCTCGGGGCACAAGCTGTACGCGCCGTTCGGGTCCGGTGTCCTCGCCGGCCGCGCGGACTGGCTGACCGAGGCGGAGCCGTACCTCGCCGGTGGGGGCGCCTCCCGCAAGGTGACCCGGAACGCCGATGGCGGCGTGGACGTGGAGTGGCATGTCACCGCCGCGCGGCACGAGGCCGGCTCGCCGAACGTCATCGGTGCCTACTCCATCGCCTCCGCCTGCAAGGCCCTCACCGAGGCCGGCTTCGAGACGCTGGTCGCCCGTGAGCGGTATCTGATCGACACGGTTCGGGCCGGACTCGCCGAGGTGCCCGAGGTACGGGTGCTCTCCCTCTTCGGGGACGACGCCCCCCGCGTCGGCGTCATCTCCTTCGTCGTCGAGGGCTGGAACAGCTCCCACTTCGCCGCCGCCCTCTCCGCCGAGTACGGCATCGGCGTACGCGACGGACTCTTCTGCGCCCACCCGCTGGTCCGCACCCTCCTCGGCAGTGCCCCCGAGACCCAGGGCGAGTGCGGCGCCCCCGAGGCCGCGCCCGGCGAGAAGTCCCTCAACGCGATCCGGGTGAGCTTCGGGGCGGGGACGCCCGACGAGCACGTCGAGCGGTTCGTGGGCGCCGTCAAGGAACTCGTCCGGGACGGCGCCAAGTGGAACTACCGCACGGTGGACGGCCGTTGCGTCCCCGCGACCTGACGCGGCATTGCCCCAATGGACAACTGTTCGAGGGGTGGAGGGGTGATTAGAGTGAGCGGTCGGCCCGGTTCGGCCGCTCATTACGGGGAGAACAACAGATGAAGCGTGAGATGAAGGCGTTCGCCGTCGCGTCGGCGATGGCGGTGACCGTGACGCTGGCGGGCGGAGCGCAGGCGGGCGCGGCCGAGGCTTCTCCGGCCGCACGCGGTGACTGCAATCAGAGCCGCTACCTCTGTCTGTGGGACGCGAAGAACTACAAGCAGAACATCTCGTGGTACCAGGTGACGGCGGCCCCGGAGTACAAGTGCGGCAGGGGTGGATGGAAGCCGCCGTACATGGACCGTCCCCAGAAGCGGCTGCCGCGCTCCACGTGGAACCGGACCACCAAGACGTGGTACGGCAAGGACAGCCGGGGCAACGACAAGCAGATCATCCGCAAGACCGGTCTGCGCGGCTCCACCGACCCGGACATCTCGGCGTGGAAGTCGATCAAGAAGTGGTGCTGGAAGTGACCTCGCGCCGCGCACGCGGGGCGTCCGACGCGCGGCCGTAGGACCTCTGCGCCTCCGTCACCAGCGCGCCCAGTGACATCATCCGCAGCGCCCGTTCCGTGGCATCGGTGAGGAGTTCGCTCGCCCGGACCATGGCCTCGGCGAGGGCCATCGGGGCGGGCAGGATGCCGGTGCAGGCGTCCACGCCGGGCACCTCGTGGGCGCCCTCGCCGAGGGTGCCGGCCACGGCGAGGACCGGGCGGGCGTGGAGCTTGGCGCGCCGGGCCACCTCGGCGGGGACCTTGCCGCGCGGCGTCTGGTGGTCGAGGGCGCCCTCGGCGGTGATGACCAGGTCGGCGCGGGCCAGGCGGGCGTCGAGGTCCAGATGGTCCAGCAGGACGTCGAA
>NZ_AEJC01000232.1 GCF_000317595.1 Streptomyces ipomoeae 91-03 | reverse complement strand
CACCCGTTCCTGACCTCTCCCGAGAGAAGAACCACCGTGCCCCACCCCTTCACGCCGGTCGCCTCCGTGCCCGTGGACCTTCATGCCGCGCGGGTCCACGAGGAGGGCTGGCAGTCGTGGAGCCCCAGCGGCTCCTACGCCCTCGGCGACACCCCGTACCGCCCGGCCAACGACAACTGGGCGACCGTCTGCTACCGCCCCGGCCACACCGTGCCCGCCGACACCTTCCAGGGCGAGGGCCTGCTGGCGCTCGACCCGGGCGACGGCACTCCCGTACGGCTGTGGGCGGCGCCCGAACCGACCGCCGAGGTCCCGTCGATCCGTCTCGTCGTCCGGGACGGACAGGCGGAGATCACCGCCGACGGCCCGGTGAAGGAGTGGACCGGCACGGACATCCAGTCGGTCCTGGCGGACTGGGCCGCCGGCCTCGCCCTGCCGACGCCCCGCCCGGCACCCACGGTCTGGTGCTCCTGGTACGAGTACTTCACGGCCGTCACCGAGGACGACATCCACGAGAACCTCCGTGCGATGGACACCCTCGACCTCCCCATCGACGTCGTCCAGATCGACGACGGCTACCAGAAGGCCCTCGGCGACTGGCTCACCCTCTCCGGCCGCTTCCGCTCCCGCGAGGGCATCGCCGACACCATCCGCGCCCGAGGCCGCCGCGCCGGTATCTGGACGGCCCCCTTCCTGGTCGACCCGGCGAGCACCCTGGCCGCCGAGCACCCGGACTGGCTCGTGCGCGACACCGACGGCGGCTTCACCCACGCCGGCCACAACTGGGGCCACGACCTGTACGTCCTCGACACCACCCACCCCGAGGCAGCGGCGTACCTCACCGAGGTCTTCACCACCCTGCGCTCGGAGGGCTACGACTACTTCAAGGTCGACTTCCTCTACGCGGGCGCGCTGGACGGCGTACGACACGCTGACGTGGGCGCGTTGACGGCGTACCGCGAGGGGATCGAGCTGATCCGTGCGGCGATAGGCCCGGACGCATACCTCCTCGGCTGCGGCGCGCCGATCCTCCCCTCCATCGGCCTCTTCGACGCGATGCGGGTCAGCCCCGACACGGCCCCGCACCGCCGCCCCGAGGCGGACGACCACAGCCAGCCCGGCCAGGACTCCGCCGAGTTCACGGGCATCGGCCGCCAGTGGCAGCACGGCCGCCTCTGGGTGAACGACCCCGACTGCCTGATGGCCCGCCCGGCGGTGGAGACCCGCGAACGCTGGGCCGCGCACGTCGAGTCGACCGGCGGCCTGATGGCCTCCAGCGACCGACTGCTCTCCCTGGACACCTGGGGCGTGGAGATGACGCGCCGCCTTCTCACGGGAGTCGCCCGATGAGCTCTCTGCAGGTCCCCGGCATCGCCTACGGCGGCGACTACAACCCCGAGCAGTGGCCCGAGGAGGTCTGGGCCGAGGACGTACGCCTCATGCGCGAGGTCGGCGTCAACATGGTCAGCGTCAACATCTTCGCGTGGGCGTTCCTGGAGCCCTCGGAGGGCGCGTACGACTTCTCCCGCCTGGACCGCGTCCTCGCCCTGCTCCACGAGAACGGAATCGCCGCCGACCTGGCGACCCCGACGGCTGCGCCGCCCGCGTGGTTCTTCCGGGCCCACCCTGAGGCGCTCCCGGTGGACAAGGACGGCCGCAAGCTCTGGTACGGCAGCCGCCAGACCTTCTGCCCGAGCAGCCCGGCGTACCGCGAGGCGGCCCTGCGGCTGGTTCGCGCGCTGGCCGAGCGTTACGCGGACCACCCGGCGGTGGTCATGTGGCACATCCACAACGAGTACGGCTGCCACAACGCCGAGTGCTACTGCGACACGAGCGCGGCGGCGTTCCGGACCTGGCTGCGGGCCAAGTACGACGACCTGGCGGCGCTGAACCACGCCTGGGGCACGACGTTCTGGAGCCAGTGGTACTACGACTGGGACGAGATCATCCCGCCGCGCCCGACGGGCGCGGTCCCGAACCCCGCTCACCAGCTGGACTGGCGCCGTTTCTGCAGCGACGCGCTGCTGTCGCTGCTCAAGGCGGAGCGGGAGGTGTTGCGGGAGGTGGCCCCCGATGTGCCCGCCACCACCAACTTCATGGTGATGTACAACTTCGACAAGCTGGACTACTGGCGCTGGGCCCCCGAACTGGACATCGTCTCCAACGACCACTACCTCCAGTCGACGGACCCCGAGTCGGAGATCGACATCGCGCTCAGCGGCGACCTGGTGCGTTCGCTGGCGGGCGGGGCGCCGTGGCTGCTGATGGAGCACTCCACGGGTGCGGTGAACTGGCAGCCGGTGAACCGGGCGAAGACGGCGGGCGAGCTGCGCCGCAACGCCCTGTCCCATGTCGCCCGGGGCGCGGACGGCATCGCGTACTTCCAGTGGCGGGCGGCCAAGGCGGGCGCCGAGCAGTGGCACTCCGCGATGCTCCCGCACGCGGGAACGGACAGCCAGATCTGGCGGGACGTGGTGGCGCTGGGCGCGGATCTGCGTTCGCTCGCGGAGGTACGCGGCAGCACGGGCGTCGCCGAGGTGGCCATCGTCTGGGACTGGAGCTCCTGGTGGGCGGTCGAACTCCCGTCCCAGCCGAGCGGTGAGCTCCGCTTCCAGGACCTGGTGCGGACGTGGTACGAGCCGCTGTGGCGATCGGGCGTGGCGGTGGACTTCGTACGCCCCGACGCCGACCTCTCGTCGTACAGACTGGTGCTGGCCCCGAACCTGTACTTGGTCGACGACGAGGGCGCGGCGAACCTGACCGGCTTCGCCTCGGCCGGCGGCACCCTGGCCGTCGGCTTCCACAGCGGCGCGGTGGACGAGAACTGCCACATCCGGCTCGGCGGCTACCCGGGCGCGTTCCGCGAGGCCCTGGGCGTGCGGACGGACGAGATGTTCCCGCTGCTGCCGGGGGAGGCCGTGGGCCTGAGCGGGGGCGGTACGGCGGAACTGTGGTCGGAACGGGTCGCCCTGGCGGGCGCCGAGCCGATCGCCACGTACACCTCCGGCCCGCTGACCGGAGTCCCGGCGGTGACCCGTAACACGTACGGCTCGGGCACGACCTGGTACGTGGCCACGCGCCCGGACCCGACGACCCTGGCGACACTCCTGGACCGCATCCGCACGGAGGCGGGCGTCGAGCCGGTCCGCACGACCCCCGACGGCGTGGAGGCGGTACTGCGCCGGGGCCCGGACGCCGACTACCTCTTCCTCATCAACCATGGCGAGGCGGAGGCCGAGGTGGAGGTGGCGCCGAACGCCACGGAACTCCTGACCGGCCGGGGCATCGCCGGGGGCGGCGGCTCGCTGAAGCTGGCGGCCGGGGACGTGGCGGTCGTACGGGAACCGCGCTGACCGAAGAGGAACGACCGGACAGGGCCGTGGCTCCTTCGGGGGCCACGGCCCCGCGTCGTTCCCCGCCCCCGCCCGGTCAGACCTCGACCAGCACCTTGCCCCGGTTCCCCTCCCGGTCCAGGTAGAGGCTCCGGTACGCGAGCGGGATCGCGTCGAACCCCTTGTGCACGGTCTGGTGACAGCGGATCTCCCCGCTGCGGACCAGCCCGCCCAGCTCCTGGTGCATCCGCGCCAACAGCGGCTCGGTGAACCACTCCTGGGCGAAGATCCCGCGGATCGTGGTGCGCGGGAACATGATGTACGGCAGCAGCCGGGGCCCGGTCAGCTCGCCGTTCACCGTGGTCGCCCACTGCCAGCAGACGGCCACCTGGCTGCCCACGTTGAGCATGGTGAACACCGCGTCGGTGACCGTCCCGCCCAGGTTGTCGAAGTACCGGTCGACCCCGTCGGGGGCGGCGAGCAGCAGCGCCTGCCGGACCTTCTCCATGTCGTCGGCCTGGTCGTAGAGCACCACCTCGTCGAAGCCGAGCGCGCGCAGGTACTCGACCTTGCCCGGCGAGGCGGTGGTGCCGACCACCCGGCCGGCGCCCGCGCGTTTGGCCAACTGGCCCACCAGGGTGCCGATGGAGCCGGACGCGCCGCTGATCACCACCGTGTCCCCGGGGCGTACGGTCATGAACCTGGTGAGAGTGCCCCAGGCGGTCATCCCGGGCGCGCCCATGACGCCGAGCGCCGTGGAGAGCGGCAGCCGCTCGTCGTACCAGGCCGGGTCGAGCCGGCGATAGGCCGGGAAGACCATGGGGAAGACACCGGTTCGCCACGTCTCCTCGGCGCCGTTGTGGACGACATGGCTGCGCCAGCCGCCGAAGCCCTGCACCAGGTCGCCGACCTGGAACGCGGCCTCCGGGCCGGCCTGGAGCACCTCCATGATCGAGTCCGCGCCCATGTGCCGGCCGATCGGCGTCTCCAGCGCCAGCCCGTTCTGGTACGGGTCGACCGAGACGTACCGTGTCCGGAACAGCATCTCGTCCGGGCGGAGGTCGATCTCGACCTCCTCGACCACCTTCCGGTAGATCCGGTCGACGTCCGGCACCCCCTCCAGGTGCTCGGCGACGACCCACTTCTCGATCCTCATGCCAGGGCTCCTGTCTCGACGTTCGCCGCGTCGTCCGCGGCGCTGTTGCCACCGGCGGGCCGGGCCTGCGGCGGCCGGCCGACCGGAATGATCACGTGGGTCGGTGGTGGGGCCTTCTCGTCGATCTCGGCGGTGAACTCCAGACCGTCGTCCCGGCAGATGAACTGCACGACGTGCCGGCCGGCGGCTGCCGCGCGGATCAGGCCGCCGATGGTCGCCCAGACCCCGGAGAGGTAGAAGCCCGACAGTCCGGGCAGCACCGGGCCGCTCCGCTTGATCTCCTCCTCCATCGTCTCCGCGCCCTCCAGGAACGGGTTCCAGCCCGGGAAGGTGCCGTCGTAGACGCCGGTGTAGCGGACCTGGGTGAGCGGGGTGGAGACGTCGGCGACGGCCACCGCGTCCTTGAAGCCCGGGAACCGCTCGTCCAGGAAGGAGACGATGCCGGCCCGGACCCGCCGCTTGGCGGCCAGATACTCCTTGCCGTGCTTGACCGGCAGGGTGTGCAGCTCCTGGCCGCGCCGCACCCGGGAGGACCGCTCCGGCCCCTCGTGCAGCGCCCGCCAGGGGGCGATGTCCGAGAAGTACGTCGCGAACACCACGGTGGACTCGCGCGGCGCCAGCTCCGGGTAGTGCCGGGTGCGGAACTGCACGTTCATCGACGGACAGCGGATCCCGGTCAGCTCGCTCGCCTGCCGCTCCGTCAGCAGGTAGGTCGTGCACGGGTCGCCCTCCGGGAAGGGTTTGCGCAGCCCCAGGAAGAGAGAGACGTACCCGGGCGACAGCTGGCCGGGCTCGTCGATCAGCGAGGTGTAGAGCCTGCGGTAGGTGTCGTTGAGGTACCTGCCCCCCAGCAGCTTCATCACCGTGGTGTGACCGTCGGCCGCGGAGACCACGATGTCGGCGCGGTACTCCCGGCCGTCGCTGAGCCGTACGCCCACCGCGCGGTCCCGCTCGACCAGGATCTCCTCGACCTTGGCGTTGTAGGTGATCTCGCCGCCGAGTCCGCGGTACCGCTCCTCGACCGACCGGGCCAGCCCGAGCGAACCGCCCTCGGGCACACCGGCCGCCTGGTTGGCGTGCGAGGCCAGCTGGAAGTAGAACGGCAGCACCGGGAAGGCCGGATGCTTCTCGTAGAGGATGAAGTTGAACGCCTCGCGCAGCAGCGGGTCGCGGAACCGCTGCGAGTAGTCGGTCATCAGCACGGTGATCGACTTGCGGATGGTGTTGAAGTACGGGACGAACGAGGCCATCATCCGCCACCGCTCCAACCGGCCCATCAACCCGACCGGTTTGAGGAACGGATAGACCGCCAGCGCCTTGCGGAAGGTCCGGATACCGGCGCAGAACTCACGGATCGGCGCGGCGTCGGCCGGCGAGAGTGCGAGCAGATGCGCCTGAAGCCGGTCCGGGTCGGAGAAGAAATGGACCGCCCGGCCGTCCCTGCCCCGGACGATGTTGAACACGTCGAAGTGCCGCATCTCCTTGCCCTGGAGCGCGCCCAGTTCGAGCCAGATCTGGTACATCTCGTTGCCCGGCCCGTTGCCGAGCAGCCAGCTGACGCACCAGTCGAAGGTGAAGTCGCTGCGGTCCCAGCCGGTGCAAGAGCCGCCGGGGATCTCGTGCATCTCGAAGATATGGGTCCGGTAGCCGTTCATCCGGGCGTAGCACCCGGTGGAGAGACCGCCGAGACCGCCACCGACGATGATCATCGTCTCTCGTCGGCGGCCGGTGCCTGTCTGCCGCGCCAATTCCCTGGCCTTCCTCGTCGTCCTCGCGTGCCGTGCCGTGCTCGTCACCAGGCGACCGGGAGCGCCTGGAGGCCATTGACCATCGCGTCCTCCTTCCAGCGCAGTTCGTGCTCGGGGACGGCCAGCCGCAGGCCGGGCAGCCGGGCCGGCACCCGCTCGATCGCCACCTGGAGCTCCAGCCGGGCCAGATGGGCGCCGACGCAGTAGTGCACGCCGTGCCCGAAGCCGATGTGCGGGTTGGCCGGGCGGTCCAGGACGAGGCGCTCCGGCTCCTGGAAGACCTCCGGATCGCGGTTGGCGGCGGCGGTGGCGATCATCACCGCCTCGCCGGCCCGGATGGTGACGCCGCCCAGCTCGACGTCGGCGGTCGCGTACCGGGGCAGGCTGAAGCCGGTGAGCAGCGGCACGTACCGCATCAGCTCCTCGACGGCCCCGGGGATCAGTTCCGGCCGCTCCCGCAGCCGGACCAACTCCTCGGGGTTGACGAGAAGCTGGTGGAAGAAGTTGCCGATCTGGTTGGTGGTGGAGATGAAGCCGGCGATCAGCAGGTCGCAGGCGATCGAGAGCAGCTCCTCCTCGCTGATCAGGCCCTGTTCGCGGCAGGCCCGTACCAGTGTGGTGAGCAGGTCGTCGCCCGGCTCGCGGCCCCGCAGCTCCAGCATGCCGGCCATGTAGTCCATGAACGCCTGGCCCTCGGTGGCGAACACCTCGCCGGGGGTGACGGCGGAGAGCACCGTCTCGGCCCAGTGCCAGAGCATGCGGTGGTCCTTGGCGGGGATGCCGAGCACCTCGCAGATGATGGTGGTCGGCATCGGGATGGCGAAGTCCTCGACCAGGTCGGCGGGTCGGCCCGCGGCGATGATCCCGTCGAGCAACTCGTCGGCCAGCTCCACGGCCCGCGTACGCAGCCGCTCGACCCGGCGGGCGCTGAACTCCCGGGCCACCAGCGAGCGGAGCCGGGTGTGCTCGGGCGGCTCGGTGGAGAACAGACCGGCACCGGTGCGGGCGACCGGGCGCATCCGCGGCTGGTCCTCGCCCATCGCGGCGGCCAGGCTGAACCGCGGGTCGGCCAGCACCGCTCGGACGTCCTCGTACCGGGTGACCAGCCAGGCGCCGTCGCCGTACGGCATGCGGATCCGGGCCAGCGGCTGCTCACGCAACTCGGCGTAGGCGGGAGGGAGTTCGAGTCCGTGCGGCTCGAAGGGGTAGGGCAGTGGCTGGTGCTGCCTGAGCATGGACGGCTCCGTCTCTCGTGTGGGGGGTGCCCGGGGTACCGGGGGTGCTGACACGCGGCCGGCCCGGGGCGGGCGGACCGATACCGGTCTCAGCACACATGGGCGGCGGCTCCGGTGAGGATCGAGCGGGTGAGCTCGGCGTTGTGGGAGATGAACTCGTGGTCGAGCATCTCGGCGTGGGTGCCGAAGCCCTTGAAGACCGCCGTCCGGGTGGCCGAGCTGCCGTGCCAGGCGCCGTGGTACCCGGCCTCGTGGAGCGCCACCTTCTCGGCGTCGGAGATCACGCCGATCGCGGCGGTGACCATCCCGAGGTTGGGCGTCCGGCTGCAGAACCGCAGGTAGTCCCGTGCCTGTTCGCGGGTCTCCTGGGCGACCACGGCCGAGCCGGTGTGCCTTCGCAGGTGTTCGGCCAGCTCGCGCTCGAAGGCCTGGACGTGCTCGTCGGCGAGGTCGAAGGACTCCGGGATCCGGTGCGAGTCGATGATCACCACATGGGGCACCGCCCGGCCGCGCCGTTCCAGCTCCTTGGCCACCTCGAAGGCGAGGTTGCCGCCGAGCGAGTAGCCGAGCAGGGCGCACGGCCCCTCCGGCTGCAGTGACTCGATCAGATCCGCGTACCGGTCGACCTTGTCGTCCCCGGACACGTAGTTGAAGGCGACCAGCCGGTACTCCGGCAGATGCGTCGCGAACTGCCGGTAGACCAGGCCGTGGCCGCCGGCCGGCGGAAAGCAGAAGAGGGTCTGCCGCTGCTCCCGGTTGAACCAGAGGTACGGCTGGGCGCCCTCGATCCGGCCGGTGATGATGTGCTCGACGGTCCGGGCCATTCCGTGCAGGGTGGTGACCTTGAACAGCTGGCTGACCGGGATGGTGATGTTGAACTCGGCCTGCAGGCCGTGGATCAGCTCGATCAGCTTGATCGAGGAGCCGCCGGACTCGAAGAAGTCGTGCTGGAGTCCGGGCTCCTCGATGCCCAGCAGCGCCCGCCAGTGCTCGGCCATCCGGACCTCGTAGAGGGTGACCGGCGGCTCGGCGGCCTGCTCCGCCGAGTCCGCCGCGGGGGCGGGCAGCGCCCCGAGATCCACCTTGCCGTTGGCGGTGAGCGGCAGCTCGGGCAGCTCGGTGAAGTGCGTCGGGATCATGAAGGTCGGCAGACAGCCGGCCAGGTGGCGGCGGAGTCCGCGCCGGTCGAGGGTCCGGCCGGGGGCCGGTACGCAGTATGCGCACAGCACGTTCTCGCCGCCGCGGTCGGGCCGGACGGTGACCACTGCCCGCTTCAGCTCGGGCCACTCGGCGAGCCGGCTCTCGATCTCCGCCGGCTCGATCCGGTGGCCGCGCACCTTGATCTGCGAGTCGGCCCGGCCGAGCAGATGCACCCCGCCGTCCGCGTCCCAGCGGGCGAGATCGCCCGTGCGGTAGAGCCGGACCGGCTCGGTGCCGTCGGCGCCACCCAGCGGCAGGGTGACGAACCGGCGGGCCGTCTCCTCCTCGTCGCCCGCGTAGCCGAGCGCCACGCCGGAGCCGCCGATCCACAGCTCGCCGGTGACGCCGGGCGGGACCGGACGGCCGTGCGGGTCGAGCAGGTACAGGGCGCTGTTCGGGAACGGCCGCCCGATCGGGACCGTCCGGCCGGCCTCCAGCTTGTCCACCGGCCCCTCGAAGTACGCGCTGTCGATGGTGGCCTCGGTGAGGCCGTAGGAGTTGACCAGCCTGGTCAGCGGCCCGCAGAGAGCGCGCAGCCGCTCGTACTCCTCGACCTTCCAGACGTCCGAGCCGACCACCAGCAGCCGCATGAAATCCAGCCGCAGCCCGGACCGTTCGCAGTGCTCGACCAGGACGCGGACCACCGCCGGGACGAACTCGGCGGCGTCCACCCCCTCGGTGCGCATCACCTCGTGCAGCCGGGCGGTGTTGAACAGCAGCTCCCGGCCGACCAGCACCAGGGTCCCGCCCGAGCAGAGCGCGCGGACCACGTCCCCGGTGAAGACGTCGAAGGAGGGGCCGGCCATCTGGAGGTGGACCCTGGCGTCGGTGTCCAGCCGGTACTCGGCGCGCCAGGCCTGGTACGCCGAGGCCAGGTTGCCGTGGCTCACCCGGACGGCCTTGGGGCGACCGGTGGAGCCGGAGGTGAAGATGACGTATGCCGGGTCGTCCGGGCCCACCGGAGCGTCGATGAGCGCGCCGTCCTCCGGGCCGGCGGGCGGGGCGGTGAACTTATCGATCTCCAGACCCGCGGGCGCGGCGGTGAACTTGTCGACCTCCGGGGGTTCGGTGCCCGCTGGCCTTTCGGCGAAGCCGCTGCCCTCCGCGCTTTCCGGTCCCGTCGGCGCGGCGGTGAGTTCGCCGCCCTCCCCGTCCTCCTGGCCCATCGGCCCAGAGGTGAACCCGCCGCCCCCCGCGCCCAGTTCGCCGGTGGTGATCAGCCGGGCCGGCAGTTGACCGAGCCGGTCCCGGTCGTCGCCGACCAGCAGCCCCGCCCCGGTCCGCTCCACCATGTACGCCAGCCGGTCGGTCGGGTGGCCGGGATCGAGCGGCAGATAGGCGGCACCGGTGCGGAGCACCGCGAGCAGGGCGACGACCAGCTCCGGCGACTTCTCCAGGCAGAGTGCCACCACTGTGCCGGGCCCGGCGCCCAGCGCCCGCAGCCGGGCGGCGGCCCGCCGTGAGCGCTCGGCCAGCTCGCCGTAGCTGAGCCGGGCGGTCGGGCCGGACTCGGCCGGCACCGCCACCGCGAGCGCCGCCGGGTCGGCCGCCGCCGCGCGCAGGATCAGCTCGTGCGCCGGTTCCTCGTACACCACCCGGCGGTCCGCGCCGCTCCACCTCCCGAGCACCAGGGCCCGTTCCTCACGTCCGAGCAGCTCCAGCCCGGTCGCCGCCCGCTCGGGGCCGGCCGTGGTCAGTCCCGCCAGCAGGTTGACGTAGTGCCCGGCCAGCCGGGCCATGGTCTGAGGCCGGAAGAGGTCGGTGTTGTACTTCAGGACGCAGTGGAACCGGTGCTCCGACTCGTCCTCGTAGGCGGACAGCGTGAGGTCGAACTGGCCCTCCTCCTCGGGGAGTTCGATGTACTCCAGGCGGTAGCCGTACTTCTCGGTGGCCACCTTGTGGTGGAGCAGGATGAACATCGCCTGGAAGACCGCCGAGCGGCTCGGGTCGTGCTGCAGCCCGAGCTTCTCCACCAGCAGCACGAACGGGTACTCCTGGTTGTCCAGCCCGCCCAGCACCGTGGTCCGCACCCGGTCCAGCAGCTCGGCCACGGTCGGCTCGCCGGTCAGCGAGACGTGCAGCGGCAGCGGGTTGACGAAGTAGCCGTAGACGCCGGCGAACTCCTCGTCGGTGCGGCCGGTCACCGGACTGCCGACGATGATGTCGTCCTGGCCCGAGTAGGCGTGCAGCAGCAGGTAGTAGGCGCTGAGCAGCACCATGAAGACGGTGACGTTGTGCTCGCGGGCCAGCGCGTGCACGCGGGCGCTGAGCTCCTCGTCCAGGACGAAGAACTCGGAGGCGCCGTTGTGCGTCTGCACCGCGGGGCGCGGTTTGTCGGTGGGCAGACCGAGGACCGGAACCTCGGCCGGCAGGTGCGAGCGCCAGTAGTCGAGCATCCGCGGCGCCTCGCGCCCGGCCAGGAACTCGTTCTGCCGGTTGAGGAAGTCCAGGTAGCGCGCGGTGACCGGGGGCAGCTCGGGCGCCCGGCCCTGCCGCAGCCCCTCGTAGACCGCGAACAGCTCCTCGATGAAGGTGAAGGTGGAGATCGCGTCCGAGACGATGTGGTGGACGGCCTTCATGATCACCCACCGGGCCGGGCCGCGCCGGAACAGCCGGAACCGCACCAGCGGGTCGCGCTCCAGGTCGTACGGCCTGCGGTACTCCCGGACGATCATCGCGTGGATCTCGTCCCAGTCCAGGTGCTCGACGTCGAGGACCCCGAAGTCCGGCTCCACCGCGGCGGAGATCCGCTGCACCGGCAGGCCGCCGTCGAGCACGAAGTTGGCCCGCAGGCTGGGATGGCGCTCGACCATGGTCCGGAAGGCGGCGGCCATCAGCTCGGGTTCCAGCTCCACCCGGACCTCGACCGCGCCGCCGATGTTGTAGGCGAAGCCGTCCGGGTTGAGCTGCTTGAGGAACCAGAGCGCCTTCTGGTTCTGCGTCAGCGGGTACGCCGACTCGTCCTCGTACCGCTCGACCTCGGCCGTGCCCGGGCCGGCCCGCTCCGCGTCGAGCAGCTCGGCCAGCGACTCGTACAGCCGGGCGACCAGCTCGGCCACCGGCGCGTTGCTCAGCAGCGCCACTACCGGGAGGGTGGTGCCGAGTTCGGTGTTGAGCCGGGCCCGCAGCTCCATCGCGAGCAGTGAGTCCAGGCCGAGGTGGCCGAGCCCGGTGCCCGGTTCGATCTGCTCGGCCGGCACCCGGAGCACACCGGCGACCAGCGTGGTGAACCACTCGGTGAGCAGCACCGGGCGCTCCGCCTCCCCGGCCGCTCGCAGCGCCTCCAGCAGGCCGGTCCGCTCGGCTGCGGGGACGGCCTCCCGGGCGGCTGCGGCCAGATCGGCGACCAGCGGCGGCGGGGCCGGGTACCAGGAGAGGAAGACCGGCCAGTCCACCACGGTGGCGATCAGCAACTGGGCCCGGTCCTGCCCGAGCACCCGTTCCAGTACGGCCATCCCGGTCTCCGGGGCCAGCGAGCTCATGCCCCGGCTGCCGCGGTAGTGGTCGATCAGGCCGAGTTCCTTGATCATGCCGGTCGCCCAGGGCCCCCAGTCGAGGCTCAGCGCCGGCAGGCCGAGCGCCCGGCGGTGGTGCGCCAGCGCGTCCAGGAAGGCGTTCCCGGCGGCGTAGTTGGTCTGCCCGGCGGTGGTCAGCAGCGAGGCGATCGAGGCGAAGAGCACGAAGTGGTCGAGCGGTTCGGCGGCCAGCTGCCGGTGCAGGGCGAGGGCGCCGAGCACCTTGGGGCCGTACACCGCGTCGAAGGTCTCCCGGTCCAGCTCGCCCACCAGGGTGTCCCTGACCTGCCCGGCCAGGTGGAAGACGCCGCGGATCGGCGGCCGGTCCAGCAGCCGGTACTCGGCCAGCCAGGCGGCCAGCGCGGACTCGTCGGTGATGTCCAGCGACACCGGGATCGGTTCGGCGCCGAGTGCCTCCAACTCGCGCAGGAAGGCGACCCGCCGCCCCTGAGGACCGGCCGGGTCGAGGTCGCGCCACCGCTCGCGCGGCGGCAGCGGACTGCGACCGACCAGGATCAGCCGACGGGCACCGCGCCGGACCAGGGTGCGGCAGAGCAGCCGGCCGAGCGCGCCGAAGGCACCGGTCACCAGATACGCGGCGTCCGTGCGGAGGCTGGGCGGCAGCGGTCGGCTCAGCCCCTCGGCGGGACGCAGCCGGCAGGTGAGCCGGCGGCCCGGACGCAGCGCGATCTCGTCCTCGTCGCCGGCCGCGAACTCACGCAGCAGCGCGTCCGCCTCGCCTCCGACGTCCCCGGTCGGCCCGAGGTCGACCAGCTTGCCGGGGTGGCCGGGCAGCTCCTGGTGGCGCAGCACCCGGCCGATCCCCCAGGCGGGGGCACCGAACGGTTCGACCGGCTCGCCGACGACGGTGGCCTGCGCGGACCGGGTGACGATGTGCAGCCGGCTGCCCGGCAGCTCGGCCGCCAGCAGCCCGGCGAGAGCGACCAGGCTGTAGGCGCCCGTGCTGGTGCGGTCGACGGCGGTGTGGTTGGTCGGGCCGGTGTGGTTGGCGGTGGTGGTGGGGCCGGTGGCGGTGGTCAGGTCGGTGCTGGTCAGGTCGGTGGTGGTGTGGTCGCCCGCGGCGGTCCGGTGGGCGGGGGGCAGTTCCGGTCGGTCGAGGTTCCAGAGGTGGACGACGGCGGCCGGGTCGGGTGCGCCGGAGGCTCGCCGGTCGGCCAGTAGCCGGGCGAGGTCGGCGGGGGAGCCGGGCTCGACGGTGGCCGGGTGGCCGCCCTCGGCGAGCCGGTACCCGGTGCCCGGCCGGACCAGCTGGCAGCTGCCGCCGCGCGCGGCGATCCGCTCGGCCAGCGCCTCGGCGACGCCCTGCCGGTCGGCGAACAGCAGCCAGTGGTCGGGGTGCTCGGCCGGCAGGTCGGGGGTGTCGGGCACGTCCGGCAGCTCCGTCCAGACCGGTTCGGCGAGCCAGCCGTCGATGGTGGACAGGCCGACGGCGCTGCCGGCCTGCTCGACGTCGGCGGCCCGGAACCCGGTGATCCCGCCGAGCGGCACGCCCCGCTCGTCGTACACCGCGACGTCGCCGACCAGTTCGGTGCCGGCGTCCCGCGTGACCGTGGCGTGCACCCAGAGCGGTCGGTCGCCGACCGGGTCCAGCCGGACCTCCTCGATGGCGATCGGCAGCCGGATGCCGGGACCCCCGGCGCCCGCCGCCGACAGCTGGGGCGTCAGCAGGGTCTGGAAGAAGGCGTCCATCACCACCGGATGCACCTGATGGTCCGCGCCCCGGCCGACGACCGCCGCCGTCGGCCGGACCTTGGCGAGCGCCTCGTCGGAGCCGACCCAGACCTCCTCGATGCCCTGGAACGCCGGGCCGTAGTGGTAGCCGAGCGCGGCCAGCTCCGCGTAGCAGTCCGGTCCGGGCAGGTGGCGGACGGCCCGCCCGCGGATCGCCGCGGCGTCCAGCGGCCGGGCGGGGTGGCGGCGCTGGCCGGGCCGGACGGTGCCGACGGCGTGCACGGTCCGCTCGGTTCCCTCCCCGGCGGGGGTGGCGATGGTGAAGCCGCCGTGCTCGGCGGAGAGGGTGAGCTGGACGGCGCGGCTCTCCTCGTCGGGCAGGAAGAGCGCCTTGCGCAGCTCGATGTCGGCCAGCGCGGCGTCGGTGCCGCCGGTCAGCTCGCGGACCGCCTGGACGGCCATCTCCAGATAGCCGGCGGCGGGGAAGAGCAGGTTGCCCTGGATCCGGTGGTCTTCCAGGTAGGGCAGCGCCTCGGCGTCCAGCCGGGCTTCCCAGGCCGGTTCGGCGCCGGGCAGTCGGTGGCCGAGCAGCGGGTGGTCCACCCGGCCCTGCCGGACCTGGGCGACCGACCGGGGCTCGACCCAGTGCCGGTCGCGCCGGAACGGGTAACGCGGCAGCGGAACCGTGCGCCCGGCGGGCTGGAGCACCGACCAGTCGACCTCGACACCGAGGTTGTGCAGGGCGGCCAGCGACGTGGTGAAGGTGGCCCGTTCGTCCTCCTGGCGGCGGATCGAGGGCAGCGTGCGCGCCTCAGGGAGATCGGCCCCGTCGGTTCGGGCGTCACCGTTCCGGTCGGCGACGCGGGCCTCGACCGTCTCGACGATCGACCGGCCGAGCACCGGGTGCGGGCCGACCTCCAGGAAGAGCCGGTACCCGTCGTCGGCCAGCCGCTCGACCGCCTGCTGGAAGCGGACGCTGTCCCGGACGTTGTGCCACCAGTAGTCGGCGTCCAACTCGGTGCCGTGCGCGGTGCCCTCGCGCCCGGTGAGATGGAGCGGCACCTGCGCCGGACGGGCCTTGAGGTCGGCGAGCGACTCCAGCAGCTCGTCCTTGATCAGCTCCATCCGGGCGCTGTGGTACGGCACTTCGACGGCCAGCGGGCGGGCGAAGACCTGCTCGGCGGTGAGCACGGCGGCCAGTTCGGCCAGCACGGTTTCGTCCCCGGCGAGGGTGAGCGAGCTCGGGCTGTTGACCGCGGCCACCGAGACCGCGTCGCCGTACGGGCGGAGCCGGCGGACCGCCTCGGCCTCGGTGAGCGCGACGGCGAGCATGCCACCGGTGCCGGCCAGTCGCTGCTGGAGCCGGCTGCGGTGGACCACCACCTTGACCGCGTCGGCCAGGTGGTAGACGCCGGCCTCGTGGAAGGCGGCCACCTCGCCGGTGGAGTGGCCGACGACGGCGTCCGGATGGACCCCGCGGCTGCGCCAGAGCGCGGCCAGGCCGATCTGGACGGCGAAGTTGGCGGGCTGGGCGAGCCAGGTCTCGGCCATCCGGGAGTGCGCCTCGTCGGCGGCGAGTTCCTCGGTCAGCGACCAGCCGGTCAGCTCGGCCAGATGCTCGGCGCAGCGCTCGACGGCCTCCCGGTAGACCGGCTCGGTGGCGAAGAGTTGCCGGCCCATCGCCCACCACTGCGGGCCCATGCCGGTGAAGACCCAGGCCAGCCGCCGGTGCCGGGGCGCGAGGCGGTGGCCGGTGAGCACCCGGGGGTGGGGTTCGCCGCGCAGGTAGGCGGTGAGCGCCTGGTCCAGCGAGGCCCGGGCGGCGGGGCCGCGGGAGTCGTAGACCACCGAGAGCCGGGCGTCGTGGTGCTGGCGGCGATGGGCCAGGGTGTGGCCGAGGTCGGCCGGGCGGGCCGGGCTGCCGCCCGGCACGCCGGCCAGCTCGGCCTGGACGCCGGCGGCCAGCTCGGGCAGGGCGGCGGCCTCTCGGGCGGTGAGCGGAAGCACCGTCCAGGCGGGCTGCCCGCCGCCTTCGTCCGCTTGACTGATCTCGTCCGCTCGACCGGCCTTGTCCGCTTGCCCGGCCTTGTCCGGCTGACCGGCCTCGGGGGTCTCACCGGCCTCGGGGGCCTCATCGGCCTCGGGGGTCTGACCGGCCTCGGAGGTCTCACTGACCTCGTAGCCCTCTGCGGCGGACGGAGCTGCGGGCACCGGTTCCGGTTCCGGCGCGGCCTCCAGCAGCACATGGGCATTGGTGCCGCCGAAGCCGAAGGAGTTGACCCCGGCCCTGGCCGGCCCCTGGTGCGCCGGCCAGGGGGTGGGCTCGGTGGGGATCTCGTACGGCAGTGCGGTCGGGTCGATCGCGGGGTTGAGCCGCTCCAGGTTGATGTGCGGCGGGATCAGCCGGTGTTTCAAGGCCAGCGCGGCCTTGATCAGCCCGGCCAGGCCGGCTGCCGACTCGGTGTGCCCGATGTTGGTCTTGACCGAGCCGACGTAGCACCTGTCCTCCGGCCGGCGGCCGACCGCCAGTGCCCGGGCCAGCGCGTTCGCCTCGATCGGGTCGCCGACCGGGGTGGAGGTGCCGTGCGCCTCGACGTACTGAAGGCTGCCGGGGACGATCCCGGCCTCGGCGCAGACCCGCTCGATCAGGGCGACCTGGGCGTCCGGGTTGGGCACGGTGATGCCGTTGGTGCGACCGTCCTGATTGATGCCGCTGCCGATGATGACGGCGTGGACCGGGTCGCCGTCGCGGACGGCGTCGGAGAGCCGCTTGAGCGCGACCACCGCGACGCCCTCGGCCCGGACATAGCCGTCGGCGCCCGCGTCGAAGGTGCGGGAGCGGCCCTGCGGGGAGAGGAAACCGCCCTTGGTCTCGGCGATGGTGTACTGCGGCGCGATGTGGAGCAGGGTGCCGCCGGCCAGCGCGAGATCGGTCTCGCCGCGCTGCAGGCTCTGCGCGGCCAGGTGGACGGCGACCAGGGAGGAGGAGCAGGCGGTGTCGATGGAGACGCTGGGGCCGCGGAAGTCGAAGCAGTGCGAGATGCGGTTCGACACCATCGTCATCATGGTGCCGGTGGCGGTGTGCGCGGCCAGCGTCTCGAAGGAGAGGTCGGAGAACTGGACGATCTTGTAGTCCAGGGTGAACGCACCGATGTAGACGCCGACATCACGGCCCGCCAGTTCGGCCGGTTTCTGCCCGCCGTCCTCCAACGCCTCCCAGGCCACCTCCAGCAGTTTCCGCTGCTGCGGGTCCATGTGGTCGGCCTCGCGACCGCTGATGCCGAAGAAGGCCGGGTCGAACTCGTCGAAGCCGTCGATGTAACCGCCCCGGCCGCCGACCAGCCGCCCCGGCTTGGCCTTGTCCCGGCTGCCCAGAGTGGCCACGTCGTACCGGCTGCGCGGGGTCGGCGTGATGCAGTCCTTGCCGTCGACCAGGTTCCGCCAGAACGAGCGGTGGTCGCAGGCCCCGCCGGGCAGACGGCAGCCGATCCCGATGATCGCGATCTTCTCCCGCTCGCCGCCGGGGGTGCCGAGGAGCGGTGGGCCGACGGGGTTGGAGGTGGTCGAGACGGCGGAGGTGGCGGAGACGACAGAGGCGGCGGGGACCGCTAAGGCTGTGGAGGCGACGGGGGCGGCAGAGGCGCCGGAGGCGGTGGCGGCGGAGACAGCGGAGACGGCGGAGAGGCCAGAGGTGCTGACGGTGTCGGATGGGTCCGGGGACGTGACGAGGCGTGAATCCTTCATGGTCGAGTCCTTGAGACGCTTCGTTCGGACGCGCGGCCAGGGTGTGGAAGAGCCGCACGGGCATGGGGACAGACGGCCGCGCCCCGGATCCGCGCGGGCCGGAAGCCGGGTCGGCCGGAGGAACGGGCCACAGAGGCCAGGGGTGAGCGTGGACGGTTGGACGATGAGGTGGCGGCGGCCGACCCGGTGCGCCAGGCCGGATCGGGCCTACTGGGTGGGTCGGCTCACTCCGGCCGACCCGGTGGGGGAGTCGTCGGCGCGCGTGGGCCGGCGCCAGGCCTGGAGGTGGCTGGCGACCACCTCGTCGGTCCGGGGGAAGTCGGCCGGGTTCCGCAGCCCCACCGCGACCGGCCGCCGACCGGGCCGCCAGGTGAAACTGCCGAAGGCGTGGTCCCAGATCGAGAGGTCGGAGCCGTAGTGCCCGGCCTCCGACAGATCGACGCTGTGGTGCAGCCGGTGCTGCTCGGGCCCGGCGAGGACGTGGTTGAGAACACCGATCCGGACGTCGATGTTGGCGTGCACGAAGTAGCCCTGGCTGACCACGAACAGGCCCATCACGAAGACCGCCTCGGTCGAGAACCCGGCCAGCGCCAGCGAGCACTGGACCGCGCCCTGGGTGAGCACGATGTCCAGCAGATGGTTGACCCCGTTGTTGCCGACGTTCACCTTGTCGGGCACATGGTGGACTCCGTGCAGTCGCCAGAGCCGGGGGTCGGTGTGGCACCAGCGGTGGACCAGGTAGTTGGCCAGCGAGCCGAGCAGCAGCGCCAGCGGGAGCTCCGCCCATAGGGGCAGGGCCGGGTGCGGCGGCGCCGCCCAGCGGACGACGGCCGCCACCGGCACCTGGGACAGGGCTCCGCCGATCATCGTCAGTACGAAGTAGACGCCGTACCAGCCCCACTCACGCGCGCTCGGGGCCCATTCCGGTTCGTATGGAATCAACCATTCGAGCAGCGCCATGTACGCGATGGTTCCGACCAGGAAGAGCTGGCTGACCCGGCCGAGATCCCAGTGCAGGCGCAGGGCCGCGATCGCTACCGCCACCAGCGTGGCCATCAGGGCGGGGTACGCGGCATGGCGCAGCAGGATTCGAAGCTGTCCGCGCATGATGCCCCCCAGCAGTCCGCCGCCGCACAATCACCGACAGTGTTCGTTCCGATACTAAGGGTGCTTGTAGCTCGATGGCGAGGGGTTCTTGACAAGAATCAGAAGGGGGCGAATTGATCTGATAATCAGAAGGGAAATAACTAGCCGGAAAGTGAGGAGATTTGGCCACCGGGCCCCACTTGTGCGATTACCGAATAGCGCGGATGGTCAGACGTGAAGACGTGAAGCGGAATCCAGTTGCTGCCGCAGGCCCGGGGTCGTGAAATCGGTACCCGGGCCATCGCCATCCGCTGGGGTTTCTCCGGCGCCGCCCATTTCCCCCGTGTCTTCCGCACCGCCTACGGCATGCCGCCCGGCGGCTACCGACATCAGGCCTGTCTCGTCACTGAGTAGACGCATCTCCAACCAGGTGTGGACTCTCCTCCAACGCCCCCCGGGCCTCTGCCCCATAGCGTGTGGGGCGTGCGATGAACACCACTCGCACCAGTGGCGCATGTGTGACCGAAGAGCCATGGCTGCCGTACCAGGGCACGTCAGTCGCGGGTGAATCGACTGCGGCGGCGTTCGCGCGGCCGACTTCGCCCACGGGCGTTCCGGATGCGCGTCGGCGCGGTCACGGACGCATGTGCCGAGGCAATCCAACGGGAGGAAGATTCATGAGAAGCATCAAGCGGGCAGCGCTCGTCGCCACCCTCGGGGTCGTCGCGTCGCTGCCGGTCGCCGTCCCCGCGTCCGCCGCGCCCTCGGGCCCGATGATCTGCGACCCGGGCTCCATCGCGCTCAAGTGGGACTTCGTCTCCAAGAAATGGGTCGTCACGCACGCGGCCATGGTCGAGAAGAAGTACCCCGGCGGATCGGTGACGAAGAAGATCTCGACCAAGAAGGTGAACACCGTGCGTTCCCAGGTCGAGAAGCACGGGGGTGGCGGCATCGAGGCCAACTTCGCGATCCTCAAGCTGGGTGGCGAGGCGAAGGTTCAGCTGCAGAAGAACAAGAAGGTGACCAACCAGCGGTCCGAGAGCGTCAAGTACAAGCTCACCCGGCAGGGCACCTACGTCTTCTACTCGGGGACGAAGAAGGTGAGCGGCTACTACACGGCCTACCGCTGCGACGCCGGCACCAAGTGGGTCAAGACCGGACAGTACGGCAAGGCGCAGAGCTGGACGGTGCCCGTCGAGGGCGGCGTCCACTGCAAGACGAAGGTGTCCAAGAACTCCCTGGCGCACAAGGCCAAGAAGTTCTGCCGCTGATCCCCGAGCGTGACGGTCCGCGGCCTGTGACCTCCGGGGCGCGGACCGTCTCGCCACCGACTACATCTACGGCGCGGACGGCAACCTCCTCATCCGCGCCGACCAGAACGGTGAGCGGGTCCTCTGCGCCGGTTCCACCGAAGTCCATCCCAGGAAGAACGGCGGCATCCGGGTCCAGCGCCACTACGACACCCGGCCCCACCAACGCCCGGGGC
>NZ_AEJC01000231.1 GCF_000317595.1 Streptomyces ipomoeae 91-03 | reverse complement strand
CCCGGTCCCGGATCAGGGAGATGACCGCGCTCATCGAATCCGGGGTGCTCCAGGTCGTCGGCCCGCGCACACGGGTCCGTCCGGACCCCGACGGCAGGGGCTTCCTCATCGGCTCCGCCGCGATCCCCGGACCGGAGGTCGTCACCGGCACGCTGATCGACGCCCGCGTCGCCGAGCCCGACCTGCGCCGCAGCACCAACCCGCTGCTGCGCCATCTGCTCGCCACCGGGCAGTGCCGGCCGTACCGCATCCCGGATCCCGACGGCGCGTACGAGACCGGCGGCCTGGACGTCACCGCGCGTCCGTACCGCGTGGTGGACGCCTCGGGCGTGCCCCACCCACGCCGGTTCGCCTACGGCGTGCCCACCGAGTTCGTGCACTGGGCGACGGCCGCGGGCATCCGCCCGGGGGTCGGCTCGGTGATCCTGGAGGACGCGGACGCCATGGCCCGGGCGGTGTTGGCCCCATGACGGCACGACAGCAGGGCCCTCCCCCACCCCCGTCCCCATCCGCCCGGAACCCGCACGGAGTCACCCCAGTGGACACCACCACGAACTTCGACCCCGAGATACTCCAGCTCCCCTTCTACGACGACGGACACCGCAGCCTCGCGCACCAGATCGGCATCTGGTGCGACAGCTACGGCGAACTCTGGGACACCGTCCGCCGGATGCCCCCCGACGAGGCCGGGCGCCGTCTGGTCGAACTCCTCGGCGAGGACGGCTGGCTCGCCGGGCTCGACCCGGCGGCCGGGCCGCACGACCTGCCCAGCGACTTCCGCGCCCTGTGCCTGGCCCGGGAGGCCCTGGCCTACACGGAGGACCTCGCGGACTTCGCGTACTCCATCCAGTCGCTGTCCGCCACCCCGATCATCCGGTTCGGCGACGAGGAGCAGCAGCGCCGCTATCTGCCGGGCATGGCCAAGGGCCTGCTGGTCGGTGCCTTCGCGGTCTCCGAGAAGGCGGCGGGCTCGGAGGTCGCGGCGGTCGGACTCGGCGCCCGGAAGAGCGAGAACGGCGGCTATGTCCTCGACGGCGGCAAGGCGTGGATCGCCAACGCCACCATCGCCGACCTGTACGTCGTCATCGCCCGCACCGGGGAGGGGCCGGGCCCGCTCGGTCTCACGGCCTTCCTGGTGCCCGCCGACACCCCCGGTGTCCGGGTCGAACGGCTCGACGCCATCGCGCCGCGCTCCTTCGGGCATCTGGTGTTCGAGGACTGCCGGGTGCCCGCCGAGGCCGTCCTCGGCCGCCCGGGCAAGGGCTTCGTCGTCGCCGTCGACCTCCTCGAACGCTTCCGGATGACGGTCGGCGCCGCCGCCCTGGGCTTCGCCCGCCGGGCCGCCGACACCGCGCTGGCGCACACCAGGAGCCGGAACGCCTACGGCGGCACCCTGTTCGACCTCCAGCTCGTGAAGGCCCAGCTGGCCGACATGGAGGTCCAGCTCAACGCCGCCGCGCTGCTGACGGCACGGGCCGCCTGGGAGTGCGACCGGGGCAGCCGCGGCTTCGCCCGGCACTCCAACATCGCCAAGGTGTACGCGACCGAGGCGGCCCAGGGCATCGTCGACGCGTCGGTCCAGCTGTTCGGCGCGGCCGGAGTGGTCCAGGGCACAGTCACCGAGCGCCTCTACCGGCAGATCCGCTCCCTGCGCATCTACGAGGGCAGCACCGACGTACTGCGAGTCGCCGTCGCCGACTCCCTGGACGTACGGCGTGCCGCCCGCGCCTCTGTCGGCCCCTCCCGGGAACGGCCCTCGGCAGAGGAGGGCCGCTGATGCCGGCCCCGCCCCGCCTGTGGCTGCGGCACGAGACCCGCGCCACCGAACGCCGGGCGCCGCTGGTGCCCGACGACGCCGCGCACCTGATCGGCCAGGGCGTCGAGATCACCGTCGAGGAGTCGCCCCAGCGGGTCTTCCCGCTCGCCGAGTACGTCCGCGCGGGCTGCGCCTCCGCACCGGCGGGCAGCTGGGTGGAGGCCCCCGGGGACACCTACGTCCTGGGCCTCAAGGAGCTGCCCGCGCAGCCGCGCGCCCTGCGCCACCGGCACATCTACTTCGGCCACGCCTACAAGGGCCAGTCGGGTGCCGGGGACCTGCTCGACCGGTTCACGGCGGGCGGCGGCACATTGCTGGACCTGGAGTACCTGACGGACGACGACGGGCGGCGCCTGGCCGCGTTCGGCCACTGGGCGGGCTACGTCGGCGCCGCGCTCGCCGTACTGCACCGGCGCGGCATGCTCGAAACCCCGCTGCGCCCGCTGGACCGGCCGGGCTGGGACGCCCTGCTCCGGGCGGGCAGCGGCGGCGGCCGTGCACTGGTGATCGGGGCGCTGGGCCGGAGCGGGCGCGGGGCGTGCGACGCCCTTGAGACCGCCGGGATCAGCCCCGTCCGCTGGGATCTGGCGGAGACCCGCGAACTGGACCGGGCCGCCCTCCTCGGCCACGACATCCTCGTCAACGCCGTGCTGGTGACCCGGCCGGTGCCCCCGTTCCTCACCCCGGCCGACCTGGACTCCCCCGGGCGCCGCCTCTCCGTCGTCGCGGACGTCACCTGCGACGTGAACTCGGAGTGCAACGTGCTGCCCGTCCACGACACCGTCACCGACTGGGAGCGCCCGGCCCGGCGGCTGCGGGGCGGCGACCACCCGGTGGACGTCATCGCCGTCGACAACCTCCCGGCCCTGCTGCCGGTCGAGTCCAGCCGGGCCTTCTCCGCCGAACTGTGGCCCCAGCTGCTGCGCCTGGGCGGCGGCGCCGGGGCATGGGTCCGCTGCCTGCGCGCCTTCGTGGGGGCGGTCGGGACAGGTGCGGTACGAGCCGGTGCGGTCGGGCCGCGTGCGGGGCGGGCCCGCGTGAAGGAGGCCACGTATGTCCGGTGACCGAACCACCCCGGCAAACGCCTCCCTCCCCGCCGGCGGCACCGTCCACTGGATCGGCACCGGCCTGTCCAGCGGCCGGAGTGGCCTCGGCGTGCTGAGCGACCGTGCCGAGCGGCTGGTGGTGTGGGACCGTACCGCCGAGCGTGCCCGACTCCGGCTGGCCGCCCTGGGGTTGGCCGACCGCGCGGAGGCGCGCGCCCTGGGCCGGGGCGCCCTGGAGGCCGAGGTGCGCGCCGGTGACGTGGTCGTCTCCATGCTGCCCGCGACCGAGCACGCGGGCCTGCTGCGGCTGGCCGTCGCCCGGCGGGCCCACTTCGCCTGCACCAGCTACACCTCGCCGGAGTTGGCGGAGTGGGCTCAGGCCGCGTCCACCGTCGGAGTCGTCGTACTCACCGAGGCCGGACTCGACCCGGGCATCGATCATCTGATGGCCCATCTGCTGGTCGAGCGGGCCCGGCGGGAGGTCGGCGACACCGCGGCGTCCGTGGCGTTCACCTCGTACTGCGGCGGCATCCCGGCCGTGCCCAACGACTTCCGCTACCGGTTCAGTTGGGCGCCGTACGGAGTGCTGGCCGCGCTCGGATCGCCCGCGCGGTACATCGAGGAAGGCAGGCCCCGCACGGCCACGCGCCCATGGCAGGCCACCCGCACGCTGGTGCTGGCCGGGGAGGCGTTCGAGGTCTACCCCAACCGCGACAGCCTGCCGTTCGTCGCCCAGTACGGCATCCCGGACGGCTGGGAGTTGGAGACGTTCGTCCGGGGGACGCTGCGCAACGCGGGCTGGCGGGCCGCCTGGACCGAGGTCTTCGACACCGTCCTGACCGGAGACGAGACCCGCGTCCGGGCGCTGGCCAAGGAGTTGGCCGACCGTTATCCGACGACGGACGCCGACCGGGACCGTGTGGTGCTCTCGATCGAGCTGACCGTCCGGGATCCGGACGGCGGCACGCGTTGGCGGGGCGCCCATCTGCTGGACGTCACGGGCGACGAGTCGGAGAGCGCCATGGCCCGCTGCGTCTCGCTGCCGCTGGCCCACGGGGTGACCCGGATCCTCGACGGCGCCCTGCCGGCGGGCCTCAACCGCGCGGCCGACTCCGCCGACGAGGCCGCGCGCTGGATGGACTTCCTGAGCGGCCACGGCGTGCGCTCCACCTTCGACTGCCCGCCGGACACCACAACCGACCCGCATCACCCCCTCATCGAGCGCGGCGACCCGCCCAAAGGAGAAGCCCGACATGGTGCATGAGCCAACTCGCTCCGGCGCGGAGCACTACCGCTGCCTGGGAGTCGGCGTAGGACCGGCCAATCTGAGCCTGGCGTCCCTGCTGCACAACCGGCCGGACATCACCAGTCTCTTCCTCGACCGGAAGGACTCCTTCAGCTGGCACGACGGTCAGCAGCTGCCCGGAAACACCCTGCAGGTCTCCCTGTTCAAGGACCTGGTGACGCTGGCCGACCCCAGGAACCCGTTCTCCTTCCTGTCGTATCTGCACGACAACGGCAGGCTGTACCACTTCCTGAACGCCCAGTTCGACGCCGTACCGCGCGTGGAGTTCCGCAACTATCTGGCCTGGGCCTGCCGTGGCAACAAGAACATCGTCTTCGGCGAGGCGGTACGGGAGGTCTCCTTCGACAACGTGTTCACGGTGCGCACGGACCGGCGGACGGTCACCGCGGACAACGTGGTCGTCGGCGTGGGCAGCCAGCCCTGGGTGCCGTCCCAGGTCCGCGACAAGCTGGGGCCCACGCAGTTCCACGTCAGCGAGTACCTGGGCACGGCCGCCGGCCTGGGCGGCAAGCGGGTGGTCGTGATCGGCGGCGGGCAGTCCGGGGCCGAGGCGTTCCTCGACCTGATCTCCCAGCCCTGCGACGCGCTGCCGCGCCGGGTCTCGTGGATCTCCCGGCGGGGCAACTACTTCCCGATCGACGACTCGCCGTTCACCAACGACTACTACATGCCCTCGTACGCGGACTACTTCTTCGATCTGGACCGCGAGGCCCGCCAGGCGTTCAACCGGCAGAACATCCTCTCCAGCGACGGCATCTCGGAGAGCACCCTGCGCGACATCTACCAGCGCGCCTATCTGCACCGTTTCGTGGAGGGCAACGTCGACCTGGTGGGCCTCTACCCCAACCGTGAGGTGACCGAGGTCAGCACGGGTGTGTACGGCGGCTGGCAGGTGTCCGCGCGGCACAACGACCACCCGGGGGAGACGGAGCTGTTCGAGGCGGACGTGGTGATCTGGGCGACGGGCTTCCGGCCGACCCGGATGGACTTCCTCGACCCGATCGCCGACCGGCTGGAGCGGGACGGCGACGAGTTCCGCATCGACGAGGACTACGCCGTGCACTGGGACGGGCCGGACGACCGCCGGGTCTTCGTGCAGAACGCCGCCCGCGGCCAGCGCGGCCTCGCCGATCCGAACCTCAGCCTGAACGCCTGGCGCAGCCAGCGGATCGCCGACCGTCTCGGCAAGGTGTCGAGCAACGAGCAGCTGCCCTCGTTCATCGAGTGGTCGACCAAGCCCCGGGCGGGGAGGACCCCATGACGACGGGCTGGAACCGCGAGACCGTCGTGGTCGGTGCCGGTGTCCTCGGCTGCCTGATCGCGCGGGAGCTCCTGGCCGCCGACCCCGCCGCCTCGGTGACGGTCCTGGACCGGGACATGGTGGCCGGCGGCGCCACCCGCCGGTCGGCCGGGCTGCACTTCCCGCGCGGCGCGAACCCCGTGGTCCGTGCCATGGCGGCCGAGAGCCAGCGCTACTACGCCGATCTCGTCGCCGCCCGCCCCGACCTGCCGATCCACCGGCTGGCCATGACCGTGGTCGCGCCCGAGCACACCGAGCCGAAGCTGCGCGAGGTGTATCTGCCGGAGTCGGACCTGCGGCGCGCCACCGAGCTGCCGGACGGGGTGACGCTGCCGGAGGGTACGGCCGCCTGGTCGGGGGACGGCTGCCAGTACGCGGACGTACCGGCCCTCACCGAGGCCCTAGCCGCCGAGCTGCGGCCGAGGGCGGAGTTCCTCGAGGGGGTCACGGTGACCGGTGTGACCTCGGACGAGGACGGGGTCCGGCTGACCCTGGGCACCGGTGTCACCCTCACCGCCGAGCGGGTGGTGCTGGCGCCGGGGCCCTGGCTCGCCGACAAGGCGTGGCGGCACCTCGTGGAACCCCTGGGGGCGCGGGTCAAGAAGATCGTGGCCCTCCACATCGAGCGGCCCCCGGCCCTCGACGACGGCGCGGTCGTCTTCCAGGAGGAGGACGCCTTCCTGCTGCCGTACCGGCACCGGGGCCACTGGCTGTTCAGCTACACGTGCGCGGGGTGGGACGTGGACCCCGACACCGTCGAGCCGGGTCTGACCCCCGCCCACTGCGAGGAGGCCCGCGAAATCCTGGGTCGGTACGTGCCCGGCCTTGTCGACCGCTGTGTGTCGGGCCGGGTCTTCTGCGACGCGTACGCCCCTGGCGGCGCGCCCCTGATCCGCCCGCTCACCGACGACGGGCGCCTGGTGTTCGCGGGGGCCGCCGGGGGCTCCGGGTACCGCCTCGCACCGGCCGTCGCGCGGGAGACCGTCCGCCTGCTGTCCGCGCGGCCCTCGTCCCGGAAGGACACGCCGCCTTCGTCCCGGAAGGACACGACGCTCTCGTCCCGGAAGGACACGACATGATCATCAGCACCTACGATCCCCGCGCCCTCCAGCAGGCCTTCGGTATCGGCATGAGCGGTGTCGAGGGCCTGGGGGTGGGCGCCGGCTGGGGACGAGTCGTCCCGGGCGGGGCGTCGACGAGTCACCAGCACGACGAGACCGAGTTCTTCGTGATCGTCGCGGGCGAGGGCGAGTTCGTCGTGGACGGCCGCCGCCATCCCGCCCGGCCGGGCACGCTGGCCCTGTTCGAGCCGTTCGAATCGCATGTGCTGGAGAACACCGGCGACACCGACCTGGTCTTCCTCACCCAGTACTGGCGCGACCCGGTCCGGGCCATGAAGTCCGCGGGCGACGAGGAGCGGCTGTCCTTCGGCGACCGCCCCGTCTTCGTCTTCTCCACCCCGCCGACCCCCAACGGCGATCTGCACCTCGGGCATCTGTCCGGACCGTATCTGGGCGCCGACGCGTTCGTCCGGTTCCAGCGGATGAACGGCGCCGACGCCTGGCATCTGACGGGCAGCGACGACTACCAGAGCTATGTGGTGGGCGCCGCCCGCCGGGAGGGCCGCGCGCCCGCCGAGACCGCCGCCCACTACAGCGCCGAGATCGCGCGGACGCTCGCGCTGATGGACATCCTCCCCGACCAGTACACGGTCACCGACGCGGACCCCGGTTACCCGGACGGCCTGCGGGACTTCTTCTCCCGGGTGGTCTCCTCGGGATGGGTCACGGTCGCCGAGAAGGACGCGCTCTTCGACGCCGAGAGCGGGCGGTACCTGTACGAGGTGGACGTCAAGGGCGGCTGCCCCGGCTGCGGCTCCGGCACCAGCGGCAACATCTGCGAGGAGTGCGGCGAGCCCAACACCGTCGTGGATCTGGCGCAGCCCAAGTCCAACGACTCGGACGCCGAGCCGCGGCGCGCCCCCCTGGCCCGCTGGTCACTGCCGCTGCACATGTTCCGCGACGAGGTCGCGACCCACCACAGCCTCGGCCGGGTCCCGGCCCGGCTGCGGGAACTCGGCGACCGTCTCTTCGCCCGCCCCGACCTGGACATCCCCATCAGCCACCCCTCCTCGTGGGGCGTCGCCCCGGCGGAGAAGGACGTCGACGGACAGGTCATCTGGGTCTGGCCCGAGATGTCGTACGGCTTCCTGCACGGCATCCAGGAGCTGGGCCGGCGCCTCGGCAAGGACTGGAAGGCCGCCGCGCCGGAGCAGGACTGGAAGATCGTCCACTTCTTCGGCTACGACAACAGCTTCTACCACTCCGTGCTCTACCCGGTGCTCTACCGACTGGCCCACCCGGACTGGGAGCCGGACATCGACTACCACGTCAACGAGTTCTATCTCCTGGAGGGCGAGAAGTTCTCGACGAGCCGGCGCCACGCCATCTGGGGCAAGGAGATCCTCAACGAGGACACCGTGGACGCCGTCCGCTACTTCCTCTCCCGCACCCGGCCCGAGGGCGAGCGCACCAACTTCCGGCGCGCCGACTTCGAGGCGGCCCTCGACGACACGCTGATCGGCACCTGGCAGCAGTGGCTGAACGACCTGGGCGCCCGGGTCGCCAAGCAGTACGACGGCAAGGCGCCCGACGCGGGGATCTGGACGCCGGAGCACTCGGCGTTCCTCGCCCGGCTGGGCGCCCGGCTCACCGCCGTCACCGGCAGTCTCCGCGCGGACGGCTTCTCCCTGAACCAGGCCGCGGCGGAACTCGACGGGCTGATCGGGGACACGCTCCGCTTCTCCCGCCAGGAGGCCCGCACCGCGCAGAGCGCCGGCTGGCAGGACGAGGCCCGTACCGCGATCGCCCTGGAGCTGGCCGCGGCCCGCCTCCTCGCCCATGTCGCCAGGCCCGTGATGCCCCGCTTCGCCGAGCGGCTGGCCGGCGCGCTCGGTCTGCCGGAGCCCGCCGACTGGCCGCGGACGGTGGAACTCGTCGCCCCGGGCAGCGAGATCCGGCTCGCCGACGCCGTCTTCTTCAAGCCGACCGCCGAGTCGCGGAGCGGCACACGGCAGGAGGCGACCCCATGACGGACGACACGCTCGGTCGTCTCGTCTCCACCGAACCGGCCGCCGGGCACATCTCCTTCGCCAGCCTCCTCGGTACGCGGACCATCACGCTGTCCGACCTGTACCGGCGCTCCGGCCGGGTCGCCCGGTGGCTGCGCGGCCAAGGGGTGCGCCCCGGCGACCGTATCGGCATCCTCGCGGCCAACAGCCTGGAGTGGGTGCTGCTGGACCTGGCGGCCCTCCGGCTGAAGGCCGAGACCGCCGGGCTGGAGCCGGGCAAGTTCGACCCCACCGGCGAACTGATGCGCCGGTACGACCTCAAGCTGCTGTTCACCGACCGGCCCGCCGACGCTCCCGGCACCGTGCCCATGAGCGAGGTGACGGAGGCGGCGGAACGGGAGAACCTGGACGGCCCGCCGCTGGAGCCGGTGAGCTGGGGCCCCAAGGACGTCACCACCATCAAGTTCACCTCGGGCAGCACCGGCGAACCCAAGGGTCTCGGCGCCACGGCGGGCAGCATCGACAGTTCGCTGCGGGCCGTCCAGGAGATCTTCGAACACGGCCCGGGCGACGATCTGTTCATGTTCCTGCCGCTCTCCCTGCTCCAGCAGCGCTACTGGATCTACTCGGCGCTCCTGCACGGCCACGACGTCACGGTCAGCACGTACGAGGCGGCCTTCGCGGCGCTGCGCCGGGTGCGGCCGACCGTGGTGATGGGCGTGCCGGCCTTCTACGAGACGGCCAAACGCCAGATCGAGGCCCGGCTGCGCCGCGCCGACGGCCAGTCGCCGGAGCAGGCGGCCCAGGCCGTGTTCGGCGACCGCATCCGCTACCTGTGGACCGGGTCGGCGCCGGCGGCCCCCGACACGCTGCGCTTCTTCGACGAGGCCGGGCTGCCCATCTACGAGGGCTACGGGCTCAACGAGACGTGCATCGTCACCAAGAACCACCCCAAGGCCCACCGCGAGGGCAGCGTCGGCCAGGTGCTGCGCGGCAAGGAGGTGCTGATCGGCGAGGACGGCGTCATCCGCGTCCGCAGCGAGCACCCCGTCAACGACCACTACACCTATGCCAAACCCGGTGACTCCGAGCGGGTCTTCGAGCCGGACGGCACCGTCCGCACCGGTGACCTGGGGTATCTCGACGAGGACGGCTTTCTCTTCGTCCGTGGCCGGGCCGACGACGTGATCGTCCTGGACAACGGCAAGAAGGTCGTCGTCCGGCCGATCGAGGAACACATGAAGGCCGATCCGGCGATCGCCGACTGCGTCCTGTTCTGCCCCGGGCAGACCGAGCTGGTGGCCGTGGTCTCCCCCGCCTCGGTCCCCGCCGACCGGGAGGCGATCGCCGCCCGCCTCGCCCTCACCAACGCCTCGCTCACCCCGGACGAGCGGATCAGCCGGGTCGTCGTCGCCGACGAGCCGTTCTCCATCGACAACGGCCTGCTCACCTCGCAGTACAAGCCGAAACGGCAGCGGATCCTCGCCGTCCACCACGACGCCGTCCACGACCCCGAGGAGGGAATGCATGCGCCCTGAGCTGGAAACCGCGGCCCGCGAACAGTTCTCCGCCGTCCTGACCCACGAGGTCGACCCGGCGGCCCTGGACCTCGACGCCGACATGGTCGGCCACTACGCGCTGACCTCGCTGAACAAGGTGCTCTTCCTGACCGAGTTGTGCGAGACCACCAAGGTCGACCTCGCCCATTTCACGGAGGACGACCTCGCCCGGATGCGGACCCTGCGCGACGTCACCGAAGCCCTCGCCCGACACGCGGGCCCCATGGGAAACTGAGCCATGACCTGGGCAGAGAAAGCATCAACAGTCCTGGAAAACAAGCATGTTGAGCTCCATCCGGTCACCGAGGCGGACCGTGAGGGGATTCGCGCCGTCGCCATGGACCCGCACATCTGGCGGTACTTCGTGGCGGCCGTGGAGAACGAGACGGACTTCAAGGTCTTCTTCGACACCTGCCTCGCCGACCAGGCGGCCGGCCGCCGGGTCGTGTTCGTCGTCACCGACAAGGCCTCCGGGCGGATCGCCGGCAGCATGAGCTACGGCAACATGGCCGAGGCGGACGCCCGGCTGGAGATCGGCTGGTCCTGGCTGGGCCGCGACTTCCGCGGCAAGGGCGTCAACCGCTGGGCGAAGTACCTGCTCCTGGAGCACGCCTTCGAACGGCTCGGCGCGGAACGCGTCGAGTTCAAGACCGACATCCTCAACGAGCAGGCACGGCGCGGGCTGCGCAACATCGGCGCCGTCGAGGAAGGCACCCTGCGCAGCTTCAACTACATGCCCGGCGGTCGCCGCCGCGACGCCATCTTCTACAGCGTCCTGCGCGCCGAGTGGCCCCGGGTGAAACAGCATCTGACCACCGACCCGACCTGACGCGTCCCGCCCGTCCCCGACCACCCACGCATGATCACGAGGCCGTATCGGCGCCGCCCGGTACGGCCTCCGTGTTTCCCGCGATGTCGGACGTGGGGGCCGGTCGCTTGTGGGTACTCGGGGGCCGAGCGGCGGTGAACGGCACCGCCCCAGTCCACGGAGGGATGGTTCCATGCCTCAGCATGTTCGCGACGTCATGACGACCGATCTGGTGACCGTCGAGCCGCAGACCTCGGTGACGGCGGTGGCCCGGAAGATGCGGGACGAGAACATCGGCGCCGTTCTGGTCACCGAGGGCGACCGGCTTCGCGGGCTGGTCAGCGACCGCGACCTGGTGGTCCGCGCGGTGGCCAAGGGCGGCGACCTGGAGCAGACGACGGTGGCCGGCGCGTGCAGCGAAGACCTGGTCACGGTGGGGCCCGACGACGACGTGAAGCGCGCGGTGGAAGTCATGCGCGAGCACGCCGTACGCCGTGTGCCCGTCGTCGACAAGGAACAGCACCCGGTGGGAGTCGTCTCCATCGGCGACCTGGCCATCGAACGCGACCCGGAGTCCGCACTGGGCGACATCAGTGCCGCGGAGCCCAACCGATAGCGCTCGTCTCCCGACGGGACGTCGGGCGCCAGAAGACGGACCACGGGCTGCCCCCACCGGCCCGGGTCCGAAAGGAGCGTGCACCATGACCAGCCCCGATCCGGAGCCGACACGCACTCCGGGACTCGAACCGGGCGGCGCCGTGCCACCCGGTGAGACCCCGCCCGCCGAGGGCGGTACGTCCGGCGTCTCCCACCGGGAGCAGGCCGAGCTGCGCAAAGGGTGGGGGCCCATGCCGCTCGTCCTGATCATGGTGGTGGTGGCGTTGGTCGCGATCGGACTGATCGCCATGGCGGTGGCCCTGATCGCCTCCTGATCTCCCAGGGTTCAGGATCCTGCGCTGTTCAGGATTCCTGTGCTGTTCAGGATTCCTGTTCTCCTGGGCTCAGGTGGGTTCAGGGCGGCTGCCGCTCTCCTGTGGTGGTTCAGGGCCTCCCATGGTTCAGGGCTCAGGGCCGCCGCCAGGCATCGTCGGGGAGGTGGGAACCGGCCTGCGGCCCCATCCGCAGCATCCCGCCGTCCACCGCCCATGAGGCACCCGTGACGTAGGACGCGTCCGGCCCGGCGAGGAAGGCGATCACGGCCGCGACCTCCCGGGCGTCCCCCGGGCGGCCGAGCGGCACGCCGGGCCGCCGCTCGGTCGTGACGTCGGTGTCCTCCTGGCCGGTCATCGGCGTGGCGATCTCCCCGGGAGCGACGGCGTTGACGGTGATCCCGTGCTCGGCCAGCTCCAGAGCCATCACCTGCGTGAGCAGCCCGAGCCCGCCCTTGGCGGCACAGTACGGCGCCGCGCCCACGCGGGGCTGGTGCTCGTGGACGCTGGTGACATTGATGATCCGTCCGCCGCCGCCCTGGGCGATCATGCGGCGGGCGGCGTGCTGACCGCAGAGGAACGGCCCCACCAGATCGACGTCGATGACCTGGCGCACGGTGCTGAGGTCCAGATCGAGGAACGGGGTCATGGTCCCGGTCCCGGCGTTGTTGACCAGTACGTCGACCCCGCCCAGCTCGTCGGCCAGCCGGTCGATGACACCGGCGGCGTCCGGGAGCCGGGTGAGATCGAGCCGCGCGATCGCGGCGCGCCGCCCGGTCCGGCGGACCTCTTCCGCCGTGCGCCGCGCCCCTTCCTGATCGCGGTGCCAGGTGATCCCGATGTCCATGCCGGCGTCCGCCAGCCGTACGGCGGTGGCACGGCCGATGCCCGAGTCGGACCCGGTGATCAGGGCCACGGGGGCGGTACGGGACGGGGGGTTGTCGTGTTGCGATTCCACGGGCACCCGCGTACCCCACGTCGCTCCCACCACACGGGGATCGGCTGCTCCCACCACACGGGGATCGGTTCAGGATCCGTCGGGCACGTGGACGGCCAGGACACAGATGTCGTCACGGTGGTGGGGCCGCAGTGCGGCCAGGTCATGGGCGAGGGTGTCGCCCCGGCCTTCGCGCAGAAGCCGGAGGGTGGCTTCGGCGAGCCGCCACAGGCCTGCCTCGATGTCCTCACCCGGTTCTTCCACGAGACCGTCGGTGTAGAACAGCAGCCGGTCCCCGGGCCGCAGGTCGATCTCGGCCTGGGCGTACGCGCAGTCGGGGACCACTCCGAGGAGACCGCCCTCGGGCTGCGTGAGGAACGTCGCTTCGACACCGCGCACCAGCAAGGGCGGCAGATGCCCCGCCCTCACCCAGGTCAGCCGGTGGTCCCAGGGCCGGTAGCGGGCCATGACCATGGTGGCCGTCGCTCCGTACGGGCCCGAGGCCGTGTGCAGCAGGAGGCTGTTGAGGCGTCTGAGGACGTCGGGCAGCGCCGATCCCGTGATGGCCATGCCCTTCGCGGTGAACCTCAGCTGGGCCATCGTGCCGACAGCGGCCAGACCGTGTCCGGCCACGTCTCCGACGACGAACAGGGCGCTGTCGTCGGGGAGTTCGATGGCGCTGTACCAGTCGCCGCCCACGTTCACTCCGCTGTCGGCGGGCAGGTAGGCGACGTCGACGCGCAGGTGGGCGAGTTCCAGCGACTGCTCGGGAATGGGCAGCAGGGTCTCCTGAAGCCGGGCGGCGAGCCCGCGCTCGGCCTGGAGCATGCCTCGCTGGAGCAGGACGGCGCGTTCGCTCTCCTTCAGGGCGATCTCGGCGTCGCGCTGCGCGGTGAGGTCCTGGAAGAAGCCGTGCACCTCGACCGGTGCCCCGTCCACGTCCGTCCGCGCCTCCGCGACGATGCGCAGGTGCCGTACCCCGTGCGACGCGGTGGTGATACGGAAGTGCTGGTCAATGGCGGTGCCGTCGGCGAGGAGCCGACGTAGGGCCGCGCCGAGCGCGGGTAGGTCGTCCGGCACCAGAAGCCTGGGCAGTTCCTCCAGGGGCAGGGGCCCGCTGGAGGGGTCCCGGTCGAAAATGGCGTAGACCTGATCGGACCAGGTGATGGTGTCCGTCATCAGGTTCCAGCTCGCCCAGCCCAGGTTGCCCAGCCGCTCCATGTCGGCGAGGCGGCGGGCCTCCAGTTCGCTCGTGTCATGGCGGATCCAGGACACCACCAGGCGGTCCCCCAGTCGGGACGCGCGCACGGAATAGGTGGACTCCTGCGGGACGCCCGCGAGCACTTCCCGATAGGTGAAGGGTTCGCTCTCGAAGACCGTGCCCGTCGTCAGCGAGTCCAGATATCCGTCCCACAGCGGGGTGCCCGCCACGGTCGGGTACGTCTCCAGGACTCGTCGGCCGATCAGTTCCTTGCCCCGGCGGCCGGCCACGTCGACCGATTCCGGGGCCGCCGCGTCGATCCTGTAGTCCTCCACGACACCTGACTCCGCGCGCAGGGGGGTGAGCAGGAGCGCGGGTCCGGGCAGCACGTCCAGGATCCGCTGGACCGCGTCCACGCCCCCGTGGGCCAGGTCGAGGGTGTCGGCGCCCCGGCCCACGCTCAGGGGTCCGGCGCACAGTCGGACGGCCCGGCGCAGCAGGGTCCGCGTCCTGGTGTCGAACGGACCGCGCCGGGTCCGGAGGATCCCGACGACGGTGGTCGTCGGCCGTGTGCCGGGCAGGGGGATCCAGGCACGTGAGGGCCATCGTTCGGGCGGACCTCCGATGAGCACGTATCGGGCGGCGTCCCGCTCCGGGTCCTCCAGCCACAGGGCTCTCTCCTCGGCGATCGCCTCCAGCGCGGCGACACCGCCGAGCGGTGGGATATGGCTCCACTGGTCGGCCACAGCCTGGTCGACGCCGGCGTGCCCGGTCAGCTCCAGGCTCCCGGGGGTCGCCATGGTGTAGATCATGACGGCGTCCACGTCCTCGGCGGCGTTCAGTACCGTCCGCAGCAGTTCGGCCACGCCGTCGGGTGTGCGGGCGTCGGCCAGGCCCTCGGCGACCCGGGCCAGAAGCGTCTGCCGGCTGGTGCCGCCCCCGGTGTCGGCAAGCGACTGGTCGGCGCCGAAGGGCCCGAGGTCGGCCTGCCCTTCGGCCGCGGGCTCGGAGCCGGGGGCCGGCACCGGCTGCCGGGCGGGTCCCCGGCCGACCCGCCCCAGGGTGATCCAGCACTCCTCCATGAGGGTGCGCCGCTGCCGCTCGGCTCGCCCGAGCAGCAACTCATAGGCCGTGTCCGCCGAAACCCCTGCCTGGGCCATGACGACACCCTTGGCACGTTCGAGGACGGCCGTCATGGCGGCCACGCCCTCCAGATCCACGACCTCGGCACGCAACCTGGCGACGACCTTCGCCAAAGCCAGCACATCAGGGGTGACCCCGTCATCGGGAAGTGCGGCCTCGCTCACCATTCCTTGAGCATGCCACGCCCAGGTCCCCCGGACAGCCCAACGCCAGGAGAACGAGGCACTGCCGGTCGAGCCGGCTCCCCGCCGGCAGTGGAACCCCCCGCCGCCGACTCGGAGCACACCCTCCCCCAGGAACACGAGAAGCCGCCCTCCCACGAATGAGAGAACGGCCTCCGACCTGCGATGAAGCTGGTCGGGACGACAGGATTTGAACCTGCGACCCCTTGACCCCCAGTCAAGTGCGCTACCAAGCTGCGCCACGTCCCGGTGCCCGTCTGACCTGGGGTTTCCCCTGGCTGAACGCGCACGGAAACAATACCGCACTCGGGCCGGTGGTCGCGCACCCGTTTATCAGGGCCCCTTGTCGCGAGGGGAGCGGCGGACGCGAGGGGATGCCGCAGGTGCCGCTTGACCTGAAGCTTGGTTGAGGTTGCACGCTCTTCCGCATGACGACGACAGCTGAACGCACCCATGAGTTCACGGATCTGCCCCGGCTGATGGGGCTGATGACGGGCGACGAGAAGCACGGGCCCGCGGCCACGTCCACGCTGGATGTGCTGTGGGTGCTCTACGACCGGGTGCTGCGGGTGACGCCGGAGCGGATGGACGATCCGGAGCGGGACCGGTTCCTGTTGTCCAAGGGGCACGGGCCGATGGCCTACTACGCGGTGCTCGCCGCCAAGGGTTTCGTCCCCGTCGACTGGCTGCCGGGCTTCGGCTCGTACGACTCCCCGCTCGGCCACCACCCGGACCGGGTGCTCGTGCCGGGCGCCGAGATCGGCAGCGGGTCACTCGGGCACGGCCTGCCCATCGCGGTCGGGACGGCGCTCGGGCTACGCGCCCAGGGGCGGGTCGATCCCGCGGTGTGGGTACTGATCGGGGACGCCGAGCTGGACGAGGGCAGCAATCACGAGGCGATCGCGTACGCCGGACCGGCCGGCCTCGACCGGCTGCACACCGTCGTGATCGACAACTCCTCCGCCAGCCATGCCCTGCCGGGCGGCATCGCCGCGCGGTTCGAGACGGCGGGCTGGTCCGCCGAGACCGTGGACGGCCGGGACCACGAGGCGCTGTACGCCGCCTTCACCGCGCCCCATCCGGGCAGGCCGCGTGTCGTGGTGGCCCGGGTCGAACCGAAGAACACATGAGCCCTCCGGGACCGACCACACCGCAGTCCCTCTCCCCCGCTGACTTCCCGAAAGGACGTTCCCCTCATGGACACGATGCGTGACCGTTTCGCCCCTGTGGTCTCCCAGCTGCTCGACGAGGACTCCCGGGTCGCGGTGGTCCTCGCCGAGATCGGCAGGGACGGCTTCGCGGCAGCGATCCGCAGGCATCCGGATCGAGTGATCAACGTCGGTATTCGAGAACAGCTGCTGATCGGGGCGGGCGCGGGACTGGCGCTGACCGGTATGCGGCCGGTGGTGCACACGTTCGCGAGTTTCCTGGTCGAGCGGCCCTTCGAGCAGGTGAAGCTGGACCTCGGGCACCAGGATGTGGGCGCGGTGCTGGTAAGCGCTGCCGCCTCCTTCGACTGGCCGGCCGGCGGCTTCACCCACATGTCACCCGGCGACGTGGCCCTGCTCGACACGCTCGACGGCTGGACCGTGCATGTGCCGGGGCATCCCGACGAGGCCGAGGCACTGCTCCGGCACGCGGTCGGCGCGGGTGAGGGCAAGGACGACAAGGTCTACGTGCGGCTGTCCCTGCAGTCCAACGCGCGGGCGCTCGCGGTGGACGGGGAGCGGTTCCTCACCGTGCGCGAGGGACGCCGGGGTGTCGTCGTCGCGGTCGGGCCGATGCTGGACGCCGTCCTCGCCGCCACGGAGGGGCTCGACCTGACCGTGCTGTACGCGACCACCGTCCGCCCCTTCGACTCGGCGGCGCTGCGCCGGGCGATGGAAGGAGCGGGCACGGATGTCGTACTCGTCGAGCCCTGTCTGGCGGGCACCTCGACGGCGGCTGCGACCCGGGCCCTCGCCGATGTGCCGCACCGGGTACTGGGGCTCGGGGTCGGCCGTCGGGAGCTGCGGCGCTACGGACAGATGGAGGAGCACGTGGCCGCGCACGGCCTGGACGCGGCCTCGCTACGGGAGCGGATCGAGGGGTTCCTGGGGGCGAGGGTCGGCGTTTGATGGGCCCGGGTCGGCGTCCGAGGGCCCCGGGTCGGCGTCCGACGTCCCTCGCCCCGGCCGACCCGGGCCCGGCCCACCCACGGCTGGGCCGACCCCGCCGGCCAAGTCAGTCAGTCACCCGCCAGTCGGCAGCCCCACCTCCGGGTACGCCTCCAGGAGTCGGGGCGGGGCCGCCTGGCGCCAGGAGTCGGCGAGGATGTCGCGCAGCTCGGGCTCGTCCTCCAGGGCCGACAGCCGCACCCGGACCCAGGCGAAACCCGCCTCGTGGTCGGCGATCCAGAACTTGTCGGGCTCGGCGAGAACCAGTTCGTCGCGCTCCTCCTTGGGGCAGCGCACGGCCATGGACGTCTCGTCCTCGGGCAGGGTGGCGAACATCTTCCCCGCGACCCGGAATGTGGGCATGCTCCAGGCGACCTTCTCCGTGGTGTCGGGCAGGGAGAGGGCGACACGTCGTACGTCTTCGGCATCGGGCATGAGACGCACCGTAGCGGTCGCCACTGACAATCACCGGGCGGGAGTCGAGACCGAGGACGTCCCGGCCTCGGCCGCCAGGCCCTGCTCCCCCGCCCGCACGCCTCCCACCCGTGCGCCGACCCCCCTCGCGCCTCCCACCCGGACGTCGCCCACTTCCTTGAAGTAGATCGACGTCGGCCGGAGCGTCCCGTGCGGGTCCGCCGCGTAGTCGGGGATGACGCCGATCCGGGTCCAGCCGGCCCTGTCGTAGAGGTGTTCGGCGGGGCTGTCGGTCTCGGTATCCAGGTGGAGGAGCGTGACGCCCATGGCGACGGCGGCCCGCTCGGCGGTCGTGAGCAGGGCCCGTCCGAGGCCCTGGCCACGGGCGTCCCGGTGGACCATCAGTTTGACGAGTTCGGCCCGGTGACGGCTGTTCGGCTTGTCCGGGAAGGCGAGACCGACCGTGCCGACCACCCGGCCCCTGTCGCGCGCCACCCACACGGCGAGTTCACCGGCCATCACCGCCTCGGCCCGCCCCCGCCACCAGGCGACGGCCGCCGCACGGTCGAGCGGCGAGAGGAAGCCGATGGAGGCCCCGCCGTCCACGGTGCCGGTCAGCAGATCCGCCAACTCCTCAACGCAGCCGACCAGTTGAGCACCGTCAAGTCTTTCGATCACACTCACGCCCTCTGCCCCCGTCCCGCTCACGGCTCCACCACCAGCAACGCGTACCGCACCTCTTCCGGCCCCGGACAGCGGAACCGGGTCGGCCCCCACGCCCGCATCCGCAGACAGTCGCCGGCCGCCAACTCGTGCTCGACACCCCGGTCCGTCAGGTGGAGGGTGCCGTCCAGGACCCAGATGTGCTGTTCGAGACCGGGTACGGACGGCCCGTCGTAGGCGATGTCGGAGCCCGCCGCGAGGCGTCCTTCGATCAGTTCGGCGCGCAGCCCGGCGGTCGGCGGCGACACGGACCGCCGTACGAAGCCGGAGGCCTTGTCCTCCCAGACGGCCTGGTCGGCGGCGCGTACGACGGTGACGGGCTCGGTCTCGACCTCGCTGAGCAGCTGGGACATGGTGCGGCCGTAGACCTGGCACAGGCGGTTCAGTAGCGCGGCGGTGGGGCTGGTCTCCGCGCGTTCGGCACGGGAGAGGGTCGAACGGCTCACTCCGCTGCGGTCCGCCAACTCGTCCAGCGACCAGCCGCGTTCGCCTCGCAGCTCGGCGAGACGGGCGGCGAGGCGGACATCGACGGGGTCCGGACGGGAGGCCACATCAACGTGTCTCACATCCGGGAGGATATCCCGAACATGAGACACGCGGGTTACGCGTACGGGACGCTCACGTCCGGGCCGCCTCCCCCAGGGCCTCCAGCACCGGGCGGATCAGCGGATGCTCCTCCGCTCCTCGTCGTATCGCCGCGAAGACCCGTCGGGTGGGGGCCACCCCGTCCACGGGGCGTACGACCACCCCCGTGAGGTCCATCCCGCGCAGCGCCGACCTCGGTACGAGGGCCACGCCCGCGTCGGCGGAGGCCAGGGCGACGACCGCGCGAAAGTCGTCCGAGGAGTGTTCGAGGCGGGGCTGGAAGCCGGCCGTCTCGCAGGCCAGGACGACGACGTCGTGGCAGGGGTTGCCGGGGTAGGGGCCGATCCACGGGTCCTTGGCCAGCTCGGCGAGGGGCACCTCGTCGGCCTCGGCGAGCCGGTGGGTGACCGGGACGACCGCGTCGAAGGGCTCGGCGTAGAGGGGCACGTATGTCAGGCGGGGATCGTCGGCCGACGGCGCCCCGCGGTACTCGACGGCGACGGCGATGTCGACCTGCCGGTCCAGCACCATCAGGAGGCTGGCGTCGCCCTCGGCGTCCTGGACGCGGAGGCGTATGCCGGGCGCCGAGGCCGCGAGGCGGGCCACCGCGGGCGCGACGACCAGGGCGATGCCGGTGGCGAAGGAGGCGACGGTGACCGTGCCGGCCTGGCCCGAGCTGTACGCGGCCAACTCCGCCGCCGCCCGCTCCAGTTGGGCGAGGACCACGTTGGTGTGGCTGAGCAGGATCTCGCCGGCCGGGGTCAGCCGTACGCCCTTGGCGCCGCGCTCGACGAGACGGTGGCCCGTCTCCTGTTCCAGCGCGGTCAGCTGCTGGGAGACGGCGGACGGGGTGAGATAGAGCGCGGCGGCAGCCGCCGTGACCGTGCGGTGGTCGGCCACCGCACGAAGGATGTGGAGCCGCCGCGCTTCGATCATGGGTCGATTCTCTCAAATGCCCGCTTTCCCCCGAGCCGGTCCGGCTCGGGGCCGACAGGTGCTTCCGGAGCGGCTTCCGCTCGGGCCGACCGCACTTCCGGAACCCGCCCCGCACAACCCAACAGCACTTCCGGAGCAGGTTCCGCTCGGGCCGACACGTGCTTCCGGAACCGGCCCCACTCAGCCCGACAGCACTTCCGGAACCCGTCCCACTCAACCCGACCGCGCTTCCGGAACCCGCCCCGCACAACCCGACCGCGCTTCCGGAACCCGCCCCGCACAACCCGACCGCGCTTCCGGAACCCGTCCCGCAGACCGACGGTGGTTCCGGAGCCTGTCCCTCTCAGGCTCCCGGTGCCTCCCGCGCCTCCGGTTCGGCAGGGGCCGCCTCCGACCCGTCGAGCTCGGCGCGGTCCGCCTCCAACTCCGCGCGGGCCGCGACGAACGCGTTCACCGCCCGGTTGACGTCCTCCGTCGAGTGCGCGGCGGACAGTTGGACGCGGATGCGGGCCTGGCCCTGCGGGACGACCGGGTAGGAGAAGCCGATCACGTACACGCCGCGCTCCAGCAGCAGTTCCGCCAGTCGGCCCGCCTTCGCCGCGTCGCCGATCATCACGGGGGCGATGGGGTGGTCGCCGGGAAGGATGTCGAAGCCCTCCTCCGTCATACGGCTGCGGAACAGTGCCGTGTTCTCGGCGAGCCGGACCCGGAGGTCGTCGGCCGACTCCAGCAGATCGAGGACCTTGAGCGAGGCCGCCGCGATCACCGGGGCGAGCGTGTTCGAGAAGAGGTACGGGCGGGAGCGCTGGCGCAGCAGGGCGACGATCTCGGCGCGGGCGGCGACATAACCGCCGGAGGCGCCGCCGAGGGCCTTGCCGAGGGTGCCGGTGACGATGTCGACGCGGTCCATGACGCCGTGCAGTTCGGGGGTGCCGCGACCGCCGGGGCCGGTGAAGCCGACGGCGTGCGAGTCGTCGACCATGACCATGGCGTCGTGCCGGTCCGCGAGGTCGCAGATGTCGGCCAAGGGCGCCACATAGCCGTCCATCGAGAAGACACCATCCGTGACGATCAGCTTCCGGCGTGCGCCGGCCTCGGTCGCCTCCTTCAACCGCCGTTCCAGATCGGCCAGATCGCGGTTGGCGTAGCGGAGGCGGCGGGCCTTGGAGAGCCGGATGCCGTCGATGATCGAGGCATGGTTGAGGGCGTCGGAGATCACCGCGTCCTCGGGCCCGAGCAGGGTCTCAAAGACACCGCCGTTGGCGTCGAAGCAGGAGGAGTACAGGATCGTGTCCTCCTGGCCGAGGAACGCCGACAGCCTGGCCTCCAACTCCTTGTGCACCTCCTGCGTACCGCAGATGAAGCGGACGGAGGCCATGCCGTAGCCCCAGCGGTCAAGCGCCTCGTGGGCGGCGGCGATCACCTCGGGGTGGTCGGCGAGGCCGAGGTAGTTGTTGGCGCAGAAGTTGAGGACCTCGCCGGGACGGCCGCCCGCCGTGACGTTCACGGTCGCGGACTGCGGGGTGCCGATGACCCGCTCGGGCTTGTGCAGGCCGGCGGCGCGGATCTCGTCGAGGGTGGTGCGCAGGTCGTCGCGCACGGAGTCGAACATCGGAAGGCTCCTAAAGGGTGTTGCAGAAGGCTCGGTTCAGGGCATTTTGCCTGTATGGGTGGGGTGTTGCGGGCTGAGTCGGTGTGGGTGGAGACGTTCACGGGCTTGCGGATGGATCGGTTCGTGAAGCTGGTGAAGGTGGTGCGGGAGCAGGGCGGTGACGGGCCCGGTGGAGGCCGTCCGTGGTGCCTGCCGCTGGCGGACCGGGTCCTGCTGGTGGCCGTCTACTACCGCACCAACCTCACCATGCGGCAGCTCGCCCCGCTCTTCGGCATCTCCCCGGCGACTGTCTGCCGGGTCATCCAGCGCCTGCGACCGCTGCTCGCGCTGGAGCCCGCCCCACGGCCGGTCGCCGAGGCGGACCGGCTGTGGATCGTGGACGGCACCCTGATCCCGGTCCGCGACCGCAGCGTGGGTGCCTCGAGCCGCAACTACCGGTTCTCGGCGAACGTGCAGGTCATCATTGATGCCGACACCCGCCTGGTCATCGCCTCGGCCCGGCCGGCCCCGGGCAACAAGGCCGACGCTCACGTCTGGCGGGAGTCCGACCTGCCGGCCGTGGCGACCGGAACCACGGTGCTCGCGGACGGCGCCTACCTCGGCACCGGCCTCATCGTCCCGCACCGCAGAAGAGCCGGACGCCCCCTGCTGCGCGGGCAGCAGGAGGACAACGCCGAACACCGACGCGTCAGGGCCCGCGTCGAGCACACCTTCGCCCGCATGAAGAACTGGAAGATCCTCCGCGACTGCCGTCAGAAAGGCGACGGCCTTCACCACGCCGTCCAGGCCGTCGCCACCATGCACAACCTCGCCCTCGCCGGGTGAAACACCAGGTCAAGCACCACTTCGACCTGCCCGAGGAGAACCTTCTGCAACACCCTTTAGGGTGCGTTTCATATGTGGATCTTGATGTGTCAAGATCCCACTTCGTGGGGCGGCATGATCTGACGAATACACAGTGGGCGAAGCTGGAGCCCCTGCTCCCGGTCGGCAAGAAGCCTGGACGGCCACCGGTGCACACCAAGCGGCAACTGATAGACGGCATACGGTGGCGCACCCGCGCCGGTGCTCCCTGGCGGGACGTGCCCGAGCGCTATGGCCCGTGGGAGACGGTCTACGGCCTGTTCCGCCGCTGGCAGCGGGACGGCACCTGGCACCGCATCTTCGAACAGCTGCAGGCCCAGGCCGACGCCGAGGGACTGATCACCTGGGACGTCTCGGTGGACTCGACCATCGCCCGCGCCCACCAGCATGCGGCCGGCGCCCGCAAAAAGGGGATCTGCAGATCGAGCCGCCAGGCGGTGTGTTCATCGAGCCCGACGACCACGGGCTCGGACGCTCCCGGGGCGGGCTGACAACCAAGCTCCACCTGGCGGTCGAGCAGGCCCAGAAACCGATGTCGCTGGTCATCACGGCAGGACAGCGCGGTGATTCCCCGCAGTTCCAGGTGGTCTTGGGCCGCATCCGGGTGCCCCGGCTCGGGTCGGGCCGCCCGCGCACCCGGCCGGACAAGGTGCGTGCCGACAAGGCGTACGGCTCCCGCGCGAACCGTGCCTACCTGCGCAAGCGCGGTATCCGCTGCACGATCCCGGAGAAGCGCGACCAGATCGCCAACCGCAAGAACCGCGGCTCCCACGGCGGCCGGCCACCTAAGTTCGACAAGGCCGACTACAAGGAGCGCCACGCGGTCGAGTGCGGAATCAATCGCCTCAAGCGGCACCGCGCTGTCGCCACGAGATACGACAAGTTGGCAGTTCGCTACGAGGCGACCGTGCTGGTCGCAGCCATCAACGAGTGGCTGTGACCAGCACTTTCAAAACGCACCCTAAAGGGTGTTGCAGAAGGTTCTCCTCGGGCAGGTCGAAGTGGTGCTTGACCTGGTGTTTCACCCGGCGAGGGCGAGGTTGTGCATGGTGGCGACGGCCTGGACGGCGTGGTGAAGGCCGTCGCCTTTCTGACGGCAGTCGCGGAGGATCTTCCAGTTCTTCATGCGGGCGAAGGTGTGCTCGACGCGGGCCCTGACGCGTCGGTGTTCGGCGTTGTCCTCCTGCTGCCCGCGCAGCAGGGGGCGTCCGGCTCTTCTGCGGTGCGGGACGATGAGGCCGGTGCCGAGGTAGGCGCCGTCCGCGAGCACCGTGGTTCCGGTCGCCACGGCCGGCAGGTCGGACTCCCGCCAGACGTGAGCGTCGGCCTTGTTGCCCGGGGCCGGCCGGGCCGAGGCGATGACCAGGCGGGTGTCGGCATCAATGATGACCTGCACGTTCGCCGAGAACCGGTAGTTGCGGCTCGAGGCACCCACGCTGCGGTCGCGGACCGGGATCAGGGTGCCGTCCACGATCCACAGCCGGTCCGCCTCGGCGACCGGCCGTGGGGCGGGCTCCAGCGCGAGCAGCGGTCGCAGGCGCTGGATGACCCGGCAGACAGTCGCCGGGGAGATGCCGAAGAGCGGGGCGAGCTGCCGCATGGTGAGGTTGGTGCGGTAGTAGACGGCCACCAGCAGGACCCGGTCCGCCAGCGGCAGGCACCACGGACGGCCTCCACCGGGCCCGTCACCGCCCTGCTCCCGCACCACCTTCACCAGCTTCACGAACCGATCCATCCGCAAGCCCGTGAACGTCTCCACCCACACCGACTCAGCCCGCAACACCCCACCCATACAGGCAAAATGCCCTGAACCGAGCCTTCTGCAACACCCTTTAGAAGTGCTTACGCGGAAGGGGAGTTGCTGCGGAGTGCGGAAGCCGGGATCCGGAAGGGGAGTCGCTCCGGAATCACGCCGCTCGCGCGGCCGGTCAGGCGGTCCAGTCGAGGATGACCTTGCCGCCCGAGCCGCTCGCCGCGTCCGCGAACGCGGCTTCGTGGTCGCGGTAGCCGTAGCGGCCGGTGATCACGGGTGCGAGGTCCAGGCCGCCCTCCAGCAGCACCGACATCGCGTACCAGGTCTCGAACATCTCCCGGCCGTAGATGCCCTTGATGGTGATCATCGAGGTGACGATCCGGGACCAGTCGACGGCGAACTCCTCGGACGGCAGCCCGAGCATGGCGATCCTGCCGCCGTGCGTCATGTTGGCGAGCATGTCGCGCATCGCCGCGGGGTTGCCGGACATCTCCAGGCCAACGTCGAAGCCCTCGCGCAGACCGAGGGCGCGCTGTCCGTCGGCGATGGTCGACTCGCTGACGTCCAGTGCGAGGCTGACCCCTGTCTTGCGGGCCAGCGCCAGTCGGTCCGCGCTGACGTCCGTGATCACGACGTTCCGCGCGCCGGCGTGCCTGGCGACGGCGGCGGCCATCAGACCGATGGGGCCCGCGCCGGTGATGAGCACGTCCTCGCCGACCAGCGGGAAGGACAGCGCGGTGTGCACGGCGTTGCCGAACGGGTCGAAGATCGCCGCGACGTCCAGGTCCACGGGGACCCGGTGCACCCACACATTGGACGCGGGCAGCGCCACGTACTCCGCGAACGCGCCGTCGCGCCCGACGCCGAGTCCTACGGTGGCACGGCACAGATGACGTCGTCCGGCGAGACAGTTGCGGCACTTGCCGCACACCAGATGGCCCTCGCCGCTGACCAGGTCGCCGACGGCGATGTCCGAGACGTCCCGGCCGGTCTCCACGACCTCGCCGACGAACTCGTGCCCGACCACGAGCGGCGTACGGATGGTCTGTCGCGCCCAGCCGTCCCAGGCCCGGATGTGCAGATCGGTGCCGCAGATGCCGGTGCGCAGCACCTTGATCAGTACGTCGCCGGGGCCGATCCCGGGCTCCGGGACGTCCATGAGCCACAGCCCGGGCTCCGCCTTCTCCTTGACCAGCGCCTTCAACGTACGGCTCCCGTGGGTGAGGTCCCGGAGCGGGGCACGGCGAAGGGACCCGGGTCCGGGGAGAGGGGTGGAAACGCGTAGCAATCTGCCGTACGACGGTGCCCCGGTCCATCGAGGATTTCTTAAGCGGTGCCGCAGCTTTCCTTCACGCCCGCCCGCGCTCGCCACCCGAGAGGCCGATCCGCCATGATGTGCCCTCCGCCTCCGGCGCCGAGGGGGTTGGCCGAACGGGTTGAGGGAAGGCCTCCCGGGCCTCGATCTGCGCCGTCAGCTCCGCCGCCATCGCCTTGATGGTGTCCAGTCCGGCCCTCCCCCACGGTCTCGGCTCCATGTCGAGGACGCAGACCGTGCCGAGGGCGATGCCCGTGCGGTCGATCAGTGGGGCGCCGGGGTAGGAGCGGACGCCGTGGTCGTCGACGACGGGATTGCCGGCGAACCTCGGGTAGTCGCGGACGTCGTCGAGGACCAACGCCTTGCGGCGGACCACCACATGGGGGCAGAAGCCGTGGTCACGGGCGAGGTGACGATCCGCGCCGAGCGCGCCGACGTCGCCGGCCGGCCCGGTCGGCAGGTGCAGGCCGGCGAAGAACTGCCGGTGCTCGTCGATGAAGTTGACCATCGCGTACGGCACCGAGGCGACCTCGGCGAGCCGGTCGGCGAAGGCGTCGAAGAACGGTTCGGCGTGGTCGCCGAGTCCGAGCAGCCTGAGGCGCCGGACGCGTTCGGGGGCGTCCCGGTCCTCGGGGGTGAGCAGGAGCCGGCCGTACGTCATGTGTGGGCTCCGTGGCTGGGGATCTCCGCGGGGGTGTGGGCGAGGAGGTGGCGTACGAGGGTGAGCAGGGTCTGGACGCCCGAGCTGGAGATCCGGGCGTCGCAGCAGACGACGGGGGTCTCCGGGTCGAGGTCGAGGGCCGCGCGCACCTCGTCGGCGCTGTAGCGGAAGGAGCCGTCGAACTCGTTGACGGCGACGATGAAGGCAAGGCCGCGCTGTTCGAAGAAGTCGACGGCGGCGAAGCAGTCCTCCAGGCGGCGGGTGTCGGCGAGGATGACCGCTCCGAGGGCGCCCTCGGAGAGTTCGTCCCACATGAACCAGAAGCGCTGCTGCCCGGGCGTGCCGAACAGATAGAGCACATGTCGCGGGTCGAGGGTGATGCGGCCGAAGTCCATGGCCACGGTCGTCTCGACCTTGTTCTCGATGCCGTCGAGGCTGTCGGTCGCGGCGCTCACGGTGGTGAGCAGTTCCTCCGTGCTCAGCGGCGCGATCTCGCTCACCGCGCCGACGAAGGTCGTCTTGCCTACCCCGAACCCTCCCGCCACCAGGATTTTGAGTGCGGTGGGAAAGGGGTCAGAGCTGTCGTCGTAGTCCATCGAGCACTGCCTCCAGAAGAGACCGGTCTGTCGGGTGGTGGTGGAAGGCCGGGGGCTTGGTGGTGAGAGCCCCGCAGTCGACCAGGTCGGACAGCAGCACCTTGGTGACCGCCGCCGGCAGCTTGAGGTGGGCGGCGATCTCGGCGACCGAGACGGGTGCCCGGCACAGGTCGAGTGCCTGTGCGTGCTCGGGGCCGAGATAGCCGAGGGGGGTCGCCCCGGTGGCCATCACCTGCGAGAGGAGATCGAGCGCGGTGGTCGGCCGGGTCCGGCCGTTGATGACGGTGTAGGGCCGTACGAGACGCCCTGCGGCGTCGTCGTACAGGGGGCCGTCGCCGGCCGCGGACACGCTCAAGGCCTCATCGCCGGGGGTTCGACGGTCTGGCGGGGCTGGGTGACCAGGTACGGGCGGACGCTCTTGACGAGCATCGCCATCTCGTAGCCGAGGACGGCGGCGTCGGCCTCGCGTCCGGCGAGCACGGCGAGGCAGGTGCCGGAGCCCGCGGTGGAGACGAAGAGCAGTGTCGAGTCGAGTTCGACGACGACCTGGCGTACGTCGCCGCCGTCGCCGAAGCGGACGCCCGCGCTGCGGCCGAGGGAGTACAGACCGGAGGCCAGGGCCGCCATGTGGTCGGCGCTGTCCGGGTCGAGGCCGTGGACCGACTTCACGAGCCCGTCGCAGGACAGCAGTACCGCGCTCGTGGTGTGCGGTACACGCTGCACGAGACCGCTCATCAGCCAGTCGAGATCGGATACCTGGCCGGTCGGCGCATCGCTCGCCATGGTGGATCGACTCCTTGGGGTACGAAGGTCAGCGGGAGCGGACGGGGTGGGGACGGTCGCGGGAGTGGTGAGGGGGCTGATCATCCGGCCGGTGTGCTCCCGTCCTGCCGGGACGTGAGGTCGTGGGCCGCGTCGGGGGTCGACGGCGGTACGGCTATGGGGGCGGCGCCCGTGGTGGGGCCGCAGAGGTCGATGCGGGACGAGGCGTCCGGGGGTGGCAGGTCGACCGTGGTCGTGTGCAGGGCCGAGGTGTCCCAGTCGGAGGTCTCCAGTTGGCGGGCCTCGGCGAGCCCGATGCCGCGCTGGAAGGCCGCCATCAGCCCGGGGTCGTGCCCGATGTAGTGGTCGGGGTCCTGGCGGGGCATGGGCGGGGGGCCGCCGCGGAGCTGGGGCACGATGTGCTGCTGGGCGCGGCGTCTGGGCAGTTGGGGCTTGCCCATGGTGCCGCGGACCGTGCCGCCGACGCGCGGGGTCGGGAGCGTCACGCTGTTCTCCGCCACGGTCCGCCGCTCGTCGGGGCGGATGCCGGGGACGGCCTCGGCGGGGTTGGGCCGCTCGTCCCGGGCGCCGCGCACGGGCAGCGGGGTCAGGCCACTGCCGCTCCTGCCCGGGTTCTGCCGGCCGTTGCCTCGATCCGGCCCCGCCTGCCGGGGCACGGAGGGGCGGGGCCGGCTCGGGGTGGCGGTGCCCCCGGACTCGGGGCGGGCCGGCTGCGGGGGGACCGGGTGGGCGGACTGCGGGGAAGCGGCCTGGGCGGGCGCCGGCCTGAACGGCTGTCCGCTCGCCGGACGGTCCGAGGTGCTGGACGCCGACCGGTCCGACGGGCCGGAGGCGGACGTCCGCCGGGACGGGGCGGATCGGGCCTGGGGTGGCACGGCGGTCGGCCGTCGCACGCCGGTGTTCTGCTGGGCCCGGGGCTGGGTCTGCGGTACGTCGCCGGGGGCTTCGGGGTCGTTGCCCAGGAGTCCTTGCGGGATGACGAAGGCGGCCTGGACGCCGCCGTAGATGTTGCTCTGGAGGCGGACCTGGATGCCGTGGCGGCGGGCGAGTTGGGAGACCACGAAGAGACCGATGCGGCCGTCCTGGAGGAGGCTCGCGACATTGACCTGGTCGGGGTCGGCGAGCAGGGCGTTCATCTTCTCCTGCTCGGTGACGGGCATGCCGAGGCCCCGGTCCTCGACCTCGACGGCGAGCCCGGAGGTGACGAGGGTGGCGCGGAGCAGGACCTGGGTGTGGGGGGCGGAGAACACCGTGGCGTTCTCGACGAGTTCGGCCAGCAGGTGGATGACGTCGGCCACGGCGTGCCCGCGCAGGGTGCCGTCGATCGGGGGCACCAGTTTGACCCGGGAGTACTGTTCGACCTCGGCGATCGCGGAGCGCAGCACCTCGGTCATGGAGACGGGGTTGCTCCACTGGCGGCGGGAGACGGCGCCGCCGAGGACGGCGAGGTTCTCGGCGTGGCGGCGGATGCGGGTGGCGAGGTGGTCCACGTGGAAGAGGCCCTTGAGGAGGTCGGGGTCCTCGATCTCGTTCTCCAGGTCGTCGAGAATGGAGATCTCGCGCTGCACCAGGGACTGCAGTCGACGCGCCAGGTTCACGAAGACCTCGAGCTTCTGCTCGCTGCCGACGTGGCTGGAGAGCTGGGAGGCCTGGACGACCGCGGTGAGGGCGCTGTCGTGGGCGCGTCGCAGGTCGGCGGTGAGCTGCTCGAAGTCGTCCGCGTCGGCGGCGGCCCTGGCGTGCGGCCCGCGCGCGGGCGGCTGTTCGCCGCGGCGCAGCGCCTCGACGAGGGCGCGCACGTCGTCCTCGCCCTTGGCGCTGAGCCGGCTCAGGGCGGCCAGGCGTTCACGTACGGACTTGGCGGTGCGGCCCGCGGCGACGGCGGCGATGAGGACGGCGGCGCAGGCGACCCCGGCGGCTCCGGCGAGGACCGCCCAGAGCGTCAGGCCGGGGCGGGCGCCGCCGGCGCGGACGGTGAAGAGGACGGCTGCGCAGGCGCTGAGGGCCACCGCGGTGGGGGGCAGGACCGCCAGGCGCAGCAGCTGTGGCCGTATGTGGACCTCGGGCAGTGAGGGGACAGCGCGGGTGGCCGACCGCCCGTGCCGACCGCCCTCACGGCGGTCTGGGCGTGCGGCCGGTGCGCGAAGGTGAGACATCAGCGTCCTCGTACTGGTCCGTCTGGGGTGTGGGGGGCCGCGCCTGGCGACTTGGGCATGCGTCATCGCATGTCGGTCGGGAGAGTCGAAGAATTCGGCCCCGCGTCGTCCGGCGGCGACTCACAGTAGTTCGCCAACGCGCCATGTGCGGCGTGCGGTTGACAAAGAACTCCGTAAAGCGCGCGGCTCTGGTATGGGCCTCGCACAACAGATCGGAAATCCTTCGGACGCGCATTCTCATCACTTTCCCCTTACTGTCACATTGGCTCTGCATTTCGATCAGAGCCGGTCAGGGGCAGTCGATAAAAAACAGCGAG
>NZ_AEJC01000230.1 GCF_000317595.1 Streptomyces ipomoeae 91-03 | reverse complement strand
GGTGTTGTGCGGCTCCCGGACGGGTCCTGTGCGACTGCTCAGTCGGTCGTGTACTGGTGGAGGCCGGGAACGGTGAGCGTGCCCCCGAACTGGCCCGCCTGGACCACCTTCGCGTTGGTGAAGTAGATCAGCGGGATGTCCAGCGGCGGCGGGTGCTTCGGGTCGAAGGTCACCGGGATCAGACCGAGCAGATTGCCGGAGATGCTCTCGGTGTACATGACCGTGGCGCCGTCGCGGATCGTGGATGTGGTGCCCTTGCCGGCCTGCGCGTGGTAGGTCACCCCGGCCTGCTTGTCCTCGACCGTCTGGTGCAGGTCGCCTATGTCGGTGCCGTCGGAGATGACGTACTTCAGCACCTCCTTGACGGTGCCGTCGGCGGTCTTCACCTTGACGATGCCCTTGTAGGAGGCGCCCTTCAGCAGCAGCGAGCTGGCGTTCAGGTACCAGGGGTCGTTCGGCAGCGGCGGGATGCCCTTCTCCACGCCGCTCTCGTCGTCGGTGGCGGCCGGGCAGTCCTCGGCGCTCACCTCGTCGCTCGGGGACGGGCTCGGCGTCGTCGTGGCGTCGGCGGCGGTGTCGTCGGCCGCGTCCTCGGTGCCGTCGGTGATGTCCTTGGCGGCGTCCTCGACCTTGTCCGCGCTGTCGTCGGCGGTGTCCTGCGCGTCCTTGCCGGCGTCGGCGGCCGTGTCGCCGGAAGAACCGGAGGAGCCGGAGGAGCCGGAGGTGTCGTCCGACGCCGAGGGGGACGGTGTGGCCGAGGGCGTGGCGGTGGAGGTCGACTCGGACTCGTCACCGGTGAACAGGTCCCCGAGCGCGTCGCCGATGTCCTCCAGTACGTTGCCGCCGCTGTCCTCGGAAGCGGAGGGCGACGGCGTGGTCGTGCCGGTGTCGGTGGCCGTCTTCTCGGTGGTCGTGGAGTCGTCCGCGGTGTCCTTGTCGTCGGAACCTGAATCCGACGAAGAGGAGCCGCCGCCCGACGTGTCACCGGACGCCGAGTCGTCCGAGGAGTCCGAGCCCGTGTCCGAACCCGTCGTGTCCTCGTCCTTGGCCGAGTCGTCCGACGTGTCGGCGCTCTCCGAGGCGGAGGCGGACGGGGTCGGGCTCGGGGAGGCCGAGGTGTCCTCGCCGTCCTCGTCGGCCTCCAGGGCCGCCACGCAGTCCTTGTACTCGTCGGCGGTCAGGCTCTGCGACGCGGGGTCCTCGGCGCGGGCGAGGGTGGGCGTGAAGCCCGTACCCATGAGGACCGCCGTCGGCATCGCCGCCAGGGCTATCGCCTTGCCCGCCGGCATCTTGAGCCGGGTGAGAAGGGGCTTCTTGGGCGCCGCGTGCCGCGGTCCGGATCTCGCACGGGACTCTCCCACCGAAGTCCCGTGGGTCACCTCGTCAGCCGGCACTGTGCCTCCCGTTCGTCCCGTTCGTGGGGGTGGTACCTGACAGGTCGTCACCCTCGCCGCCGGCCGCCGCGTTCACGGAGCCGGCGGGCTCCGGGGCGTCGGACTTGAGCAGGGGGTCCGTACCTGGTTGTGCCGTGTTCCGGGGAGCCGGGTCTTGAGGAGCCGGGGTCTTGCCGGGCATCGAGTAGGTGGACGGCACGGACGCCTCCTCCTGCCCCGGCGCCCAGGAGACGGCCATGGCGCCGCCGATGAGCGAGAGCAGGAAACCGAAGCCGAAACCACCGAGGTTGGAGACCGGGATGGAGACCAGCGCCAGGAGGATCGCCGCGGTGCCGGCGAAGGTGCGTACATGCCGCTGGAACCACAGGCTGATCCCGAGCACCACCAGCAGCACGCCGATGATGAGGGAACCCGCGCCGCCCGTCGTCGACATGGCGAGCGTCAGATGACCGAGCTGCAGATTCGCGTACGGCAGGTACATGATCGGGAATCCGCCGAGCAGTACCAACAGGCCCGACCAGAAGGGCCGCGAGCCCCTCCAGTCGCGGAAGCGCCGCCGAAAGGCGCGGAGATAGTCTTCGTTCTGCCCCGTTGACTCGGCGCTCATGGACAACAGCTCCCTGGAACGGTGTTGCTGTGAGAAGTTCGCGTACGACACGTAGTACGAAGCGCGCGTACGGAATTCACGTACGGAGTTCGCGCGCGAGGTGCCCCGCGCTGCGAGAAGGACGGGCGGGCGAAGAAGCGCAGGCCCCCTCACCCGCCCTACGGAGTGCTCAGTAGCACTCCACGACGCCCTTGTGAAGCGACATCTTGAGGTTGCTCAGCTTGAAGGTTCCGGCGGTGGTCGCCCACGCCGTCTGCTTCACATCGGTGAGCGTGGCCGAGTCGGCCTGCTGGGCGAACCCGTAGGGGTTGGCCTGCTCCTTGCCGCCCTTCATGCCCGGACCCTTGGAGGCGTCCTTGGCGGCCACACCGATGTCGATGCCGCGGAAGACGGCATCGCCCGAGAGGTCCTCGACGTCGATGTAGAGGTTCTCGGCCTCGACCTTCTTGCCACCGGTACCGGCGGTCAGCTTGAGGCTGACGCTACCGAGGATCGGCACATTCGGGGTGACGACCGACTGGCACATGTCGGTGATCTCGGCGTTCTTGAACGCCGAGACGGCGACGGGGTGAACCGTCTTCTCGCCCTTGAGGGTGTAGCCCTCGTCGAGCGCCCCGTACTGCGAGAAGCCCGTACCGTCGAGCTGTCCCGCCGTGACCTTGAACGACTGCCCCGACACACTGAACGACGCGGCGAGAGCACCCTGCGCGAGGGCGACACCTATCGCTGCTGTGGCGGCGACGCTGGGCACCATGACCACAGCGAACCGCTTCCATCTGGTCCCGCCACGCACCTGGGACTCCATATTTCCTCCTTCTCGGACGTACATCTCCTGCCACCGGCTCGCCCCTTGACGGCGGCTCGGCCGGGCAGGGATGGGAGAAGTGCTACGTCCTCGGGAAGGGGAGCGCCCGCGCTCGGTGGCGCGAAAAGCGCCCGAATCACCGGCGATCACCCCCGAGCGACAACCACTGGTCGCGCCTGACACGCATCACGCACAACCTGCTGGACAGGCTCTGCCGTTGAGCAGAGACCCCCCTGTCCAAGAGCCGGCGCCACTGTCGCCGGCTCTACTCGGTGGGGACCCAGAAAACCCGTTGACCCGACTGGCTGGCGGGGCACGGGAACGGACCGAGCGTCGCCGATCGTGGTGCATTCTCGCCGCCCCCGCAAGGGGGGTCGTTACTGGCTAGTAACGGACGGATAACCGAACAACGACCCATCGGCATCGAGCAGCGACCGAGGGTGGCTCCAGGTGAGGCGACACACCGGTTGAGAGTTGGACAGAGTCCGACAGATCGACGACTTTCTCTTACTGCCAGTAACAGCGGCCGCGTTTACCAAGATTTGGTAAAGCGCGACCGCGGTGTCGCTCCGTCGACAAATCTTCCCCGTCGGCCCCACACGTCCCGGCAGTGCCGATCCGTGCGCCCGGGCCGCGTGTTCAGCGCGAACGGCGAGGCGCCGCACGCCGAGCGGGAGCCGATCCGCGGTGAGTGCGAATCAACTCGCGGCGGCCATCGGCCGAATCGCGGTGAGTGTGAGCCGACTCGCGAGGGACACGAGTCGGCTCACGGTGCGCGCGGATCAGAACAGCGCCCGCGCCAACGCCCGGCGCGCCCCGGTCACTCGCGGATCGTCGGCCCCCACCACATCGAACAGTTCCAGCAGTCGAAGCCGTACGGCCTCCCGGTCGTCCCCGGCCGAACGCCGCACCGTCTCGACGAGCCGGCCGAAGGCGTCCTCCACATGTCCGCCCACCAGATCGAGGTCCGCGGCGTCGATCTGCGCCTGTACGTCGGTGGGGTTCTCGGCGGCGGCCTTGCGCACGTCCTGGGGGTCCATGTCCTGCACCCGTCGCAGCAACTCGGCCTGCGCCAGGCCCAGTTTGGCCTCGGTGTTGCCCGGGTCGTCGCTCAGCACGTTCTTGTACGCCTGCACCGCGCCGCCGAAGTCGCCCGCGTCCAGCGCCTGTACGGCCGCCGCGAGCAGGTGGTCGTACGGGCCGGCCGGGACCTGGGGCGCCGACTCGACAGCGGCGCCGGGCTCGGCGTCCGGGTCCACCACGAGGCCGGTGAGGCCGAAGCGCTGCTCGGCGACCTGCACCAACTGGTCGAGCGTGGCGCGGATCTGCTGCTCGGGGGCGGCCCCCTGGAAGAGCGGCAGCGCCTGCCCCGCCACGACGGCGAACACCGCCGGGATCCCCTGGATCCCGAACTGCTGCATCAGCATCTGGTTGGCGTCGACATCGATCTTGGCGAGGACGAACTTGCCGTTGTACTCGACGGCCAGCCGCTCCAGCACCGGGCTGAGCTGCTTGCAGGGCTGGCACCACTCGGCCCAGAAGTCGATGACGACGGGTACCTGGGTGGACCGCTGCAGGACCTCGCTCTCGAACCCGGCCTCGTCGACGTCGATGACCAGGTCGGCCGGGGAGACCGCTCCTCCTCCGCCCTGCCTGGCCGCTTCGGCGCGCGCCTGCTCCGCCTTCGCCTTGGCCTCCTGGGCCGCCTTCACCGCGGCGAGGTCGACGACTCCGCTCATGGACATGTTCCGTGGCTGCATGAGTACATCCTCCCCCCTCCGAGCGCGCGCGTGAAAAGCGATGTCAAGGCCGATCGACGTACCGCCGCGTTCCTCCCCCACGACGGGGCCGCCAGCTTTCGCTACGGGTCGTAGCGTAACTGCGCTCGCGAAGGCTATGTACCCACTCCCGCGTGATCTCTCTCACGACATCGGCGAAGACCTTGTGAACGGCCGGATCCGGTCGGCATATGGTCGACGGATGGAGAGCCGCACGCCCGCGCCCCGCGCCACGGGCCGCCCACGCAGCGCCGCCGCGGACGCCGCGATCCTGGCGGCGACCCGGGAGGCTCTCGTGGAGCTGGGCTGGTCCAAACTGACGCTCGGCGACGTGGCGACCCGCGCCGGCGTCGCGAAAACCACCCTCTACCGCCGCTGGGCGGGCAAGAACGAACTCGTCGTCGACGCGGTCGCGGAACTCTTCGACGAACTCCGCCTCCCCGACCGGGGCAGCCTGGCGGCGGACATCGAGGGCGTCGTCCTGCGGTTCGCCGCGATCCTGGCCCGCCCCGAGGCCAAGAGCGGCCTCATGGCCGTACTGGCCGAATCCACTCGCGACGACGCCCTGCGCGCACGCATCCGCGCCTCCATCGTCGACCGCCAGAAACGCCTCGTTCTGGAGGGCCGTGCCCGAGCCCACGCCCGCGGCGAACTACCGGGCGAGGAGGACCCCCGCACAGCGGCCCACACCACCGACCTGATCTTCGACGTGGTGGCGGGCGCGGTGGTCCACCGCACCCTGGTGAGCGCCGAACCGGCCGACGAGGACTGGGCCCACGGCTTCACGAGGCTGCTGCTGCTGGGGCTCAAGGGTGCCGCGGCCGACGACGGCACCCAGAGCCCCGCCGGTTAGAACCCCGCCGGTTCCGTGTACACCCCCCACTCGTCCCGGAGGGTGTCGCAGATCTCGCCCAACGTCGCTTCCGCGCGGACCGCGTCGAGCATGGGCCCGATCATGTTGGACCCGTCGCGCGCGGCGTCCAGCATGGCGTCCAGTGCCCGGCGTACGGCCGCGCCGTCACGGTCGGCCCTGCGCCCGGCCAGCACCCGTACCTGCTCGCGCTCGACCTCGTGGCTGACCCGCAGGATCTCCAGATCCCCGGTCACGGACCCGTGGTGGACGTTCACCCCCACGACCCGCTTCTCGCCCTTCTCCAGGGCCTGCTGGTACCGGAACGCGGACTCCGCGATCTCCCCGGTGAACCATCCGTCCTCGATCCCCCGCAGAATTCCGGACGTCATCGGCCCGATGGGGTGCCGCCCGTCGGGGTGGGCCCGCAGTCCCCGCTCCTTGATCTGCTCGAAGATCTTCTCCGCGTCCGCCTCGATCCGGTCGGTCAGCTGCTCGACGTACCAGGAACCACCCAGCGGATCGGCCACGTTGGCGACCCCGGTCTCCTCCATGAGCACCTGCTGCGTCCGCAACGCGATCTCGGCGGCCTGCTCGGACGGCAGCGCCAGCGTCTCGTCGAGGGCGTTGGTGTGCAGCGAGTTGGTCCCGCCGAGCACGGCGGACAGCGCCTCCACCGCCGTACGCACCACGTTGTTGTACGGCTGCTGCGCGGTCAGCGAGACCCCGGCGGTCTGCGTGTGGAACCGCAGCCACTGCGCCTTCTCGCTCTTCGCCCCGTAGACATCCCGCAGCCATCGCGCCCAGATGCGCCGCGCCGCACGGAACTTGGCGATCTCCTCGAAGAAATCGACGTGCGCGTCGAAGAAGAAGGACAGCCCCGGCGCGAACACGTCCACGTCCAGCCCTCGGCTGAGCCCCAGCTCCACATATCCGAACCCGTCGGCCAGCGTGTACGCCAGCTCCTGCGCGGCCGTGGCCCCGGCCTCACGGATGTGATAGCCCGAGACGGACAGCGGCTTGTACGCCGGGATCCCGGCCGCGCAGTGCTCCATCAGATCGCCGATGAGCCGCAGATGCGGCTCCGGCTGGAAGAGCCACTCCTTCTGCGCGATGTACTCCTTGAAGATGTCGGTCTGCAGCGTGCCGTTGAGCACGGCCGGATCGACACCCTGGCGCTCGGCGGCGACGAGATACATGCAGAAGACGGGCACGGCGGGCCCACTGATGGTCATGGAGGTGGTGACGTCCCCCAGCGGGATGTCCTTGAACAGCACCTCCATGTCCGCGGCCGAGTCGATGGCCACCCCGCAGTGCCCGACCTCCCCCAGCGACCGCGGATCGTCGGAGTCCCGCCCCATGAGCGTCGGCATGTCGAACGCCACGGACAACCCACCGCCGCCATTGGCGAGGATCATCTTGTACCGCTCGTTGGTCTGCTCGGCGTTCCCGAACCCGGCGAACTGCCGAATCGTCCAGGTCCGCCCCCGGTACCCGGTCGGATACAGCCCCCGGGTGAACGGAAACTCCCCGGGCCACCCGATCCGCTCGAACCCCTCGTACGCATCCCCCGGCCGCGGCCCGTACACAGGCTCCACCGTGTCCCCGGAAAGCGTCGTGAAGTCACTCTCGCGCTTACGCGCGGCGTCATACCGAGCCTGCCAGCGTCGGCGTCCCTCTTCGATGGCGTCAGCGTCCATACCGCCAATTTACTTGGACGTCCTAGTAAATGTCGACGGCACGCCGCCGTACGCTCACCCGTACGGCGGTGGCGGTCAAACGGCGGAGCCGGCGATCACGCTTTGGCGGCCATGGGCGAAGCATCCTCGATCTTGCCCTCGACCTCGTGGGTGATCCGGCGTTCCACGAAGAAGGCCGCCGTGGGGATCGTGCCCGCCAGCAGCACCCACAGCTGCTTGCGCACCGGCCACTTCGCCTTGGAGCCGAGATCGAAGGCGAAGACCAGGTACAGGACGTACAGCCAGCCGTGCGCGATACCGATGACCTGCGTGAAGCTGTCGGCGCCGTCCATCTCGAGCAGATACTTGGCGATCACGCCGAGGGTCAGCAGGACCAGCAGCACACCGGTGACGTAGGCCAGGACGCGGTAGCGGGTCAGCACGCTCTTTTTCATGCGCATGAGCGTAACCACCGGTTTCGAACGATCTTCGAGCGCCCCTGGCGACCGCTCAGCTCTCCTCGAAATCCCCCGCAGCCACCCTCAGCGGGCGGAGCATCGCGAAGATCTCGGCGCATTCCTCGGCGTCGTAGGCGCTGAGGCCGAAGTCCATGGCCATGAGGTCCCGCGTGGCGGCGTCGCAGACTTCGCGGCCCTTGTCGGTGATGGAGGCGAGGGTGCCGCGGCCGTCGTTGGGGTTGGGGCGTTTGTCGACCAGGCCCGACTTCACCAGGCGGTCGACCGTGTTCGTCACCGAGGTGGGGTGCACCATCAGACGTTCGCCGATCTTGGACATCGGCAGCTCGCCCTTCTGGGAGAAGGTGAGCAGCACCAGCGCCTCGTAACGCGCGAAAGTCAGCCCGTACGGCTTGACGACCGCGTCGACCTCGGCCAGCAGGATCTGCTGGGCACGCATGATCGAAGTGATCGCGGCCATGGACGGTACGTTTCCCCAGCGCTGCTTCCAGTGCTCGTCGGCGCGTGCGATGGGGTCGAAGGGAAGACTGAGGGGCTTCGGCACGGCACCAGACCTTACCGGCCGGTCACATGATGGTCAGCCCCTGTCTCCTGTTTCGGTCAGCGCGACGGGCCCGTCACCGTCACGGATGATCGAGCTCATCGCATCCGTTCAGGGCGTATGAGACCCCATCACCTGGAAGACCGCCGTCCATCGGTCGTCGTGCAGGCAGGCGTTCATCGGCTTGACCAGACTCTCGTGATCAGGGTCGATGCGCCACCCTCTGATGGATTCGGGACTTTCCCACTCGCTGGTGAGCAGCCACTGACCGGGATCGTCGAGGGAGCGGCAGAGCTGTTCGCCGAGGTGTCCGGGGAAGCGCGCGGCACGTTCGAGAACGCGTTGATAGGCCGCCACGAAATCCGATTCCCTCCCTTCGCGCACGCGGAGCAGGCGAACGACTCGCACATGCGACGGAGCCGGAAGGCCGGTCATGACGGGTCGAGCGTGACGGGAAGCTCCGCCAGCCCCCGGAAGGCGGGGAACGGTACGGTGAGCCAGCGCGCCTCTTCCGGCGCCCCCACCAGTGTCATGCGCGGATACCGCCCGAAGAGCGTGGTGAGGGCGACCTGCATCTCCAGCCGGGCCAGCGGAGCGCCGATGCAGTAGTGCGGGCCATAGCCGAAGGAGAGATGCGTGGCCTGGACGTTCGGGCGCCGCACGTCCAGCTCGTTCGGCGCGGCGAACATCTCCGGGTCACGGTTGGCCCCGGTGATCGAGATCTGGACGAGCGCACCCTTGGGGATGAGCGTGTCCCGGATCACGACGTCCTCCTTCGCGTAGCGGAAGGTGGAGTTCTCCACGGACGACTCGAACCGGAAGATCTCCTCCATGGCCGCGTTCATGGAATTCGCGTCCCGAAGCGCCAGTTCCTTCTGGTCCGGTCGGCTGAGCAGGTGGTACACGGCATTGCCGATCTGGTACGCCGTCGACTTGTGGCCGGCGAAAAGGAGCACCCACGCCGTCGAGACGAGTTCGTGGTCGGTGAGCGCGCCCTCCTGGTCCTTGGCCGTGACGAGTGCGCTGAGCAGACCCTGGTCCGGCTCCCTCCGCTTTCGCGCGCACAGGTCCACCAGATAGTCGCGCAGGTTTCCCTCGGCCACTTCCAGTGCTTTTCTCGCCTCCGGCCCGAAACCGGTCTGCGCCACGGTGGCGGACCATTCCTGAGCCTGTTTGCGTTCGTTCTCCGGGACGCCCAGGAGTTCGCAGATGACGTGGAGCGGCAGCGGGAAACAGAACTCGGGGAGCAGGTTCACCGCCCCAGCCGTCGGGCACTGGTCCAGGAGATCTTCGGTGATCTGCTGGACGCGCGGACGCAGCGATTCCACCCTTTTCGGGGTGAAGGTGCTGCCGACGATCCTCCGGAGCCTGGTGTGCTTCGGGGGGTCCGAGAAGAGCATGTTGTCGTCGAGCGCGATCGACGAGTCACCGAAGATGCGGTGGTAGGCGTCGATGGCACCGTACATGTCCTTGCTCAGCCGGGGGTCGGCCAGGGCGGCGCGGGCATCGTCATAACGCGTGATGAGGTACGTCTCGACGCCGTGCGGTGGCGACAAGGGGCATACGGGCGCCGTCTCCCGCAGCGCGGCGTACACGGGATGCGGGTTGGCGCGAAACTCCCGGCTGCACGAGGAGGCCGCGGCTGCGGCCTCCTCGGACGACAGTGCCTCGAATTCCTCGGATGCGAACGCTTGCGTCATGACTGGTCCCGGGGTAGCCGTTGATTTCCGTGGTCGGATCCACCGTTTCCCGGGCGGCACCGCGCCGCAAACGGCGCTGCGCCATATGGGTCGGCTCGCCGTACGAAGTGTGTGTGGCAGCCCGACTTGGTAAACATCGACGACGTGAGCGGACACCAAGCGGAATCTGTATCAGTTCTCGTCGCAGGTGGATCCCTGGTGGGTCTTTCCACTTCGGTTTTCCTGGGGCGCCTCGGAATTGAGCACATGCTCGTGGAGCGGCATGCCAGGACATCGACGCACCCGCGTGGCCGCGGCAACAATGTGCGCACCATGGAGATCTACCGGACCGCCGGCCTGGAATCGCGTATCCGGGAGGCAGCCGGCATTCTCGCCGGGAACGACGGAATTCTCCAGGTGGACACCCTCACCGGGAAGCAGCGCCGCTGGATCATCCGCGACATCTCCGGTGGCATGGACATCTCCCGGGTGAGCTCCTCGGACTGGTGCCTGTGCAGTCAGAACGATCTCGAGCCGGTGCTGTTGGACTACGCCCGGGACCAGGGTGCCGACATCCGCTTCGGCTCCGAGTTGCTCTCCTTCACGCAGGACGGGGACGGGGTACGGGCGCGGGTCAGGAACCGGGACACCGGTGAGACCCACACCGTGAGCGCCGACTTCCTGGTGGCCGCCGACGGCCCCAGGAGCCCCATCCGCAACCACCTGGGGATCGGCCAGTCGGGACCCGGTGAGCTGTTCCACAACGTCAGCGTCACGTTCCGCAGCAGGGCGCTGAAGAGGTACGTCGGAGAGAGACGATTCGTCGTCTGCTATGTCACCGACCCCCAGGGCGAGGGCGCCCTGCTGCCGGTGGACAACGAGGAGCGCTGGGTGATCCACGTTCCCTGGTACCCCGACCGGGGCGAGGCCCTGGAGGACTTCACCGACGAGAGGCTGGCGGCACACATCCGCGCGGCCGTCGGCGTCGCCGACATCGACGTCGAGATCACGGGCAAGGCGCCCTGGCACGCCTCGAAGCGGGTCGCGGACAGCTACGGCGAGGGCCGGGTCTTCCTGGCCGGCGATTCGGCCCATGAGATGCCGCCCACCGGGGCGTTCGGCTCCAACACCGGAATCCAGGACGCCCACAACCTCGCCTGGAAACTGGCCGCGGTGCTGCGCGGCTGGGCCGGCCCGCCGTTGCTCGACACCTACGAGCTCGAACGGCGGCCCGTCGCCCTCGCGACCGGCACACGCGCATGCGTCCAGGCCGCCGACGAGCAGCACCCGGGATTCAGCTCCGCCGCCGACCGCAACAACGACCCGGCCGACCTGATGACCGTCGCCCTCTGCTATCGATACACCTCGAACGCCGTGGCGGACGCCCCCGCGGAGCGGCCGATCGTTCCCGAGGCGTTCCACCTGGGCGGCGAGCCGGGCAGCCGCGCACCCCACATGTGGGTCACGAGGGGAGACCGCAGGATCTCCACGCTCGACCTGTACGAGCGTTCCTTCGTGCTGCTCGCCGGGGCCGGGGGGCAGAAGTGGCGGACCGCGGTGGAGAAGGCCTCCGAGCACCTGGGCGTCCCCGTCGAGGCGTATCTCGTGGGAACGGGTCCCGATCACGACCTCGTCCCCGATGCGGACGCCGACTGGGCCGAGCTGCACGGCACGGCCGAGGACGGTGCCGTTCTCGTGCGCCCCGACGGTTTCATCGCCTGGCGGGCGGACGCCGCGATGCCGGACGCCGACCACGTCCTGACGAACGTGCTGCGGAGCGTGCTCTGCCGCGACTGAACCCCGCGGCCTCTCCCACTGCCCTCTCCGGCTGCCTCGCCGGCTCTCCCCTTCGACTGCTCTTCGACTGCTCCCTCCGACCGCCCCTTGTGAACGACCGACCCCGAGGACCCCGTTATGACCGATGCAGGACGCGTCGACGTCCACCACCACTTCACCGCCCCGGCCTGGCTGGACTGGGCGGAGGAACGAGGCGTCGTCAACCGCGAGAAGCTGCCCTGGTGGACGCGCTGGGACCTGGACGCGGCACTGGAGCTCATGGACAAAACGGGCATCGACACCGCCGTCATGACGGTAGCGATGCTCGGCCGGTTCCATGAGCGCGCGGAGCGCCAGGAGAGCGCGGGTGTCGCCCTGCGGGCGGCGGCCGAGGTCGTCGAGGGCAACCCCGCGCGCTTCGCCTTCTTCACCCCCGTCTTCCTCGACGACCTGGAGCTCTCCTCGTGGAGCATCCGCTACGGCCTCGACGAGCTCGGTGCCGTCGGAGTGAGCACGCGGACAAGCGTGAACGGCGTCTTCCTGGGTGATGAGTCGCACGACCGCCTCCTGCGGGAGCTGAACGACCGGTCCGCGGTCATCAGCACGCACCCGATGGAAGTGCCGGCCGGGAAGGACGGCGGCGCGGGGCTGCCGGGAATGCCGCCCTTCGTGTGCGACTTCCTGATGGACACCACTCGTGCGGCCATCAACCTCATCAGGAACGGCACCCTCGATCGCTACCCGAACCTCAGCTTCATCCTTCCGCACGGCGGAGGCTTCCTGCCCTACATGGCCACCCGGCTCGAACTCTTCGGCGGGTCCCTCACCCCGGGGATCGAGCCCGGCCGGGTCCATGACTACCTGCACCGGTTCTACTTCGACACGGCGGGCCCCATGTCCCCCTCGGCCACGCCCACGCTGCTGGCGACGGTGGACCCCGACCGCATCCTCTTCGGCACGGACTGGCCACCCACCCCCGCGCAAGTCGTCGCCGACAAGGTGACGCCCGCGCTGGACGGCGACCCCTGCCTGTCGGAGCAGCAACTGGAGGGCATCAACCGGGAGAACGCCCTGCGGCTGATGCCGGCGCTCGCGCGTCGGTGAAGTCCGAGGACGAGGTCCGAGAAGGCCGCCACCCGCGCAGACCGAGCGCGGGCGGCGGCCTTCTCGTTCTCGTCGTTCACCGGATGGCGCCGGTGTTCCTTTCCCAGTGGTAGAAGCGCCGCGCCATCGCGTCCTTCGGACCGCGCCAGGTCTGCGGGTCGTACGGGCTGACGTACGCTTCGAGCCTTCTGCTGATGTCGCGGAACTCGGGGTGCTCGGACACGCGCGCGATGGCGGGGCCCGGGTCCTGCTCGGCTTCGATGAAGTGCATGTACACATCGCCGAACTGGAAGAGGGAGCGCTGGGTCACCCCGACGAGGTGAGGGAGTTCGCCGCGGTCTGAGGCCGCGAAGACCTCGGCTATGTCCGGAGCCGACTGGGGGGCCATCCGGGCGACGATCAGGGCGTGGTGCATGGGGCGTGAGGTCTCCTTCCGCGACAACGTCGCTCAGGCGGGCGTGTCGGGTGCGGTACGCCGCTCGTCGGCGGCCCGCTCGATGCGGTCGCGGATCAGGGCCATCTGGACCCGCGAGTTGCGGTTGATGATGTCCGTCATCCCGGCGTCGTCGACGGGGGCGTCGGGCTTCATGGCGAAGTCCTGTGTCCAGCGCATCCGGGTGCCGTCGGGGGTTTCCTCGTACTCCCACTGGATGTTCATGTACTTGAACGGGCCGGGCTCGACCCGGCGTGCCCGGACGGTGAGCTTCTCCCGGTCGGTGACCCGTTCCGACACCCAGCTCCACACCTTCCCGTTCTCGTCGGGATGCATGGTCAGACGGAAGGTCACCGTGTCGTCCTCGCGGGACAGCACCTCGACGGCCGCGTACTCGCTGAACAGCCGCGGCCAACGCTCGAGGTCGTTGGTCATGTCCCAGACGAGGTCGACGGGTGCGGCGATGGTGATCTCGTTCTCGGTGTGCCCTGCCATGTCAGGCTTCCGTCCTCAGCACGTCGTTGACGAGGTCGAGGAAGGCGCGGGGGCTCTTGCACCGTTCGGCGTCGGTGGGCAGTGCCCGGCCGTACCGGTTCTCCAGCTCCCCCACGATGCCGAGGAGGCCGAGCGAGTCCAGCCCGAACTCGGCGAAGGTGGAGTCCACCCGGGCTTCGAGATCGTGCGGGTCCACGGTCACGCCGGCGGCCTTCTTCATCAGCGTGGCCAGTTCCTCGACGGTCACTTGGGTAACTTCTGTGGTCATACGGGTTCTCCTTGTCGTACCAGTTGTGAAGGGATCTGAGCGGCCCTGGTGAAGTCCGGCGCGGTCCCGCGCCCCGTCGGGGGCGCGGGACCGTGCCGATATGCGGCTCCGCCGCGATGGGGGTCCCTCCCGCTCGAGCGAAGTCGAGAGTGGGGGGAGCGACCAGCCCCACCGGGCCCGCGGGCTCATCACCGTGCTTCCAGCGGAGCGCCACGGCGCAGGACCAGCGCCGCGTTGGAGCCCATGAGCCCCCGGCTGAGGACCAGGGCCGTGCGGAGCTGGGCCGGACGTGCCCTGGAGGTCACCAGGTCGATGTCGTGGCAGATGTCGAAGACGCTCGGGGTCGGCGGTATCTGCCCGTGTTCCATGGCCATCACCGCGGCTGCGATGTCCAGCAGGGGAGCCCCGCAGTACGACCGTCCGATGCCGGTCTTGGGGGCCGTGACCGGCACTCGCGTGCCGTGCGGGCCAAGGGCGTCGGCGAGGGCCAGCGCCTCGGCACGGTCGGCCTCCGGTACGCCCATCGCGTCGGCGAAGACCACGTCGATCTCCTCCGGCGCGCAGCCGGCCTCGTCCAGGGCACCACGAATGGCCTGCGCGAGCCCCTCCCGTGACCGGCCCCAGCGTGAGGCGCCGGTGAACGTGGCGGCGTGTCCGGCCACGGTGGCGCGGACGACCGCGTCCCGGCGCCGGGCCCGGTCCAGGTCCTCCACGACCAGCACGGCACCGCCCTCGGCGGGCACGAAGCCGCAGGCCGCCGAGGTGAAGGGGCGGTAGGCACGCGCCGGGTCCTCCTCGGTGCTGAGCTCGGGGTAACCGAGCTGGCAGACCCCCGAGTACGGGGCGAGCGGCGCCTCGGCCGCCCCGACGACGACCACGTCCGTGCCCCGCCGCACGGCCCGGGCGGCGTGCGCGACGGCGTCCAGGCCGCCCGCCTCGTCGCTGGCCACCACCCCGCAGGGGCCCTTGAAGCCCTTGCGGATGGATATCTGGCCCGTGCTGGCCGCGTAGAACCAGGCGATGGACTGGTAGGGCCCGACGAACCGGGGTCCCTGTCCCCACAGCTTCTGCAGTTCCCGCTGGCCGAACTCACCGCCGCCGGACCCGGCGGCGGTGACCACACCGACGGAGTACGGCGAGTCGGCGGCGCCGCTGCCGAGCCCCGCGTCCTGCAGGGCGGCGTCGGCGGCGGCCAGCGCGAAGTGGGTGAACTTGTCGGTCTGGACGAGGAAGGTCTCCTCGATGAGCGCCGACGGGTCGAATCCACGGACCTCGCCGGCGACCCGGAGCGGAAGGTGCTCGCAGCCCTCCCGGGTGATCCGGTCCAGTACGCTCGCGCCCTCCTTGACGTTCTTCCAGTAGGCGTCCGTGGTGGAGCCGTTGGGCGCGACCACACCGATCCCCGTGACCGCGGTGTGCCGGGTGCGTCGACCGCTCATCGTCGTCTCCTCCCAGTCGGCCCCGTCAGGAGCACCGCGGACTGGAACCCGCCGAAGCCGCTGCCCACGGAGAGCACGTTGTCGAGCCTGCGCGGGCGTGCGGTACGCGGTACGTAGTCCAGGTCGCACTCGGGGTCCGGGGTCTCGTAGTTCGCCGTCGGCGGCACCACCTGGTGGGCCAGGGCCAGCACGCAGGCGACGACCTCGATCGCGCCGATCGCACCCAGTGAGTGACCCACCATGGACTTGATCGAGCTCATGGGCGTGTCGTAGGCGTGGGAGCCCAGCGACTTCTTGACGGCGGCGGTCTCGTGCCGGTCGTTCTGGCGGGTGCCGGAGCCGTGCGCGTTGACGTAGTCGATCTCCGTGGGATCCACGCGCGCGTGGTCGAGCGCGTCGGCGATGGCCCTCGCCATCTCCAGGCCCTCACTGGTCAGACCGGTCATGTGGTAGGCGTTGCCGAAGGTGGCGTAGCCGCCGATCTCGCAGTAGACGTGCGCACCGCGAGCACGGGCGTGCTCCCGGTCCTCCAGTACGAGGACCGCGGCACCCTCGCCCATGACGAACCCGTTGCGGTGGGCGTCGAAGGGCCGGGAGGCATGCGCCGGATCGTCGTTGTTGGGTGATGTCGCCTTGATGGCGTCGAAGCAGGCCATCGTGATCGGGGAGATCGGGGAGTCCGACGCTCCGGCTATGCAGATGTCGGCGCGCCCCTCCTCGATGGTGTGGAAGGCGTAGCCCACCGCGTCGAGCCCGGAGGTGCAGCCGGTGGAGACGGTCTGCACCGGGCCCTGGGCGCCGAACCGTTCGGCGACGTCCGCCGCGAGCGTGCTGGGCGAGAACGCCCGGTGCAGATGCGGCTCCGCCGCGCGATGGTCGACGTCCCAGCGCTGTCCGCGCTCGCTGACCAGGACGTAGTCGTGCTCCAGCCGGGTCGTGCCGCCCACCGCGCTGCCCAGGGACACGCCCACGCGCCAGGGGTCTTCCCTGCCGAAGTCGACACCGCTGTCGGCCACGGCCTCCGTCGCGGCGACGAGGGCGAACTGTATGTACCGGTCGGCGCCTTGGACCAGCTCGGGTTCGAGCCCGTGGGCGAGCGGGTCGAAGTCGCACTCGGCGGCGATCCGGGACCGCAGCCCCTCGGGATCGAACAGGGTGATGCCGCGCGTCGCGGTACGGCCGTTGGACAGAAGGTCCCAGAACGCCGGCACCCCGATCCCACCGGGGGCGACGACACCTATGCCGGTGACCGCCACCCGCCGGCTCATGATGGGGCCCCCTGTCGTTCGGGCCGCGCGGTCGACTCTTGGACGAGCGGATACGGCTTGAGGTCCTGGTTCTCCGCCACGGCCTCCGTGTCGACGTGGCCCAGGCTCGGCTCCGGCGCCAACGGCCCCAGGTGGAAGACCATCCGGGCTTCCACATCACCGACGTTGCGGAAGCGGTGCCGCATGTCGATGGGGATCATGAGGCCTTGGTCGACACACAGAGGAAACGTTTCTCCATCGAGGTCGACCTCCAGGTCGCCCTTGACGACGTACACGAATTCCTCGGAATACGGGTGATAGTGCTCGCTGATGCGTTCGCCGGGCTGCATGATGGCCAGGCCCATGAATCCGCTCGTGGAACCCACCGTGACAGGTGTGAGCATGGTGCGCAGGTCGCCGCCGCGCTTACGATTGGGCTCGGTCTCGCTCAGGTCGACGATGCGCGGGCGCGTCTTGTGCATGGTCCGTCTCCAGGTTGGGCAGTGGGGGTGTTGTCCGTGGCTGTCAGGGCTGCGAGGCCCTGCGATCGGTGATCAGCGTCATGTCGGCGTGCGCCAGGAGGCGGATCGCGTCGCGTTCGCTCGTGAGCCGTCCGACCATGCCGAGCGCGGCACTGTCGAGCAGTCGTGCCAGCACCGCGGTCTTCCGCTCGCCGTGGACAGCGAGCGCCATGACCGGATCGGCCTCGGGATCGCTCGACACATCGATGAGTCGGACGACGATGTCGTCGCGGTGGAAGACGGTGCTGCGGTACACCGACCCGGCCGGGTCGTCCGCGGCGGTCTCGTCCTGGTGGGAGAGCAGCCGGGCCAGCGCCATCCCGGAGCCCTTGCGGGCCGGGTAGTACAGCGCGTGGCGCCGCAGTTCGGCCGGTTCCGGTCCGCCACGGGCCACATGGTGCACGGCCGGCATGGCCGCGCGGATGAAGAAGGCGCGTGCGGACTCGGGGTCGGTCAGATCCCTGTTCACCTCCAGATGCGGATTGATGGCCTCCTCCACGGCCCGCACCTCCGGCTGACGCGAGACGTGCCGCAGGGCCGCCATCAGGTCGCCCTCCACCTCGACCGTGCGTACCACCCGGTTGCCGTGCATGAACAGGGTGGTGCGGCTCAGCCGGGTGGACTCGTCGACGCGTGCCTGCGGCGGCGCGTAGTCGGCGAGGATCTCCGCGACCTTCGACTCGGAACCCGGCTTGACGGTGAACGTCAGCGCGTGGCGCACCACCCCGTCGCCCACCCGCGGGGAGCCCAGAAGTCCGTCGGAGGTCCCGGTGGCGGGAGAGAAGATGCGGCCGGTCTCACGCAGGACGCTGTAACGCGTCGACCGGAGGTCACGGACACAGCTCTGCATGGGCCTGACCATCTCCAGGTGCTCCTCGCTGTTCACCCAGGCGAGGTACGGCGGTTCGCCTTCCCATTCGCTCGTGATGATCCACCGGGACGGGTTCTCCACGGACTGGCACAGTTGGTCATGGAGGTGACCGGGAACCGACACGACTTGCCTGCGCATGTGTTCATACGCGTCGAGGAACTGTCGCTGGGCGCCTTCGTGGAGCTCAACGGACAGGATGACCCGTAGCCTTGAACCGTCGAACGCCGACTGGGATATGGATTTCGAAGTAGTCATCCAGCAGGCCCTTCCTTCACTGGCAAGCGTCAGCCGCCCCGTCTGTCGGAGGCTCGAACGGCGGTCGGCTCTGAGCCTTCATCGTGAGTCGGCGGCACGGACTCCGCGAGCCGCGCGGGCCGATTGAGGGAACCGCCGCAACTGCCCGCCGCGCGCGGCACGTCGGTCCGTGCCGACGCCGCAGGTCGCAAGGCGCGCGTGCGCCGCGCAGACGGTGGCCAACGCGCCGACCAGGGCCCCGAGTCGCCCCCACGGTCCGGCGCCGCCCGCGCCACCACCGCACCGGTCACGGGGAGTTGGCCGGGGCGCGCCGAAGGGAGGCGGGGCCACGACAAAGAACCCCGGCCCAGAAGGGCCGGGGTCAGCGGTTCGGGGCCGGGGTCGGCGGTTCGGTCCTCGGAGGGCTACGAGGACAGATGGCGCTCCACCGTCTCCACCTTCGACGTCAGACCGTCCGTCACACCGGGGCGGATGTCGGCCTTCAGGACGAGCGAGACCCGGGGCGCACGCTGCTCGACGGCGGCGACCGCACGCCGTACGACGTCCATCACCTCGTCCCACTCCCCCTCGATCGACGTGAACATGGCGTCGGTCCGGTTGGGCAGCCCGGACTCACGGACCACCCGTACGGCGTCGGCGACGTACTCCCCCACGTCCTCGCCGACGCCCAACGGCGTCACGGAGAAGGCGACGATCACGCGTTCACGATCCCTTCCTTGCGGGCGCGGGAGGCGATCACCGCGTCCTCGGCCTCACGGCGCAGCTTCCGGTCGGCGAAGAAGCCGCCGGTCGGCAGCACGGAGAGGGCGAAGTACAGCGCGGCGGTCTTCCGCGACCACTTCGTACGGTTCCAGGCGTCGGCCCAGAAGATCACGTACAGGATGAACAGGATGGCGTGGACCCAGCCCATGACGGGCACCGCGTTGAAGTCCGTGGTCCGCTTCAGCACCGAGCAGACGAGCAGCAGCAGGAACGACACCGCTTCGGGCGCGGAGACGAGGCGCAGGCGGCGGAGGGCGGAGGCGGTCTTTATGTCCACGGTTCACCTTCGGTGGGGTCGGCCGGATCGGCTGGCGAGTCGTCGAGCTTTGTGAACGGATGCACAAGCGTCCCCATTGTGGCATCCGACCCCGACAGACCGGGGCACGGGGGTCCGGACGCCGAACTCCCGGACGTCAACCTCCCGAAGGCCCTAGGGGTCCCCTCGGGGTCGAGATCCGCCTCTGGGATCTGTCCTGTCCGGCTGTCGGCCGGTTAACGTCACCCCGTGGCAATGTTCCGACTTCAAGGCAGCAAGGTGCTCGCCGTCGACATGACCGGGGACGCCGTCAAGGCGAAGAACGGCTCGATGGTCGCGTACGACGGTCAGATGTCGTTCAAGAAGCTGAGCGGCGGCGGCGAGGGCATCCGCGGGATGGTGACGCGGCGCCTGACCGGTGAGCAGATGACGTTGATGGAGGTGACGGGGCAGGGGACGTGCTGGTTCGCGGACCGGGCCTCGGAGATCAACCTCGTGAATCTTCAGGGGGACAAGCTGTACGTGGAGTCGAGCAATGTGCTCGCGACGGACTCCGGCCTGCGGACGGGCACGAGCTTCACGGGGCTGCGCGGCGCCTCGCAGGGCAACGGCCTGTTCACGACGACCATCGAGGGCCACGGCCAGGCGGCGATCATGTCCGACGGCCCGGCGGTGGTGCTGCGGGTGAGCCGCCAGTACCCGCTCACGGTGGACCCGGGGGCGTACATCGCCCATCAGGGCGACCTCCACCAGTCCTTCCAGTCCGGTGTGACGTTCCGCACGTTCCTCGGGGAGGGCGGCGGCGAGGCCTTCCAGATCCGCTTCGAGGGCGACGGAATCGTCTACGTCCAGCCGAGCGAGCGCAACACGATCGCGGGAGATGTGTGACATGCCCTTCCGTGAGATCAACTCCAAGATGATCGAGGCGACGGTCGTGCCCGGCCAGCGGCTGTTCAGCCAGCGCGGGGCGATGCTCGCCTACAAGGGCGAGGTGTCCTTCACGCCCAACATCCAGGGCGGCCAGGGCGGTATCGCCTCGATGATCGGCCGCCGGGTGGCGGGCGAGGCGACCCCGCTGATGACCGTCGAGGGCAACGGCACGGTGATGTTCGGGCACGGCGGCCACCACATCCAGGTGATCAGCCTCACCGGGGACACGCTCTACGTCGAGGCCGACCGTCTGCTGGCCTTCGACGGCACCCTCCAGCAGGGCACGATGTTCATGGGCTCGCAGGGCGGCGTCATGGGCATGGTGCGCGGCCAGGTCACCGGCCAGGGCCTGTTCACCACCACCCTCAAGGGCCACGGCGCCGTCGCCGTCATGGCGCACGGCGGCGTGATCGAGGTGCCGATCACCCCTCAGCGCCCGGTCCATGTGGACCCTCAGGCGTATGTGGCGCACCACGGCGACGTACGCAACAAGCTGTCCACCGCGCTCGGCTGGCGCGACATGGTGGGCCGCGGCTCCGGCGAGGCGTTCCAGCTGGAGCTGAGCGGCAGTGGTGCGGTGTACGTCCAGGCCTCGGAGGAGAAGCTGTGAGCATGTACGGGGCCCCGGGCGCCGGCCCGACCGTGTACGACCCCATGACGTTGCCGAGCGACGACAACGTCAACAACTACACCTTCTGCGTGGAGCTCAAGGGGAGCCAGTGGTTCCTGCAGAAGGGCAAGATGACCGCCTACTACGGCCAGATGGAGTTCAACGGCATCGGGCACGGCCGTCTCGACCGTCTTGTCCGTACGTCCTTTCATTCGCCTCTGCACGCGAGCGACTGGGTCGTGGCGGAGGGCTCCGGCAAGATGCTCCTCGCCGACCGGGCCTTCGACGTCAACTCATACGACCTCGAAGACGGCAACCTGACCATTCGCTCGGGCAACCTCCTCGCTTTTCAGCCAAGTCTCGCGCTGAAGCAGTCCATCGTTCCGGGCTTCCTGACCCTCATCGGAACGGGCAAGTTCGTGGCCGCCTCCAACGGCCCGGTGGTGTTCATGGAACCGCCCATCCGGGTCGACCCGCAGGCACTGGTGGGCTGGGCCGACTGCCCCTCCCCGTGCCACCACTACGACCACGGGTACATGACGGGCATCATGGGCGGTCTACGTGCGATGACGGGCATCGGCGGCGCCTCCGGAGAAGAGCACCAATTCGAGTTCGTCGGGGCCGGTACGGTGCTGCTCCAGTCCTCCGAGACCCTCATGGCCGAGCAGGCCACGGGCATGGTCCCGAGCGAGCCGGGAGTACCGGGTGGCGGCGGGGTACCCGGCCACCACGGCGGGCAGCCCGGCACACCGCGCCTTCCCGGACAGCTCGGGGACCTGCAGCGTCGCTTCGGGCTGTGAGCGGTAGTCTGCGGAGGGTGACATCGAACGTGTGCGCGTCGCCACCCGCAGAACCCGAATCCTGCAACCCTCAGTAGTTCGCCTTTCAACTTTTTAGGTAGACTTCATTCATGGAGACCGAGACGGCCACGCGCTGGCTGACCGATGCGGAACAGTGCGCTTGGCGCACCCATCTGGACGTCAACAGACTGTTGACGCACCAGCTCGAAAGGGATCTGCAGCCGTTCGGCCTGACAATGAACGACTACGAGATCCTGGTGAACCTGTCCGAGTCGGAGGGCCTGCGGATGCGGATGAGCGACCTCGCGTCCGCGACCCTCCAGTCCAAGAGCCGCCTCTCGCACCAGATCACGCGCATGGAGAACGCGAACCTCGTGCGCCGCGAGAACTGCGAGTCCGACCGGCGGGGACTGTATGCCGTGCTCACCGAACACGGCATGGAGACGATGAAGAAGGTGGCGCCACATCATGTCGCCTCCGTGCGACGGCACTTCATCGATCTGCTGCCGCCGGAGGCACTGGAAGAGCTGCACAAGTCGCTGACGCCCATCGCTGAGCACTTGCGGAGCCACCGAGCCAAACCGTAGCGCTCCGCCCTGCCCCTCAGTGCGCCGGCGGCTTCAAGGGCAACCTCAGTTCGAAGAGGGCGCCGCCTTCTGGGGCATCTGTGACCTTGAGGGTGCCTCCGTGGCGGGTGGCGATGTCCCTCGCGATCGCCAGGCCCAGGCCCGCGCCGCCGTCGTCGCGGGCCCGGGATTCATCCAGGCGGACGAAGCGTTCGAAGATTCGGACACGGTCGGCTTCGGGGACGCCGGAGCCGTCGTCGGCCACCGCGAGGACGATCTGCCCGCCGTCGCGGCGGAGGTTCACCGAGACCCGGTCCCGGGCGTGCCTGCGGGCGTTGTCCAGCAGGTTGCCGAGTACCCGGGCGATCTGCCCGCGAGATCCGCGTACCTCCACCGAGTCGACGGACTCGACCGTCACTCCGGCGCGGCCGGCCGTCTCCTCCCTCACGACCTTCGCCAGGTCGAAGTGCGCGTCCGGTGGGGGGCGTTCCCCGGCGTCCAGGCGGGCGAGGAGGAGCAGGTCGGCGGCGAGGGTCTGCAGGCGTACGGTGTCCTCGACCGCGCCCTCCAGGTCCAGCAACTCCGGGTGCGCGGCGGCCACTTCGAGCTGGGTGCGCAGCGATGCGATGGGGCTGCGCAGCTCGTGCGAGGCGTCGGCGACGAACGCGCGCTGCCGCTCCACCGAGGTCTCCAGCGCGGCGAGCGTCTCGTTCGTCGTACGGGCCAGGCGGGCGATCTCGTCGTGCGTGTCCGGCTCGGGGACGCGTCGCGCCAGGTCCTCGGAGGCGGTGATCGCCGCCATCTCGGCTCGGATGCCCTCGACGGGGCGCAGGGCTCGGCCGGTGACGACATAGGTGGCTCCGCCGACGGTGAGGAGGAGCAGGGGCAGGCCGATCAGCATGGTCGTCAGGGTGGTGCTGACGGTGTCCTGTTCGGGGGAGAGGGTGGAGCCCGCGTAGACGGTCAGCGGGACATCGCCGGGTGTGACCAGGTCGAGCACCGCGAAACGGTAGTCCTCGGTCTCCCCGTCGACGGTCGCGGTGCCCTCGGCCTTCCGCACGTCCTCGGCGACCTCACCGGTGGCGAGGGCGTCGTCCTCGTCCGCCTCCGCGTCGTCGTCGGTGTCGGTGTCGACCGTGGCGTCGTCCGCGGCGGTTGCCGCGCTCCCGCTCGACCGGGTGCGCGCGTGGGCCGTGACGCTCATGGCCTCCACGTCCTCGCCTGCCGCGACCACCCGTCCCCGCCGGTCCAGGACCTGGACGGCGTTGTCGTCGCCGTCGTCCAGTTCCAGGTCCGCGTACGCGACTCCCTGGGCCAGTTTCGTGGCGACCGTACGGGCCTCCGAGTCCGCCCTCGCCTCCGCCTGACCGATCAGACTGGCCCTCAGCGACAGCAGTACGGCCGCGCCCGCCGCGACCAGCGCGATGGCGACGACCACGGTCGCGGCGACGGTCGCCCGGGCGCGCACGGAGCCGAAGAGCCGGCGTCTCATGGGCGGGCCTCCAGTCGGTAACCGGCGCCGCGTACGGTCTTGATGCGGGTGGCGCCCAGCTTGCGGCGGAGGGTGCTGATGTAGACCTCGACGATGTTGGGGTCGCCGTCGTACGCGAAGTCCCAGACGTGCTCCAGGATGTCGGCCTTGGAGACGACCTCGCCGGCGCGCACGACAAGCTGCTCCAGGACGGAGAACTCCTTGGTGGTGAGGGCGACTTCGCCGTCGGTGAGGAAGACGCGCCGGGCGGCGGTGTCGAGCTTCAGATCGCCGACGACGTGCACGGGAGAGGCGCCGCCGGCGGGGCCGCGACGCCGGAGCAGCGCCTTCACCCGGGCCACGAGGACGACGTACGAGAACGGCTTGGTGAGGTAGTCGTCGGCGCCCGTGTCCAGGCCCTCGGCCTCGTCGTACTCGCCGTCCTTGGCGGTGAGCATCAGGATCGGCACATCGTGGCCGGCGGCGCGGAGGGCGGCGCAGACGCGGTAGCCGTTCATGCCGGGCAGCATGATGTCGAGGATCACGAGGTCGTACGACCCCTCGCTCGCCCGGTGCAGGCCCTCGGTCCCGTCGTGGACGACATCCACGGCGTACCCCTCGGCCGTCAGCCCCTTGGCCAGCGACACCGCGAGCCGCTTCTCATCTTCCACGATCAACAGACGCATGCGCACAGCTTGGCAAAACGAACCTGAAGGCATCTTCAGGGTGCTTCAGGTCGGCTTCAGAGTCGGTCGGGCAGATTGGTTCCCGTCGAAAGCACACGACAGCGAACAAGCCGGTCGTACTCATCGCTATCGGGAGGAACCCCATGAAGCGCAACATCGTCATCGCCACCATCGCCGCAGCGGCCCTCATCGGCGGCGGCACCGCGACCGCCATCGCGGTCTCGGGCGACGACGAGGCGCAGGTGAAGCGGTCCAGCGTGCAGGTGTCGGACGACGACAAGGGCCGCGACGACGATGTGGAGGTCGCGGACGACAAGGACGACCGCGACGACGCCGACGACAGGAACGACTCGGCCGACGACAAGGCCGGTACGGACGGCCGCGACGACGACGCGGACGACAGGGCGGAGGACTCGGCCGAGGCCAAGGCCGCGGACGTCAGTGCCGCCGACGCCATAACCGCCGCGCTGAAGCACAAGGCCGGTACGGCGGTCTCCGCCGACCTCGACGACGAGGGCACGAACCTGGTGTGGGACATCGACATCCTCACCGACGGCGGCGCCTGGCACAGCGTCCAGATCGACCCCGGCACCGGCAAGGTGCTCGGTTCCCACGCCGACCGCGACGACGACGGTGACGACGCCGCCGAGACCGAGCGGATCCGGGCCGCCCTCAAGGGCAGCTCCGTGACCGCCGCGGAAGCCGCGGAGGCCGCCGCCGCCAAGGGCACCGTGACCTCCGTCGACCTCGACGAAGAGGGCCGCGACCAGGCCTGGGAGGTCGACACCACCGCCGCCGACGGCACCGGCAACGACTGGCGCGTCAACCTCGACTCCGCCAAGGTCACCGCCGACCACTCGGACGACTGACACCCCCGAGACCTTTCTCCCTCCCCCCACAGGTAGGGG
>NZ_AEJC01000229.1 GCF_000317595.1 Streptomyces ipomoeae 91-03 | reverse complement strand
CCCTCCCCTATGGCACCTTCACCCACTCCGCCTCGCTCGGCACCCCCGCGTCATCCGTGACGAACAGCATGTACCACCCCGACTGAACCAGATTCCGGTTCTTCGGCACGGTCACCGTGATCTCGTCACCCGACGTCTCGAAGTCCACCGCGATGGACTTCTGATCCACGTCCGTCACATGCGTGGACGCACTCGGCCGGATCAACCGCGCCGACTTGATCGACGAGGCGTGCCGCGTGCCGAACGTCGCCGTCCCGCCGCGCTTCACGGTCTTCGGCCCGCCCGACAGCGTCGGCCGCGCGTCCTGGTAGAGGTACGGCGGCGTGTAGATCTCGATGCGCTGCTCGAACTCGCCCGGCTTGGTGTTGGCCTTGTCGGAGTAGAGGGAGTCGGAGCCGAAGAAGACGACGCGGCCGTCGGGGAGCAGGATGGACCCGGCGTGGTAGTTGCGGCCGACGAGAGGGTCGGCCACTCGCCGCATCGTGCCGGTCCTGGCGTCGTAGATCCGGGCCTGGAGGATGTTGGAGTCGCCGCGCCCGCGGTAGTCCTCCGAGCCGCCCGAGATGAGCACCGTGTCGTCGGGCAGGATCGAGGCCTGCGGGTAACGGGTGCCCTTCTCCAACGACGGCCCGTCCACGAACCGCGGCTCGTCGGCCAGCAGGTCGACCAGCCGTGTCCTCCTGCTGGACCTCTCCGACTCGCCGACCCCGCCACCGCCGATGACCATGTACTTCTCGTCCTGGGCCGGAGGCAGCAGCACCGTGCCGGCGGTCTCCAGCAGCTTGCTGTCGCTCATGCCGGGGACCTTGGTGAACTTGTTGGTCGTCAGGTCCCAGATGCCGGGGGCACGGCCGATGTCGTCGGGGCCGTAACCGGCGTTCGCCCCCGAGTAGAACAGCTTGCCGTTCTGCATCAGGGAGATCGCGGGGTAGGTCGGGAACTGCCGGACGCCCTTGGTGTACGTCCACGACTTGGTCTCGGGGTCGTAGACCTCGTTCTTGCCGGGGACCAGCTGGCCGATCTCGTCCAGGCCGGACAGCGACAGGATCCTGCCGTCCGACAGAGTGGTGAGCGTCGGGTACCAGCGGGCCTCGTTCATCGGGTCGACCTTGATGTACTTCTCGGCGACCGGGTCGAACTCGTAGGCGTCCCTGATGCCCTGGAAGTCCTTCTTGTCGAGGGCGAGCTTCTGCGCGATGCCGTAGGTGTTGCGGGCGTCGGCGCCGGTCAGGCCCACCACGCGGTAGTTGTCCTCGGTACCGGTCTCGTACTTCTTGCCGCTCTTCTCGGCCTCGACATAGGCGCGCGCGAGGCCCGGCTTGTTGCCGGTGAACTCATGGGTGTCCGGGTCGAAGGTCTTCGTGGCCTTCTTGAGGACCACCTCGTCCTTGAGGACGAACGTCTTGCCGTTCTCCTTGCCGACGAACTTCGTCCCCGGCTTCAGCCTCATCCCCTTGTCGGGGTTCTCGTTGTGGATGATCATCAGGCCGCCGGCCTTGGTGACGTCACCCTTGAGCTTCTCGTAGCGCTTGGTGCCGCCGGCGATCAGCAGATTGCCGTTGGACAGCTGGGTGTGCCCCGTGCAGAACAGGTCGGCCGGGGTCGGCACCTTCTTGATGGTCTGCTTCACCGGGTCCCAGACGCGGGTGTCGAACTTCTTGGCGTCGAAGTTGTCGGCGTCGTTGCCCGAGCCCGCGATCAACAGGACCTTGCCGGTGTGCAGGAGCGCGGCGTGGATCGTGTTCTGCCGGTACTCCTTCGGGAACTCCACGATCTGCCAGTGCCCGTTGTCGGCCTTGTACTCCGGTCTGTTGATCTTGTACTGGTGGTACCGCTCCGTGCCGAAGCGGTAGAGCCAGGGCCCGTTCATCCCGGCGAGCGCGAGGACCACCGCCGTGCCGATCGCGAGGCGACGAGCGCGGCGGCGGCCTGCACGGTCCTTCATTCCTTACGTCCCCCAAGTCCGCCCAGGGCGATCTGCATGGTCTGCTCGCTACCCCCGCTGCCCGACCCGGACGCCGCCCAGCTCGGCTTGTGCTGGGGAGCGTGCGGCGCGTGCGGGGCGTGCGGGGCGGGGGACAGCGCGTGCTGCACGTGCTGCGCGGGGGCCGCCTCGGGCGGCGCCACCATCGACCCTTGCAGTTCGGCCGCGGCGGCGGCCTTCTTCCTGTCCTGCCGCAGCATGTAGCGCCAGGCGAAGATGGGCAGAGCGGTGATCAGCGTGGCGAAAGAGGCCCAGATGATCATCGCGGGGTGGGAGTTGCCGTAGACGAAACCGGCGGCGATCGAGCCACCGAAGATCACGATGAAGTACCAGTGGTACCGGAAGGTGCCGAACCACCTGTCAGGGCTCGCCGAGTCTCCCTTGGGCGTGACCACGAACTTGCTCTTGCGGCGCAGCACCGAATCCATCAGCGCCTTGGCGTAGAGCGGCGCGGACAGCGCGGACATCACCATGCCGGCCACACCGCCGGAGCCCTCCGGCTCGTGCGGGGAGACGTTGTGCCGGCGGTTCCAGACGTACAGGCCGATCTGCAGCGCCGAGGCGTTGCCGTAGAGCATCAGCCACACCACCGGGTCGATGTTCACACCCGAGGCGCCCAGACCCAGGAACAGGGCGCAACTCAGCGCCGCGAGGATCCAGTTGAGGGCGGACATCGGGTAGAAGATGATCATCATGGTGTAGTTGAAGAGCTTGGTCGGCGGCAGTGAGTACCAGCCCTTCCAGTACTGCTTGAGGATCGTCTCGTACGTTCCGCGCGACCAGCGCATCTGCTGGGTGAAGAAGTCCGTCCAGGCGCTGGGTCCTTCACCGACGGCGAGCACGTCCGGTGTGTAGACCGAGCGCCACTTCCGGCCCGTGGCCGGGTTCTTGTGGCGGTGGATCTCGAAACCGGTGGCCATGTCCTCGGTGATCGAGTCGTACAGCCCGCCGATCTGCTTGAGCGCCTTGATGCGTACGGCGTTGGAGGTGCCGACGAACATCGGGGCGCCGTAGCGGTTGCCGGCGCGCTGGATCAGCGCGTGGAACAGGAACTGCTGGGACTCGGCGGCCTTGGTGACGAAGTTGTCGTAATTGCCGTACACCTGTGGGCCGATGACGAAGCCGACGTCCGGGTCGCGGAAGAACCCGAGCATCCGCTCCAGGTAGTTGGGCAGCGGAACGTGGTCGGTGTCGACCGAGGCGAAGTAGTCGTAGTCGTCGCCGTGCGCGTCCAGCCAGGCGTTGTAGTTGCCGTGCTTGGTCTTGGCGCGGTGCGGGCCCTTGGGCTGGTTCCACTTCTCGATGCCCTTGCGGGAGAAGTGGTGCACGCCCAGGCGCGCGCAGACCGCCTTCACCTCCGGGTCGTCGCCCTCGTCCAGCAGCCACACATGCAGAAGCCCGCGGTGGCGGAGCTTGACCGCGGCCTCCAGCGTCTTCGTCACCATCTCCAGCGGCTCCTTGCCGGGCACGAAGGAGGTGAGGAAGGCGACTCTGGTTCCGGTCTCGGGCACCACCGGGATCGGGTCGCGGGCGACCAGGGTGGCGTGCGCGTTGGACAGCACGTTCATGCAGCGGAAGAACTCGATCAGCCCGATCGAGACCAGCATGACGATGTCGAGGGCCGGCAGGAACTCGTACTCGACGTAGTCGCGCTTGGTCCAGTGCTCCTCCTGCAACAGCCAGGCCAGCAGCACCAGGGAGAGCAGCGGCGCGGCGGCCAGCATCAGAGCGACCCTGACGCGGTGCGGCTCCTGGGAGATCAGGGAGCGGTACTGCACCTTGTAGGGCTTGCTCGGATCGGGCTGAGTGAGGGGCCCCGCGAGTCGGCTGTAGTGCTCGTAGTCGTATCTGGGAAGGCTCTTCCTGAGTTTTCGGAAGGCGCCGGTCCGGTGTGACGGCACCTTGAGTCGGGTCGTCTCGGACGGGTCGAAGTTATGCCGGGCGCCCGTCGGCGTCGACGTCATGAATCATCCCCCCGCACACACGTCAGTGTGTGTTCGTCGGTCTTCCAGCCGTTTCGGTCCCCCTCGACCGTTACGGACGGATCAGTGGCGAGTCGTCGTCACCCTGTGATCTACACCATAGAGACAGGGGCGGCGGCCG
>NZ_AEJC01000228.1 GCF_000317595.1 Streptomyces ipomoeae 91-03 | reverse complement strand
GCCCTTTCGCACATCCCGGCCTTCCCCACGTCACTCGGAGGCCAGGCGGGTCATCACCGCCTCGAAGATCTCGGAGAAGTCCGAGTCGCGATGCAGGTCGGGCGACAGTGTGTTCATGTCGCGCAGGATGTCGGCCAGCCGCGGCAGATGGGCGCGGATTTCCGTGTAGAGGTCGATGTCCTCCCGGAAGCCCTGGAGATTGGCCGCCGAAACGGTCTTCAGCTCCTCGTCCAGCTCGCGTATCTGCTCCTCCCAGTACCGCACGTAGCGGATGCGGTCCTGCGGCCGGTAGATCCGGGCGTCGGGGAGCACCACGGGGAACACCCGGTCGGCGAACTCTCCGTGCTTCGCCGTCTCCAACAGCTCGAAGAGACAGTTCTGCGACTTCAGGTAGGCGTCGCTGATCACCAG
>NZ_AEJC01000227.1 GCF_000317595.1 Streptomyces ipomoeae 91-03 | reverse complement strand
TTGTGAACCCGAAATTCTATCATTTTCAATGTCCAACGCCACCAAATACCCAAATCTCGGGGCGCACCCCAAGCATGCGTGACGGCCCGAAGTGCCTCCTAAGCGCATCACGCTTCGAATGCAACTCGATGAATCCCGGCAGCTGCTCTCACGTCGCAGAGACAAGTCCGGTAAGCCTGCTGAATTCTCAATCTGACCTCTCCTCCTTTATAAAACCCTTCGTATAACGGGCGGTCAGCGCCTGTTCACCGGCCCTCCGCATCGCCCCCACCGGTGCGGCCCTGTATCCAGTCATCTGCTCCACCTGCACAGCCGCCTGGTGCACCAGCAGATCAAGCCCGCCGACCACGACTCCGCCGTACGCAGACCAGCGCGCAGCCAGATTCGTAGGCCACGGCTCGTAGATCACGTCAAACAGTACCCCAGGCTGCTCCGGCACTGCGCCCGACAGTGCATCCGTTGTTCCTGCCGGGGTCGTAGCAATGATTAGCGGAGCCTTCAACGCCTGCTCAGCGTTTGCCCAACTCTCCGTGCGCACCTCAATGCCCAGCCGCTCGCCACACTGCCGCATCTCGGCAGCGCGCACCTCACTACGTACGTACACCACGACCTCGCCGGTGCAAGTCCGTGCAAGCGCAGCCAGCGCAGACGACGCAGTGGCGCCTGCCCCGAGGATCGCTGCGCGCTCAATTTCCTCGATGCCCCGCTCACGCATGGCGGCAACCATTCCAGGGATGTCGGTGTTGTCTCCGACGCGCCGTCCGCCCTCTCCGAACACCAGCGTGTTGACGGCCTCTACCGAAGTCGCTGTCTCACTGATCTCGTCCAGCAATGGGATAACAGCCCGCTTAAGCGGCATCGTCAGCGACAGACCTGCCCACTCCGGCCCCAATTTTTCAATGAACCCGGGCAACGCCTCCTCGTCGACCTCGAACCGGTCGTACGACCAGTGGACAAGCCCTAGTTCCTTGTACGCGGCCCTGTGCAGTACCGGCGAGAGCGAGTGGGTGATCGGGGAACCGAGCACGGCGGCCCGGCGGGCGTCAGTTGCCCGAGCTGGCATTGAACTTTTCCTTGAGCTTGAGGAACTCATTGTGAGTCTTGGCAAATTCGGTCTTGTTCACACCGTCCGTCGCCACGAAGTAAATCCAGCCGTCATCGGTCGGGTTCAGAGCCGCCTGTAGTGCGTCGGCACCCGGGTTGTCGATCGGTCCGGGCGGCAGCCCCTTCTGGGTGTAGGTGTTGTATGGGTCCTGGTTACTGTTGACCTCTGACTCGCTGATGTCGATATTGCTCTCGCCTTTCAAATAGTTGAAGGTCGAGTCGAACTGGAGCAACTGGTAGGTCTCCGTATTCGTGGGCTTGAGACGATTATAAATCACTTCGGCCATTTTGCGGAAGTCATCATTCGTCTTGCCCTCAGCCTGGACAAGACTCGCCACGGTGAGCACCTGAAGCGGGTTGTCCAGCTTCAGCTCCTCGGCCTTGCCCTCCAGGTCGAGCTCCTCGTACTTCGTGTTGGAGAGATCCACCATTTCCTTCAGGACGTCCTTGGGCTTCATACCCTTGGCGACCGGATAGGTGGACGGGTAGAGGAATCCTTCCAGCGGATCCTTGATGTCGTCGTTGTCGTTCGCCCAGTCGGGAAGGCCGAGGGTGGACCATTCCTTCTCTGCGACGTTCTCAGTCGTGCCCTTCTCGAGCCCGAGTTTCTTGTCGATCTTGGCGTAGACCGCGTTGTTCCGCTCGCCTTCGACAACGGTGAAGTTGCTCTGGCTCTTCGGATCGAGCATCAGAGCAAGAGCGCTTTCGGCGGACATCTCCTTCTTGAGCAGATAAACGCCCGCCTGGATCGGCTTCGCGTCGGGATTCTGCGCCTGCGCGGCCGTAAAGGCATCAACGCTCTTGACGACCCCGGCCGCTTTCAGCTTCTGCCCGATCACAGACCCGAAGTCACCCTTTGAAATGGTGACCGTCACCGTTTCGTTCGTACCGCTCCCCGAATAGTCGGGCGCCTCACCGAAACGGCTCTGGTAGAACTGGTAGCCGAAATAGCCGGCCCCGCCGATACCGCCACCGATGACCAAAACGACCACCAGGCAGGCGACACCGTTGCGGCTCTTCTTGCCGGACTTACCCGGCTTTCCGGCCTTGCCGCCCCGGCCTTTGCGCTCGCCGCGACCGCCGCGCCCCTCGGCCTCGTCGTCACCGCCGTCACCGTCGTCGTCAGCGCCACCGGCGAAGAACGGGTGCTCGTCCTGCTCCGGCCCGGGATCCCAGTCGGTCCGCTCGGCGGTCTGCTGCAGCTCGGCTTCCGGTACGGCTCCCGGCTCGGGCCCGGTGTGACGCCGGGTGGGCGGCTCCGGCGGCGGGTAGGCGTCGGGCGTGCCGTAGAAGTCGGACTGCCCACCGTCGTACGCCACGGCCTGCTGCCCCCCGTAGGGGTTGGCCGGGTCGGCGACGTAGGGGCTCTGGGCGGCGTGCTGGTGCGTCCCGTTGCTCCAGCCGCCGTTGACCTGGTCGTACTGCTGGTCATGACCGCCGTACTGCTGCTGGTACGGGCCGGGATAGTGCTGCTGCCCGGGGTCGCCGTACTCCTGCTGGTACTGCTGATGCGCGTAGACATCCTGCTGACCGTTGCCCCAGCCGCCGTTTGCCTGCTGGTACGACTGCTGGTGGTGCTGCTCGGGGTAGTGCTGCTGCGGCTGGCCGCCGTAGGGGGACTGCCCGCCCGTCTGGGCCTGCTGTCCGCCCCATCCGCCGTCCCCGTACAACGGGTCGTCCGGATCCCATGGTTCGGAGCCTGGGCCCCGGCCATACTCAGTCATCGATCCCCTAGAGCCGCGAGGCGGCGGTCACGCGGGGCCTGTGGCTCGGCTTTCGTCCCCGCCTCTTTTTGTGCGGAGGCTGTTCGAAGGCCGCCGCATCGCGCGGAACGTTACCGTATCGCGATCAGTCGGCCACTTCGATGCCTTCGCCGGGAGCTTTACCTGACACCCGTTCGGATTCCAGCGCCTGTTGCAGGATGATCACGGCCGCTGCCTGGTCAATGACCGACCTGCCCTTTTTCGACTTCACCCCCGAAGCGCGGAGTCCTTGACCGGCCGTCACTGTGGTCATCCTCTCGTCGAGAAGTCTGACCGGAACGGGCGCGATCATGCGGGCCAGTTGCTGGGCGAAGCCGCGGACCTTGACGGCCGCCGGGCCCTCGCCCCCCTTGAGGGAGCGAGGGAGTCCGACGACGACCTCGATCGGCTCGTACTCCTCGACCAGTTGCCTCAACCGGCGCTGAGCCGCCGGGACATCTCGTCCGGGAACCGTTTCGACCGGGGTGGCGAGGATCCCGTCGGGGTCGCAGGAGGCGACCCCGATACGGACGTCCCCGACATCGATCGCGAGCCGACGGCCCCGGCGCATGACCGGGCCGTCCGCATTCGCCGGATCTGTCGTGCTCACTGGCTCGCCCGACCCGTCGTACTCACTTGGCCGTCTCGGTGACCAGGCGCTCGACCGCGTCCACGGCCTCGCCGATGGCCGCCGGGTTCTGGCCGCCGCCCTGGGCGACGTCCGGCTTGCCGCCACCGCCGCCGCCGAGGGTCTTGGCGGCCGTACGGACCAGATCGCCGGCCTTGAGACCGCGCTCGCGGGCGGCCTCGTTGGTGGCGATGACCGTCAGCGGCTTGCCGTTCACCGTGGTGAAGAGAGCGACCACGGCGGCCCGTCCGCCCTGGATGCGTCCGCGCACGTCGAGCACCAGCTTGCGCAGGTCGTCGGCGGTGGTGCCGTCGGGGACCCGACCGGTCACGAGCGCGATGCCGCGGACGTCCTTGGCGGACTCGGCGAGACCGGCGGCGGCCTGCAGAACCTTCTCGGCGCGGAACTTCTCGATCTCCTTCTCGGCGTCCTTCAGCTTGCCGAGCATGGCGGAGATCTTCTCCGGAAGCTCCTCCGGGCGCCCCTTGATCAGCTCCTGGAGCTGGGCGACGACCGTGTGCTCACGGGCGAGGAAGTTGTAGGCGTCGACGCCGACCAGGGCCTCGATACGGCGCACACCGGAGCCGATGGACGACTCGCCGAGCAGCTTCACCAGGCCCAGCTGGGCGGTGTTGTGGACGTGCGTGCCGCCGCACAGCTCCTTGGAGAAGTCGCCGATGGTGACGACACGGACGCGCTCGCCGTACTTCTCGCCGAACTCGGCGATGGCGCCCTGCTTCTTGGCCTCGTCGATGCCCATGATGTCGGCGCGGACGTCGAGATCGCGGGCGAGTACCTCGTTGATCTTCTGCTCGACGTCGGTCATCACGGCCGTGGGAACGGCGGACGGGGAGCCGAAGTCGAAGCGGAAGCGGCCGGGCTGGTTCTCGGAACCGGCCTGGGCGGCCGTCGGGCCGAGAGCGTCACGCAGGGCCTGGTGGGTGAGGTGCGTGGCCGAGTGGGCGCGGGCGATGGCCTTGCGGCGGCGGGAGTCGATCGAGGCGTGGGCCTTGGCGCCGACGGTCACCTCGCCGACCTGGACGACGCCCTTGTGGACGTAGACACCAGGCACCGGCTTCTGGCAGTCGCGGACCTCGATGACGGCACCGGAGTCCACCTTGATACGGCCGGTGTCGCCGATCTGGCCGCCGCCCTCGGCGTAGAACGGGGTGCGGTCGAGGACGATCTCGACCTCGTCGCCCTCGGTGGCGGCGGGCGAGGACAGGCCGTCGACGAGGATGCCGACGACCGTCGACTCACCCTCGGTGCTGTCGTAGCCGATGAAGTCGGTCTCGCCGGAGCTGTCGGCGATCTCGCGGTAGGCGCCGAGGTCGGCGTGGCCGGTCTTCTTGGCCCGGGCGTCGGCCTTGGCACGCTCCCGCTGCTCCTTCATCAGGCGGCGGAAGCCCTCCTCGTCCACGGAGAGGCCCTGCTCGGCGGCCATCTCCAGGGTGAGGTCGATCGGGAAGCCCCAGGTGTCGTGGAGCAGGAAGGCCTTGTCGCCGGCGAGGACCTTGCCACCGGAGGCCTTGGTCTCCGTGACGGCGGTGTCGAGGATGTTGGTGCCGGCCTTCAGTGTCTTGAGGAAGGCGGCCTCCTCGGCGAGGGCGACCTTCTCGATGCGCTCCCGGTCGGTGATGAGTTCGGGGTACTGCCGGCCCATCATGCCGATGACGACATCGATGAGGTCCTGCACGACCGGGCCGGTGGCGCCGAGGAGGCGCATGTTGCGGATGGCGCGGCGCATGATGCGGCGCAGGACGTAGCCACGGCCCTCGTTGCCGGGGGTGACGCCGTCGCCGATGAGCATCACGGCGGTGCGGATGTGGTCGGTGACCACGCGCAGGGAGACGTCGGAGTCCTTGGCGTCGCCATAGCGGACACCGGTCAGTTCGGTGGCCTTGTTGATGACGGCCATGGAGGTGTCGATCTCGTACATGTTCTGCACGCCCTGCAGAATCATGGCGAGGCGCTCCAGGCCGAGGCCGGTGTCGATGTTCTTGCTGGGCAGCTCGCCGAGGATCTCGAAGTCCTCCTTGGAGGTGCCCTCACCGCGCTCGTACTGCATGAAGACCAGGTTCCAGATCTCCACGTACCGCTCGTCGTTGACGGCCGGGCCGCCCTCGACGCCGAACTCCGGGCCGCGGTCGTAGTTGATCTCGGAACAGGGGCCGCACGGGCCGGGGACGCCCATGGACCAGTAGTTGTCCTTCATGCCGAGGCGCTGGATGCGCTCCTTGGGCACGCCGATCTGCTCGTGCCAGATGCGCTCGGCCTCGTCGTCGTCCTTGTAGACGGTGATCCAGAGCCTCTCCGGCTCCAGGCCGTAACCACCCTTGTCCTGGGGGCTGGTGAGCAGCTCCCAGGCGTGCTTGATGGCGCCTTCCTTGAAGTAGTCGCCGAAGGAGAAGTTGCCGCACATCTGGAAGAACGTGCCGTGCCGGGTGGTCTTGCCGACCTCTTCGATGTCCGGCGTACGGACGCACTTCTGCACGCTGGTGGCGCGGGTGAAGGAGGGCTTGACCTCACCCAGGAAGTACGGCTTGAAGGGGACCATGCCCGCGTTGACGAGCAGCAGAGTCGGGTCGTCCGCGATGAGCGACGCCGAAGGGACGACGGTGTGACCGCGCTCCTCGAAGAAGCTCAACCAGCGGCGGCGGATTTCAGCCGACTCCATCAGTGGTCCTCATTCCGGTTGTAGGGGTACGACGAGCTCTCGACGTACCTCTGATTCCTGCTGTACTTCGGGGTGTTGCTGTTCTCGATGGCGACGATGTGCCGCGGGGCCGGGAGTTCCGGGTACTGGTCGGGGTGGGACTCGATGCCGAGTGCCTCGCCCAGTTCCGCCTCCCGCTGGGCCATGTTGTCGCGGACGTCGACTGCGAAGCCGACCGCCCGGTCCTTGAGTCTGTGGCCCGCCTCGATCGCCTTGTTCGCCGCCTGGGTGGCGAGGTGCTCGGGGGTGAGCTGCTTGAGCTTGCGGTTGACCTTGGTGGTCGCCCACACTCCGGCGGCGACCCCTGTGGTGAACCAGAACGTACGGCGGAACATCGCTCGCTCAGTCCTTCTTTCCGCGGGTGCTCCGCCTGCTCCGGCGCGCACCGGGAACCGTACGGCCCACGATCACCGTACGGCGCGGCTCCTTGCCGGCCTCGCCGTCCCGTCGGCCGCCGATGGCCCGGCGTACGCCGTAGCCGAAGGCGGCGACCTTGACGAGGGGGCCGCCGAAGGTGGACGCGACGGTCGTGGAGAGCGCCGAGGCGTTCGACGTGACCTCCTGGACGTCGGACGCGATGGCGTCGACCCGGTCGATCTGGGTCTGCGCGGAGCGGACGGCGGTGGAGGCGTCGGCGAGGAGGGGGACGGCCTGGTCGGTCACGTCCGCGACGAGCTTGGTGGTCGCCTTGAGCGTCTGGGCCAGCCTCGCCAGCGCTACGGCGAGGAAGGAGACCAGGATCGCCCAGAAGACGGCCACCAGGATCCCGGCCACCTCTCCACCGGACACTGTGTGCCACCCGCTCCCTGGAACATGCCTGAACATCGAAAAGTCGTGTCCCGAGCCTATCGCGCCGGGGCGGTCGCTCCGACCGCATTTCCCGCTCCGCACACCCGTGAAAAGCGCCCGCGCGGGAAAGGCGAGAGCCCGCCGTCCCGCCCGCCCGGAGAGGGCGGGGAGACGACGGGCTGACGCTCGGTACGTATGTACTACGTCCGTCGAAGGAGGATCAACGGGCGTAGTACTCGACGACGAGCTGCTCGTCGCAGATGACCGGGACTTCCTTGCGGTTGGGCTCGCGGTCCAGGCGGAACGCCAGGGCCTTGAGGTTCACCTGGAGGTAGCGCGGGGTCTCACCGTCCGCGGCGAAGCCACCCTCGCGGGCGATCTCGAACAGCGGCTTCTGACGGCTGCGCTCACGGACCATGACGACGTCGTCCGGCTTGACGCGGAAGGACGGCTTGTCGACCTTGTGGCCGTTGACCTCGATGTGGCCGTGGACGACCATCTGGCGGGCCTGGTAGATCGTGCGGGCGATGCCCGAACGCAGGACCAGGGCGTCGAGACGGCGCTCGAGCTCGACGATCAGGGCCTCACCGGTCTTGCCCTGAACCTTGGAGGCGCGCTCGTAGGCGCGGACGAGCTGACGCTCGGAGATGTCGTACTGGGCGCGCAGGCGCTGCTTCTCGAGCAGACGGACCTTGTAGTCCGAGTTCTGCTTGCGGCCACGGCCGTGCTCGCCCGGCGGGTAGGGGCGGGCCTCGAAGTACTTGACGGCCTTCGGGGTCAGCGCGATGCCGAGGGCACGCGACTTCTTGACCTTGGGGCGGGACTGGTTCGCCACTGTTTTCCTTTTCCTTGATTCGGCTGCCTCAGGGTTACGGGAGGTCGCATCCGCAGCCGGGGAATCCCGCCAGGTCCACTGAGGACTTGTCGGGTAGCCGATCCCCTGGTCTGGGCACATACGTGCAGCACACGAACGGCCCACCGACCGCTTCCGGGACTCCGGCTGGTGGTGGGCTGCCCGCGACACCTACGACGGTGCGCGACACTCCTGGATCAAAGATCCGGCTGGTCGTCCCGCCTGAGGCGCCGACCGGAGCCGGACACGGGACGCAGCACTGCGAAAAAGTCTACAGGGTGGTCAGGACCGCTTCCGACCGAGGTGCTTCCTCGTCCACTCGACCGCGTCCGCGTAGCGCGCCTCGGCTCCGTGCCTGGTCGGGGTGTAGTACTCGCGGTCCTTCAGGGCGTCCGGCGCGTACTGCTGGGTGGCGATGCCCTCGGGCAGGTCGTGCGGGTACACATACCCCTGGGCGTGGCCGAGCTTGGCCGCGCCCTTGTAGTGCCCGTCCCGCAGGTGCGTCGGCACGGGCCCTGCCAGCCCTTTTCGTACGTCCTCCATGGCGGCGCCGATCGCCGTCGTCGCGGAGTTCGACTTGGGGGCGAGGGCCAGGGCGATGGTGGCGTGGCTGAGGGTGAGGGCGGCCTCCGGGAAGCCGATCATGGCGACGGCCTGTGCCGCCGCGACGGCTATCGGCAGCGCGTTGGGATCGGCGAGGCCGATGTCCTCGCTGGCGGAGATCATCAGACGGCGGGCGATGAAGCGGGGATCCTCGCCGGCTTCGATCATGCGGGCCAGATAGTGCAGGGCGGCGTCGACGTCCGAGCCTCGGATGGACTTGATGAGGGCGCTGGCCACGTCGTAGTGCTGGTCGCCGTCGCGGTCGTACTTCACGGCGGCCCGGTCGACGGTCTCCTCAAGCGTCTGGAGCCCGATTTCCTCCTCCCCCTTGTCGAGGGCGGCTCCGGCCGCGGCCTCCAGGGCGGTCAGGGCGCGGCGGGCGTCGCCGCCGGCGATCCGCAGGAGGTGGGCCTCGGTGTCCTCGGGGAGGGCGACGGCGCCCTTGAGACCGCGTTCGTCGGTCAGCGCGCGCTTGAGGAGGCCGCGCAGGTCGTCGTCGGTGAGGGGTTCGAGGGTGAGGAGCAGGGAGCGGGACAGCAGGGGGGAGATCACCGAGAAGTACGGGTTCTCCGTGGTCGCCGCGATCAGTGTGACCCAGCGGTTCTCGACGGCCGGGAGCAGGGAGTCCTGCTGGGCCTTGCTGAAGCGGTGGATCTCGTCGAGGAAGAGGACGGTCTCCTTGCCGAAGCCGCCGGTGGCGCGACGGGCACCGTCGATGACCGCGCGGACCTCCTTGACGCCGGCGGTGATCGCGGAGAGCTCCACGAAACGCTTGTTGGTGGCCTTGGAGACGACATACGCCAGGGTCGTCTTGCCCGTGCCGGGCGGGCCCCAGAGGATCACCGAGGAGGGTCCCGCCGGTCCGCCGCCGGACTCGCCGACCAGTCTGCGCAAGGGGGAACCGGGCTTCAGCAGGTGCTGTTGGCCCACGACCTCGTCGAGGGTGCGCGGGCGCATGCGCACGGCCAGGGGGCTGGCGGCCGGGTCCTTCTCCTGGCGTTCTTCTGCGGCGGCGGTGAACAGATCGGGCTCCACGCTGAAACCCTATGTCACGCCACTGACAGTCCCGTCGGAGCCGCCCGTCGGCTCGGTGGACGGGCCGTCAGCCGGGCGGGCGGGCCGTCAGCGGACGGGCCGTCAGCTGGTCCAGAAGTCCCACCAGCGGGTCAGGATCAGCATGCCGATGATGCCGATGTGCAGCACGGGCAGGACCCAGGTGAACTCGCCGAAGAAGCTCTTCAGCCAACTGGGCGCGGGCAGGAAGCCATTGCGCACGTTGAACGAGGTCACGTACCAGAACATGATGATCGTCGCGACCCAGGCGAGGCTGCACCACAGGCACAGGGCGTTGATCCGGTACAGCGACTGGAACATCAGCCAGGCGCAGAAGCTCACGCCGAAGAGGGTGCCGGCGTTGAAGGTGAGCCAGTACCAGCGGGGGAAGCGGGCGCGGGCGAGCAGGCTCATGCCGACGCAGATGACGATGCCGTAGCAGACGAGGCCGAGCATCGGGTTGGGGAACCCGAAGACGGCGGCCTGCTTGCTCTCCATGACGCTGCCGCAGGAGACGACGGGGTTCAGGCTGCAGCCCGGGGTGAACGTCTTGCCCTCGACCTTGGCCTCGAGCAGCTTGAACTTGTCGATCGTGATGACCCAGGCGGCGAGCAGCCCGGCCGCGCCGGTGATCAGCAGCATGATCGCGAAGGCGCGGCTGCCGCCCACCGTGCGGGGGGCGTCGTCGCTGTGGCGTTCCTGCTGGGCTGGGACGTCCTTGACTGTCGTCTTGCTCATCACGTCGTATCCGTCGCGTCGAAGGGCCTCACGGGCACGGTCATTGTGCCGTACACACTCGCGCGTCCACCGTTCGCTGGACGTAAATTCACCCCCGCCACGCCTTCGAGCTCGGGTGGGGACGGTTCGTTGG
>NZ_AEJC01000226.1 GCF_000317595.1 Streptomyces ipomoeae 91-03 | reverse complement strand
CCCTCGGGACCCACCATGTTCGAACGCACGCCCCCATACGCGGATCACCCGCGTACGGCGGCAAGGGGGTGCCCCACTCCCACGACGGGCGAACCCACGACGACGTCGCCCCGACCCACAGCCGAACTCACGACGAGGCTCACGAACTGCCTGCGACCGGCCGCGAACTGCTTACGAAGCCCGCCCGGTCCGACGAACGGCCGGGCACTGCCTACGAAACCTGGCTGGTCCGACGAACGGCCAGGAACTGCCCACGAAGTCCGCCTGGTCCGAGGGGAACTGCGCTGGGAGGGACGGGTAGGGGCGGTGGGGGCGAAAAAGGGAACCGGCGCCCCGCCGACGGCGTCATCCGCGGCATGATCAAGGATCGTGTGAACCGCGTCACAGGCGCCCGAGTGATCAGGACGGCGCTCCCCGCAGAGGCACAGGACATCGCCGCCCTGCACGCCCGATCCCGGGCGACATACCACCCCGAGGGCGTCCCCGACGACGGCACGGACTGGGAGACCACCTGGCGGCGAGCCATCGAGCGCCCGGACGGACACGTGCTGTGCGCGGTGGAGCACAGCAGAATCATCGGCGTCGCCTCCTTCCGCACCACCGACGGCGCCCCCACCGACACCGTGCACCTCACCCAGTTCCACATCGCCCCCGACCACCGGCGCCGAGGCACCGGCCGAGCCCTGCACGCGGCCTGCGTCGAGGAGTGGCTGGCGGACGGCAAACGCACGGCCACCCTCACCGTGCGCACCGACAACCACCGGGCCCGCGCCTTCTGCACCCGTCTGGGCTGGACCCCGGACCCCCGAACCCCCAGCACCTCGGGCCCCCACCACCTGCCGCTCACCTACACCGTCTCCGCAGCCGCACCCTGAGCGACGACTGGCCCGGAACGAGCCGGTGGACAGGGAATGAGGCAGGCTGCTTGAACGTTCATCAACCGCAGAAGGAGAAACGGAGGGCATCGCCGCCCCCGCCACCGCCGCCCGCGATCGATGACCCGTGATCCGGGCCCATGACCCGTACCCGTACGGCCGAGGAGAGAGTGACACCATGCGCGTCGAGATCTGGAGCGACATCGCCTGCCCCTGGTGCTACGTGGGCAAGGCCCGCTTCGAGAAGGCGCTCGCGGCCTTCCCCCACCGCGACGACATCGAGGTGGTGCACCGCTCCTTCGAACTCGACCCGGGCCGTGCGAAGGACGACATCCAGCCGGTGCTCACCATGCTCAGCAAGAAGTACGGGATGAGCGAGGCCCAGGCCCAGGCCGGCGAGCACAACCTCCGTGAGCAGGCCGCCGCCGAAGGGCTCGCGTACCGGGCCGAGGGCCGTGACCACGGCAGCACCTTCGACATGCACCGCCTGCTCCACTTCGCCAAGGAACAGGGTCGGCAGGCCGAACTGCTCCAGCTCCTCTACCGCGCCAACTTCGCCGACGAGCGCTCCGTGTACGCCGACGCCGACGACTTCCTGATCGACCTGGCCGCCGAGGCCGGGCTGGACGCGGACGCCGCCCGCAAGGTCCTCGCCGACCCGACCGCGTACGCGGACGCCGTGCGCGCCGATGAGCGCGAGGCCGCCGAGCTGGGGGCGAACGGTGTGCCGTTCTTCGTGCTGGACCGCAAGTACGGGGTGTCCGGCGCCCAGCCCGCCGAGGTGTTCGAGCAGGCGCTGACGCAGGCGTGGGGTGGGCGTTCGCCGCTGAAGGTGGTCCAGGGGGACGACGGGGCCGAGGCTTGTGGGCCGGACGGCTGTGCGGTGCCGCAGGGCCGGTGAGCCGTCCGGGGAGCGCCTTTCAGGGGTGCGGTCGGATGCCCGCGCCCCTGAAAGGTCCGCTACCGCGGGCTCCAAGAAGCGCGGCGGTGCAGCTCAGCGGTGATATATAAGCATCGCTTGGAGAAATCGCGTAAAACATCTCAATGGACGGAGAGTCCACAAGGCCCCACAGTGGACCCATGGAGACCTCCGAGACGTTCGAGAGACTCGTCCGATCCGAGTTCGCCCCGAAGAAGACCTATCTGAACACGGCGAGCAACGGGCTGCTCCCCGCTCGTACGGTGGCGGCCCTCCACGAGGCCGCGCTGATGCGGGCCGAGGGCAGGCCGCTGGGCTCGTTGCACGACGACGTGGAGGCGGCCCGGGCCGCCTTCGCGCGGCTGGCCGGTGTGCCGGTGGAGCGGGTGGCGGCCGGGGCCTCGGTCGCCGCGCACACCGGGGTGGTGGCCGCCTCGCTGCCGTCGGGCGCCGAGGTGCTCACCGCCGAGGACGACTTCACCTCCGTCGTGACCCCCTTCCACGTCCGCGGTGATCTCAAGGTGCGCGCCGTGCCGTTGGAGCGGCTCGCCGAGTCGGTCCGTCCGGGCACCGCCCTCGTCGCGGTCAGCGCCGCGCAGTCCGCCGACGGACGGATCGCCGACCTGGACGCCATCGAGGAGGCGGCCCGGACGCACGGGGCGCGTACGTACGTCGACTTCTCGCAGGCCGCCGGATGGCTGCCGATGACGGCCGACGCGTACGACTTCACCGTCTCGATCACCTTCAAGTGGCTGCTCGGCCCGCACGGCGCCGCCTTCCTGGTCGTGCCGGAGGACTTCGGCGGACTCACCCCCGTGCTCGCCGGCTGGGTCGCGGGGGAGAGCCCCTGGGACAGCTGTTACGGGCCGGTCGCCGAACTCGCCCACTCCGCCCGGCGGTTCGACGTGAGCCCGGCGCTCTTCACGTACGCCGGACTGCGCCACTCCCTGGCGCTGATCGAGGAACTCGGCGTGGACGCCGTGCGCGCCCATGACCTCGCGCTCGCCGAGCGCTTCCGCGCCGGGCTCGCGAGCCTGGGCCACGCGCCCGTCCCCGCGCCCGGATCGGCGATCGTGTCGGTGCCCGGACTGGGCGGGAAGCAGCCCGAGTTGAGCGCGGCGGGTATCGAGGTCTCCAACCGCGCGGGCAATCTGCGCGCCTCCTTCCACCTGTACAACACGGACGCGGACGTCGACCGGCTCCTGGACGTCCTGTCCGGCTGAACCACCGGCGGCCGAGGTCCGTACCCCCTGTCGAGCGGGGGCCGCACCAACCGGCGGTCACGGCGCCGGCGGACCACCGGCTGTCCGGCGGAACCACTGGCGCGGCCCCCCGCGAGGACGCTAGGAAGGCTTCACGAGGTGGTGGTGCCGGTGGAGCCGACGCTCGAACAGCCGTTGACCGATGCGGAGTTGCATCGGCGGCTGGTGTACGGGGACGAGTCCGCGCTGCGTGAGGCGTACGCGGCGTACGGGGAACTCGTCCGGCGGGTGGCCGTCAAGGTCACGCACAGCCCGGCGGGGGCCGAGGACGTGGCGCAGGAGGTCTTCGCACAGCTGTGGAGCCGGCCGTACGCCTTCGACGCGAGCCGTGGTTCCCTGCGCGCCTGGCTGTCCATGCTGGCCCACCGGCGGGCCGTGGACTGGGTACGCGGCGAGGCCCGGCAGCGCAAGGACGCCCGCGCGGACGACTCGGCCCTGGCCGCCATCCCCGACGCCGCACCCGGCCCCGACGAGACGGTCGTCGACCGCGAGCGCTCCCTCCTGCTGCACACCGCCCTCGCCGAACTCCCGCGCCCCCAGCGGGAGGTGGTCCACCTCGCGTACTTCGCGGGCCGCACCTACCGCCAGGCCGCCGTCGAGCTGGGCATACCCGAGGGCACCGCGAAGACCCGGCTGCGCTCGGCCCTGCGCAAACTCGCCGAGTCCCTCGCGGATCCACCGGACCCGGCGCCTGCGAGGGGCGCGTGAGGGGGGCGGGCGGGATGTACCGGGACATTCGGGCCCTGCGTATCGTGGGAGCGGCAGGGCGAAAGGGCGGCACGCGATGACCAACGACCACGACGGCGTACGAGAGCTGCTGGCCGCCTGGGCGATCGGCGCGCTCCCACCCGGCGACGACAAGACCGTCCCCCTCCACCTGGCCGCCTGCGAGCCCTGCGCGACAGAGGCCGAACGACTCCGGGACACCGTACGTCTGCTGGACGGCCCGCCCGCCGCCCCACCTGCGGCCATGGACGGGATTCTCGCGCCGGCCCTGCGCTCCCGGCGCCCGCGCGTACCCGGTGTCGCCCCGTACGCCGCGCCGTACGCCGGGGCCGTGGCCGGGCTGCAGGCGCTGGTGCCGGAGCTGGACGGGCGCTGGGGCACGCCGGTGGTGCACGACTGGGACGCGCAGGCCACCGTCGCGCACCTCATCGCCGCCGACGAACACCTCGCCGTACCACTCGGCGTCGACCCGCGCGTGCCCGCCTCCCGCATCCCGGAGGGAACCCCCATGGGGGACGCCTGGGACCGCCGTACCGCCGACGTGATCGCACACGAGCACGCGCGGACGCCGGAGGAGACGGTCGCCACCTGGGCCGCGCAGGCCGCCGCGCTGCTGGCCACGCCCGAGGCCCACGACCCCGGACTCGCCGCGCGCGCCGTGCCGGTGATGGGCCTCCGGCTGCCCGTCGCCGACCACTTCCTGGTGCGCGCCTTCGAGGCGTGGATCCACACCGACGACATCGGCCGCGCCCTCGGCCTCGCCGTACCGCCACCGCCCGACGAACACCTGCGGCAGCTGGTCCACCTGGCCGTCCGCATCCTCGCCCTGGTCCTGCACGACGCGCCCCCGGTCCTCCTGGAGGTCACGGGAGCGCCCGACACCCGCTGGATCCTGGGCGACGAGAACACCCCCGTACGCGCCGAACTGACCCTGACCCCGGTCGACTTCTGCCTCCTGGTGGGCGGCCGACACGACCCGGCCGAGGTGCCGAGGGTCACGACGGGCGACGAGGGAGCGGTACGGAACGTACTGGAAAGGGCGGCGTCGTTGGCGTGGTTGTAGCGGGGGG
>NZ_AEJC01000225.1 GCF_000317595.1 Streptomyces ipomoeae 91-03 | reverse complement strand
CGCGGGGAGGGTCCGGTCGTCCACCAGTCCGAGCCGTACGTGTGTGAACGGCAGGGCGAGCAGGAGCAGCAGGAGTGCCGCGAGGCCCCCGGCGAGAAAGGGTCTCGCGGTGACGGCCCGCGCGGTGTCACGCCAGAAGCGACTGCCGTCTCCCAGCCGGGTGCGCCGCCACCGTGCCAGGGGGTCCCAGGCCTGCGCACGTGGGCCGAGAAGGACCAGACAGGCCGGCAGCACCACCAGTGCGACCAACGCCGCCAGGAGGGTGACGACCATGCCCGCCAGGCACAGCGAGCGCAGCAGGGGCACCGGCACCACCATCGCCGCCGCCAGGCAGGCGGTGACAGCGGCGGCCGAGAAGGCGATGGAGCGCCCGCTGGAGCGGAGCGGGGCCTTCAACGCCTCCTCCAACTCCTCACCCCGCGCGGTGTGTTCGCGTACGCGGGCGAGGAGGAAGAGGCTGTAGTCGACCGCCAGGCCGAAACCGATCGCCGAGACGGCGTTGGCCCCCATGCGGGACACGTCGACCGCCTGCGCGAGCAGCGCCAGCACCGGCAGCGTGCAGCCGACCGCCAGGGCGGCGACCAGGACGGGCAGCAGGGCGGACACCACCGACCCGTACGCGAACACCAGCATGCCGAAGAGCACGGGCGCGGCCACCAACTCCGCCGGCCGCAGATCCCGGTCGACGGTCTCCTCGATCTCCCGGCTGGTCCACACCTCACCACTGGGCTCCACCCGCAGGCCGGGGGCGGCGGACCGAGCAGCGGACCGAGCGGCCTCCACCACCTGTGGAGCGGCATCGGCGCGGTCCTTCTCCGACCCTTTCAGCCGCGCCTCGACCAACACGGTCCGCCCGTCCCGGGAGCGCAGCCAGTCGTCCTCCGCCGTCCGCGCCGACCACACGGCCCGTACGTCGGGCTCGTCGGACAGCGCTTCCACCACCGCCTCGGTTCCGGTCCGCAAGGACGCCTGGTCCGCGGTCGCCTGCTCGTCGGTACGGGACGGTGCCGGTGGGGCGGGCCCGTCGGCCCCCGGTGAGAGGGAGAGGATCAGGTCGGGGGACGGCACCCCCAGTCGTTCGGCCTGCCGGCGGGCCCGCTCCGCCTCGATGCCGGTGGCGACGGCACCTCCGGTACCGAGCGACTCCAGCGCGAGCGGAGCCAGGACGGCGGCGCACACCGCCGCCGGCGCCGCGCACACCACCACCCACCACGCCCGCCGCCTGATCGCATCCACGCGGATCCCCTTCAATGCCTTACGTCCTCCTGATCCCAGACCGCGGTGAACAGCAGGACCGCGTTCTGGCCGCCGAACCCGAAAGAGCAGCTGACGCCGACGTCCCCCGTCGTCGGTCGCGGGCGTCCGGCCACGATGCCGAGCCGGCGCTCCTCGTCCTGGCGCTCGAAGTCGGCCACCGGTGGAACGCCCCGGTGCCGCAGCGCGAGGACGGTGTACGCGGCTGGATCGCACCGGCGGCTCCCAGGACGTGCCCGATGACGCCCTTGGACGCGGTGACGGGCGGCGTGTGCTCGCCGAAGACCTGGGTGAGGGCCGCGGCCTCCGCCGTGTCATTGAGGGCGGTGGACGTTCCGTGGGCGTTGATGTGGCCGATGTCGCGGGGCCGGCACCCCGCGTCGTCGAGGGCGGCGGTGACGGCCCGGATCGCACCGGCGCCGCCGGGGTGCGGGGCGACGGGGTGGTGCGCATCGGCGCCGGCTCCGTAGCCGCTGAGCAGGGCCAGCATGCGGGCGTGGCGTTGCCGGGCGGTGGCCCGCCGTTCGAGGACGAGTACGGCGGCGCCCTCGCCGAGGACGAATCCGTCACGTGCGCGGTCGAAGGGCCGACTGGCGAGGGCCGGCCTGTCGCGGCGCCGCGACAGGGCCCGCATCCGTGTGAAGCAGGTCGCGGTCATGCGGGAACGCGCGGATTCGCTGCCGCCGGCCGGCACGATGTCGCACGCCCCCGACCGCAGCAGGTCACGTGCGGCCCCGATGGCCGTGGTTCCCGAGGCGCACGCGCCGGCGGTGGTGAAGTCGGGGCCGCACGCCCCCAGGTCGATCGCGACCTCACCGGCGGCCATGTTCGCAACGCTGCGCGGAAGGGCCGGCGGCGAGACCCGCTCCGGGCGCTCCGCACCCAGGTGGCAGAACTCGGCGACGTAGGTGCTCAGGCTGTTCGAGCCCACGCCCAGGACGACGCCGACGCGTTCCCCCCGCCGGCTGCCGGGGTCGAGTCCGGCGTCGGCGACCGCTCGGCGTGCGGCGGTCAGCGCGAACTGTGTGAAGCGGTCCAGGCGCCGCGCACGCGCGCGGCCCCGCTCCGCCTCCGCGTCGAAGCCCGTCACCCGGGAGGAGAAGTCGACGGGCAGCCCCGCCAGGTCGGGGCCGGCGACCGCGAGGGAGCGGCCCCGGCGGAGGGCGTCCCAGTTCACCTCGTGGGAGTGTCCGGCGGGAGTGATCAGACCGATCCCCGTGACGACGACGTCGGCCCCGGCGGTCAAAGCTCGGCGCCCGGCGCGATACGGGCGGCGGGTGACGAGGGATCGGACTCGGTCACCGGGAAGAGTCGGGCGGCTTCGCCGAGGGTCGCGTTCGGAGCGAGGTCCAGCACGTCCTCGGGCAGGACGATCCCGAACCGCTCCTCCGCGGCCACCACGAGTTCCATCAGCCCCAATGAGTCGATGCCCAGGTCCTGAAGGGTCGTTGTGGCACTGAACTGGTCGGGGCCTACGCCCAATTGGCCGGCCACAAGGGCTACGAGGTGTTCGGGGATCCGGTCCATTCCGATGAGAACTCCTGCGAGTCGCCAGGCGTGCCTCGGATACGAGGCACAACACAGAGTGATCATTGCGGAAAGGGCATGACCTGAGAAAAGCCACTTCATACGAGTGATCGCAACGAACAGGCTGATAGCGGGAGCAACAGCGCACAGTCGGGCATCCGAAACGCGGAAAGCGCCCCCTGAGTGGCGCCTTCCGCACTGCAACCCGGGTTCGACGTAATGCGCGGGTTCTGGAGGTCCTGCTCCTGCGGAGCCGAAGGAACAGGTCAGCGGGCTGCGGCAGCCATGGACGCGCGGAAGTCCCTTCACGCCGCGGGCCTCGGTCCGGTCGCTGTCGCCGCCACGTGGAGCGTTGCCGACCGGCTCGGCGTCGATGTCGCCGATATCGAGGCCATTCCAGGGGGAGTTGGCCGGCATGAAGCAAACGAACGCGACTTCGTTCACCAGTACTCCAGCCTCAGATCTTGGGGATCGACACCGAACCGGCTCGTGTGGGGGCGACGCGCGCGAAGCTGAACCGGCGGTCGAGCGGGACTGGCTGCGCAACACGCCGGACGGGAAGTTCACCACCACGCCGTGAGGCGTGCGCGGCATCGGCCACATGACCGTATTTGGCCGTCACATCTCCCGCATGAAGAGGTACTCCTTGACCATCTGACCCCGGTGGTGGCGGGCGATGGTGCAGAGGCGGAACCGCCGGGGACGTAGTGGCCGACGGTCGCCGTCCACTCCCCCTGCACGACCTGGGGTAGTGCTGGAGGATCCGGGCCTCTGGATTGTCCTTGAGGATGTCCTTCATGGCGGCGATGTGGTCCTCGACGTTGGTGGTCGCCGCCCCGCCCATCTCCACGTAGACATCCACGTAGACATCGGACGCGTGGTAGTACGCCTGCATGTCCCACCTGCGGTTGTTCCAAGCGACGAAGTCCGCGATGTGGAAGTGGATGCAGTTGTCCTTCTCCAGCTGGTACCTGCCGCCGTAATGCTGAGACGACGCGGATGCGGGCGTCACCAGTCCGGGGGCCACAGCCAGCGGCACACCGGCCGCAGCGGCGCCGAGGAGAGTACGCCGGTTCAACGATTCCATTTTCCTACTCCGGTTCGCTCGGGAGCCAAGTCGCGTGGAGGAGACGCCGCCCGAGCCTTCGCCCGGGCAGCAGATCTCCCGCTCGCGCCCAAGAGCGCGGGCAGCGTCGTAGTAACGCGGGCCCACAACAGGAGAGTGAGCAGGAGGTGTCGCTGGACCTCCACGTTCAGTACCTCCGCGGGGCGCCCCGCCTCGGCTGCCAGGATGTCGACCAGCTGGTCCATGTGCGCCGCGTCCTCGACGGGCACGCTCACCGGCCGCGTCCCATAACGGCCGACGAGCCGGACCGGATTCACCTGCGTGACGGGCCCCTCGTACAGCAGGTCGTCGCTGAAGTTGATGACCGTGCCGTCGACGTCGCTCATGTGCTCGTACCTGTACACCTGGCCACGACCCACCACCGCCCATCTCCAGCGGCCTCCCGTCGATGACCTGACGACCGGCGCCGACCCTGACCCAGTACAGGGTGTGGAAGTCCTGGCACTTCCGGCCGCCGGCGGAACCGGGGCGGCTTCCATCTCGCCGCCTGCCACACATCCCCACCCCGGAACCCGGCGACGCGGAAGCGCCCTTCGGGCCGGCCGGGTCCAACTCCTGTGCATTCATGGGCACATCATCCACGGCCCCGGCATGAGCTTCGCCGGGGTCGTCGGCCATGCGGCGGCTCGCTTCGCCGAGGCCGTCGACAAGCCATCGCATCGGCCAACTGTCGGCGAGCCACCTGCAGCGCGCTGCACCGCATGCCGCCGATATTGCATTCGCCACCCACCATTGCAACACAACGTTGCATTCAACGCCAGCGTCATTGCATCAATTTGCCGCCAGTCACCTTGGAAGATGCCTTCCAGGTGATTGACGAAACCATGAATGCAACGTAGCTTTCGAGTTCCGCCAAACACGTAATATCGCGAGATGAGGAATGGCCATGGGTGAATCCCTCCACACCGTCACAACACTGCCGACGACGCGTCAGCCCGGCTGCCCCTTCGACCCTCCGGCAGAGCTGATCGACGCCCGCCGGCACGGCCCCATCAGCCGCTACACCCACCCTGGCGGCAAACCCGGCTGGCTGATCACCGGATACGACCTGGTCAGGTCGGTCCTGGCCGACTCGCGGTTCAGCTCGCGCAAGGAGCTGCTGAACGTGGGCGACTTCGAGGTTCCTCCGGCGCCGCCCGGCGAGTTCCTCCTCATGGACGAGCCACAGCACAGCCGCTATCGGAAACCGCTGGTGGGCAAGTTCACCGTACGGCGGATGCGACTTCTCACCGAGCGTATCGAGCAGATCACCGCCGATTGCCTGGACGCCATGGAGAAGACCGGCCCGCCGGCGGACCTGGTGACCGCGTTCGCCAAGCCCATCCCCACCATCGTGATCTGCGAGCTGCTGGGGGTGCCGTACGAGGACCGGGCCTCCTTCCAGGAACAGATCGACGCGTTCATGGGTGGGGAGGTGAGCGACGAGGAGCTGATAGCGGCCTACACCGCGACCCAGGAGTACCTCGCGGAGCTGGTGGCCGCCAAGCGCGCGAACCCCACCGACGACGTGCTCAGCGAACTCACCGACAGCGATCTGACCGATGAGGAGCTGAAGGGAATCAGCCTGATTCTGCTGGCGGCCGGGTTCGACACCACCGCGAACATGCTGTCTCTCGGCACCTTCGCGCTGCTGCAGAACCCGGCGCAACTGGCCGCGCTGCGCGCCGACCCCGCGCTCACCGACGGGGCCGTGGAGGAGCTGCTGCGGTATCTGAGCGTCGCCAAGACGTTCATGCGGACGGCGCTGGAGGACGTCGAGCTGGGCGGCCAGACCATCGAGGCCGGCACGACGGTCGTCCTGTCGTACAACACCGCCAACCGCGACCCCGAGCGCTTCGCCGATCCCCACGTGCTCGACCTCCGGAGGCCGTACGACGGGCACCTGGCCTTCAGCCACGGCATCCACCAGTGCCTGGGGCAGCAGCTGGCCCGCGTCGAGATGCGGGTCGCGTTCCGCGCGCTGGTCGACCGCTTCCCCACGCTGCGCCTGGCCGTACCGGCTGAAGAGGTTGGCCTGCGTCCGGAGACCGCGGACATCTACGGGGTGAAAAGCCTGCCGGTCACCTGGGACAAGGAGGAGGCATGAGGATGACGCGCCTGCGCGTCGACCGTGAGCGCTGCATCGGCGCCGGTATGTGCGCTCTGACCGCCCCCGAGGTCTTCGACCAGGATCCCGACGACGGCCGTGTGCTCCTGCTGCACGCCGAGCCGCCCACCGCCCATCGCGCGGCCGCACAGATGGCCGCCGGTGTCTGCCCCTCCAGGGCGATCACCCTCCAGGAGCCGGAATCCAGCGACTCCTAGCGCCGGGACGACCGCGCCCGGGACCGAGAACCCCTTACCGCGCGCCGGTGGTCGGTGGGGGGCTCTCGCGTGTACGGCGCCCGTCACGCATCCCTCAACAGCACCCGGGGCGATGGTCACCACCCGCCCCCCTGCGGCGGCCACCTCCCCGCGCAGGTTCTCATACACGGCATGCGCTCCTGCACGCCCTGCTCGTGCTGCCCCACACCGAGGTCCCCCGCAGGATCAGATACGCCTTCCGCGTCGCCGCCACAAAATGGCGCGGCGGACTCGCGCCGCTGGTGAGCGGGTGGACCGGGTGAGTCTGAATCCGGCCGGCCCACAGCCACAGAACTTCGACACCGCCCTCCACAAGGAGCATGCGGCGCTGTTCCGGGAAGGGCCGCGCTGCTCGCCGACGCCCCGCCGGGGCGTCGTGCCCCGTTCGAAGAGATGGTCGCGCCGGCCGAGTTCCTCGCCGATCGTCTGCCCGCGCTGCTGGACGAGTGGCATGCGCATCGCGATCGGCTCCGCGCCGCCGGAAGACTCCCCACCCCGGGCGAATAGCCCGACCGGCACACGCCGGGACACCGGGCCGACCGGCCTGGACCGACACCATGGAGAGGTTGCCCAGCATGACCGACTCCGACCTGTCCGTCCTCCGGGAACGGGCCGACAAAGGCGACGCGACAGCGGTCGACGAGCTGGTCGAACGCGCCACGGAACTCGGCGACCTGCAGGAGCTGCGACGCCTTGCAGACCAGGGCACGGCCACGGCGACGGCCCAGCTGGTCGAACTCGCCACCGAGCAAGGTGACATCGCGGAACTGCGACGACTCTCCGGCAACGGGAACGCCACCACCGCCACCGCCACCGCCACCGACCAGCTGATCGAACTCGCCACCGCGCAGGGCGACTTCGCGGACTGCGACGGCTTGCCGATCAGGGCAACACCACCGCTGCTGAGCAGCTCGCGGAGCTCACCGCGGAGTGAGGGTTGCCGTCGCTCCTCAGCGCCGTACGCCAGCCCGTCTACGACGTGACCGCCTCCGACAAGTCGGTGTGCGCCTGGGGGCGGCCGGGGGCCATCGGCACGCTCAGCACCATGGTCAGGCCCCCGCCGGGGGTGTCCTCGGCGGTGAGCGTGCCGCCCATGGCCTCGGCGAAGCCGCGGGCGACGGCCAGGCCGAGGCCGACTCCGGCGCCACGCGGGGCATCGCCGTAGCGCTGGAAGGGTTCGAAGATGCGGTCCTTGGCCTCGTCGGGGACGCCGGGACCGCGGTCCACGACCCGGACCTCGACCCGGTCGGCTATGGCGCTCGCCGACACAAGGACACTCTCACCGGGCGGGCTGTACTTGACGGCGTTTTCCACCACGTTGGCCACCGCCCGTTCCAACAGGCCCTTGTCCACGGCGACCATGGGCAGCGTCTCGGAGACGTCCAGATCCACGCTGTCCTCGGCGATGCCGCCCAGCGCCATCGGGATCACCTCGTCGAGGTCGGTCTCGCGGACGATCGGGGTGACCATGCCGGTCTGCAGGCGCGACATGTCGAGCAGGTTGCCCACCAGGTGATCAAGGCGATCGGCGCCCTCCTCGATCGCCTCCAGCAGCTCCGCCTGATCCTCCTCCGACCACTCGACGTCGTCCGAACGCAGGGAGGAGACCGCTGCCTTGATCCCGGCCAGCGGGGTACGCAGATCGTGGCTCACGGCAGCCAGCAGGGCGGTGCGGATGCGGTTGCCCTCGGCCAGTTCCTTGGCCTGGTCGGCCTCCTGCTGGAGGCGTTGGCGCTCCAGCGCCACGGCGGACTGGGCCGCGAAGGCGGCCAGGACCCGCCGGTCCTCGGCGGGAAGGACACGGCCGGACAGGGCGAGGGACATGTTGTCGCCCACGGGGACGTCGACGTCCGCCTCCTCGGGGGCGGTACAGGGGCGCGGGCCCACGCTGCCCGCGCAGGTCCACGGGGCCACGTCGCTCTCGCGTTCCAGCAGCGCCGCCGATTCCATGCCGAAGGTCTCACGGACGCGTTCGAGGAGTGCCTCGAGGCTGGTCTCGCCGCGCAGGACGTTTCCTGCCAGGAAGGACAGTATCTCGGCCTCGGCGCGCAGCCGGGCCGCCTGTTGGGTGCGCCGTGCGGCCAGGTCGACCACGGACGCGACCGACACGGCGACACCGACGAAGATCGCGATGGCCACGATGTTCCTCGGGTCGGCGATGATGAAGGTGCGGAAGGGCGGCGTGAAGAACCAGTTCAGCAGCAGGGAGCCGACAGCCGCCGAGGCCAGGGCCGGGAAGAGGCCGCCGAGCAGGGCCGCCGCCACCGTCATGGTCAGAAACAGCAGCATGTCGTTGGCGAGACCCACGTCCGGGAAGACGCTGCCGAGCAGCCAGGTCAGCAGGGCCGGTCCGCCGATGCCGACCAGCCAGCCCCAGATCAGCCGGGAGCGGCCGAGCCGTGCCCCGCGGGCGACCGGCAGACCGCGGCCCTTGCCCACCTCGTCGTGGGTGATCAGGTGGACGTCGAGGTCGGGGCCGGAGTCCCGGGCGACCGTGGCGCCGACGCCGGGTCCGAAGACGTACTGCCAGCTCTTGCGGCGGGAGACGCCCAGGACGATCTGGGTGGCATTCACACCGCGCGCGAAGTCCAGCAGGGCTGCGGGGATGTCGTCGCCGACGACCTGGTGGAACGTGCCGCCCAGGTCCTCCACCAAGGTGCGCTGGACGGCCAGTTCCTTGGGCGAGGCGGAGGTCAGGCCGTCGCTGCGGGAGATGTAGACCGCCAGCACCTCGCCACCGGCGCCCTTCTCCGCCAGCCGCGCCGCCCGGCGGATGAGGGTCCTCCCCTCCGGGCCGCCGGTCAGGCCGACCACGATCCGCTCGCGCGAGCCCCAGATCGCCGAGACCTTGTGCTCACTGCGGTACTCGGTCAGGTACTCGTCGACCCGGTCGGCCACCCACAGCAGCGCCAGCTCCCGCAGGGCGGTCAGGTTGCCGGGCCGGAAGTAGTTCGACAGGGCCGCGTCGATCTTGTCCGGCTTGTAGATGTTGCCGTGCGCCATCCGGCGGCGCAGGGCCTCGGGCGACATGTCCACCAGTTCGATCTGGTCCGCCCGCCGTACGACCTCGTCGGGGACCGTCTCCCGCTGCCGTACGCCCGTGATGGACTCGACGACATCGCCCAGGGACTCCAGGTGCTGGATGTTGACGGTGGAGACCACGTCGATCCCGGCGTCCAGCAGTTCTTCCACGTCCTGCCAGCGCTTGATGTTGCGGGAGCCGGGGACGTTGGTGTGGGCCAGCTCGTCCACCAGCGCCACCTTCGGATGCCGGGCCAGAACCGCGTCGACGTCCATCTCGGTGAAGGCCGTGTCCCGGTACTCGATCTCCCTGCGTGGGATCTGTTCCAGGCCGTGCAGCATCACCTCGGTGCGCGGACGGCGGTGGTGTTCCACGAACGCCACCACGCAGTCTGTGCCCCGCTCGATACGGCGGTGTGCCTCGGACAGCATCGCGTACGTCTTGCCGACGCCGGGTGCCGCACCGAGGTAGATCCGGAGCTTGCCGCGTGCCATGTCATCCCTCGGTCAGGCTTCGAAGCGATAGCCCATACCGGGCTCGGTGATCAGATAGCGGGGGTGGGAGGGGTCCGCTTCCAGTTTGCGGCGCAGCTGCGCCATGTAGACCCGCAGATAGTTGGTCTTGCTGCTCTGCGGGAAGCCCCAGACCTCCTGAAGGAGGTACTTCTGCGTGATCAGCCGGCCCGGATTGGTCACCAGGATCTCCAGCAGATGCCACTCGGTCGGGGTCAGTCGCACGTCCCGCCCGTCCCGGACGACCTTCTTGGCGAGCAGGTCGATGCTGAAGTCCTCCGTCTCGACCAGCGCCGTCTCGGGCGCGAGCGGTGCGTCCTCGGTTCGGCGGACGGCAGCCCGCAGCCGGGCCAGCAGCTCGTCCATGCTGAACGGTTTGGTGACGTAGTCGTCGGCACCGGCGTCGAGCGCGACGACTTTCTCGTCGGACGCCTGCCGGGCGGACAGGACCAGGATCGGCACGCGGGTCCAGCCCCGCAGGCCCCTGATGACCTCGACACCGTCCATGTCGGGCAGCCCGAGGTCGAGCAGCACCACGTCGGGCTGACGCGCGGCAGCGAGCCGCAGGGCCGTGGCCCCGTCGGGAGCGGCGTCCACGCCGTAGTGACGTGCCTGCAAGTTGATGACGAGAGCCCGTACGAGCTGCGGGTCGTCCTCCACCACGAGCACCCGGGTCATGGGTGTGTGCCTTTCCTGTCGTCGTACCTGGACCATGGGTGCCGGAAGCACCGCCGTTGCCCTCATCGGCT